>PNMF01000143.1 GCA_013823485.1 Comamonadaceae bacterium
CGGCATGAAGACCTCGGCCATCACCCTGGGCCGCGCCGATGTGCCGGCGATTGCGGCGTTCTACCTGGTCTGGCTGGCGGCCTGGACGGCCCTGATCTGGCCGCAGGCCCAGATCCGGCCGTGGGTCTGGGGCCTGACCCTGCTGGTGGCCCTGGCCCAGGTGGCCTGGCATGTGTGGCTGATCTCCGATCGCAGCCGCGAGGGCTGCTTCCGGGCCTTCCGCACCAACCACTGGCTGGGCTTCACCGTGTTCGCCGGCACCGCGCTGGTGCTGGCCTGAAGCGCCGCCCTCAGGCGCCGTATTCGCGGCCCAGCTCTTCGGCCCGGCGGCGGGCTGCTTCCAGCGCCATCTCGAACGACTCCTTCACCTTGGCTGCCTGCAGCGTGGTGACGGCGGCGTGGGTGGTTCCGCCCTTGGAGGTGACCCGCTCGCGCAGGATCTGCGGCGGATCGTCGGAGCGTTGCGCCAGGGTCGCCGCGCCGATGAAGGTGCCGGTGGCCAGCTGCAGCGCCAGTTCCGGCGACAGGCCCATGTTCTCGCCCGCGTCGCGCATGGCCTCCAGGAAGTAGAAGACATAGGCCGGGCCCGAGCCGGACAGGGCGGTCACGGCGTCCAGGTCCTGCTCGACCGGCACCCAGGCCAGCTCGCCGGTGGTGCGCACCACCTGCTCGACCAGGGTGCGGTCTTCGTCACCGGCGTCGTCGCGGGCGAACAGGCCGGTCATGCCCAGTCCGACCAGTGCCGGCGTGTTGGGCATGGCCCGCACGATGCGGCCGGTGCCCAGCCAGCTGGCCATGCTGTCGGTGGTGATGCCGGCGGCCACGCTCAGGTGCAGGGCATCCGGCAGGTAGGCTGCGCTGGCCAGGGCCGCTTCGCGGAAGGATTGGGGCTTCACCGCCCAGATCACCATGTCGGAGGGCAGCATGTCCGGCCCTGCCTCGACATGCAGGGTCACGCCGGGGAACTGCCGGGCGAGGCGGGCGCGCTGTTCGTCCCAGGGTTCGACCACCTGCAGTGCAGAGGCGGGGTGGCCCTGGTGCAGCAGGCCGCCGATGATGGCGCTGGCCATGTTGCCGCCGCCAACGAAAGTGATGAGGGAGGTGTCGGTGGGTGGGGTGCGGGTGTTCATGCCCGCATTGTGGCTTGCACGCAGGCCGCTCAAGCGCGTTCAGGCGGCCACGGTCTGCCGCACGGCGTGTTCCCAGGCCGCCATGCGGGCTGCGGCGTCGTTTCGGGACAGCGTCGGATGAAAGGTCCGCTCGGCGCGCCACTGGGCCGACAGCTCTTCCAGCCCCCCATACAGGCCGCAGTGCAGGCCGGCCAGGTACGCGGCGCCCAGGGCCGTGGTCTCGACGACCGCCGGTCGCACCACCGGTATGCCCAGCAGGTCGGCCTGGATCTGCATCAGCAGGTCGTTGACGCAGGCACCGCCGTCCACCCGCAATTCGCTGACCGGCACACCGCCGGCGGCCACCGCATCGCGGCTCATGGCGTCCAGCAGCGCCGCGCTCTGGAAGGCGATGCTCTCCAGCGCCGCGCGCGCAATGTGGGCCATGGTGGTGCCGCGCGTCAGGCCGGTGATGCTGCCGCGCGCCTCGGGCTGCCAGTACGGCGCGCCCAGGCCGGTGAAGGCCGGCACCAGCATCACGCCGCCGGCATCCGGCACGCTCTCGGCCAGCGCCTGCACCTCGCTGCTGGACTCGATGGCCCGCAGCCCGTCGCGCAGCCACTGGACCACGGCGCCTCCAATGAACACGCTGCCCTCCAGCGCGTACTGCGCCGGCCCGGGCGGCTGGGCGCAGGCGGTCGTGATCAGGCCGTTCTGGCTGGTCTGGAACTGCTGGCCGGTGTGCATCAGCATGAAGCAGCCGGTGCCGTAGGTGTTCTTGGCCATGCCGGCCTGGAAGCAGGCCTGGCCGAAGAGGGCGCTCTGCTGGTCGCCGGCCACACCGCCGATCGGCAGTTCGCCGCCCAGCCACTGCGCGTCCACCGTGCCGAAATCGGCGCTCGACGGCAGCGATTCGGGCATCAGCGAGCGCGGGATGTTCAGCAGGCCCAGCAACTCGTCGTCCCAGCGCCGGGTGTTGATGTTGAACAGCAGCGTGCGGGCGGCGTTGCTGTGGTCGGTGACATGTCGCCGTCCGCCGGTGAGCTGCCAGATGAGCCAGCTGTCGACGGTGCCGAAGGCCAGGTCGCCGCGTTCGGCCGCAGCGCGGGCGCCGGGCACCCGGTCCAGGATCCATTGCAGCTTGGTGCCGGAGAAGTAGGCGTCGATGCGCAGCCCGGTGAGGGCCTGCACGCGGGCCTCGTGGCCGGCTTCCCGCAGTCGGGCGCAGGCGTCCTCGGCGCGGCGGTCCTGCCAGACGATGGCGTTGTAGACCGGCTCGCCGGTGTGCCGGTTCCACACCACCGTGGTCTCGCGCTGGTTGGTGATGCCGACTGCCCGGATGTCGCGTGCCGTCAGGCCGGCCTGATCCAGCGCTTCACGGGCGGTGTCCAGCTGGGTGGTCCAGAGGTCGCGCGGGTCGTGCTCCACCCAGCCGGGCTGCGGGTAGATCTGGCGGAACTCGCGCTGCGCCATGCTGACCACGCGCCCGTCGCGGTCGAAGACGATGCTGCGCGAACTGGAGGTGCCCTGGTCGAGGGCAAGCAGGTGGCTCATGCGGGAATCCGTGTGCAGGGTAGGGGGTGTCAGGAGGCGTCGGTGTCGGCCACCACGCACTCCACATGGCTCTGGGCCAGCAGGTGGTCGAACGGGGCCGGCGGGGCCCGATCGGTGAAGAAGAGGTCGAGCTCGTCCAGGCGCGCCAGCTCCACCATGGCGGGCCGGTTGAACTTGGAGTGGTCGGCGGCCAGCCACACCTCGCGGGACTGGGCCACGATGGTGCGGGCCACCTTGACCTCTCGGTAGTCGTAATCGCGCAGGGTGCCGTCGGCCTCGATGCCGCTGATGCCGATCAGGCCGATGTCGACCTTGAACTGCCGCATGAAGTCGACCGTGGCCTCGCCCACGATGCCCTGGTCGGCGCCGCGCACCTGGCCGCCGGCCACGATCACCTCGCAGTCCGGGTTGGCGCTCAGCAGCGACGCGATGTGCAGGTTGTTGGTGATGACCCGCAGGCCCCGGTGCCGCAGCAGGCCGCGCGCCACCGCCTCGATGGTGGTGCCGATGTTGAGGATCAGCGAGCAGCCGTTGGGCACCCGCGCCGCCACCGCACGCGCGATGGCCTGCTTGGCGTCGGCCTGCATGGCCTGGCGCTGGCGGTACGCGATGTTTTCGGTGGTGGAGCTGGGCAGCCGCACGCCGCCATGAAAGCGCGCCAGCAGGCCGGCCTCGGCCAGCCGCTGCACGTCGCGCCGGACCGTCTGCAGGGTGACGCCGAAGCGCTCGGACAGGGCTTCGATGGTCTGCGGCCCATGGGCGCGAACCTCGTCGAGCAGGGCGGTGTGGCGGGGGTTGAGGTTCATGGCGGGCGCGGCGACTGGGTCCGGGCCACGAACATATCGGAAAACGCAAAAGCCGGTTTCAGGGTAAATACCGAATAAAAAGGAACATAAACGAACAATAGAATCCACGAATCGAAAGCGGACCCGTTTCGCTCGGGTGCTTTTTTTTCGTTTCATTCCCATGCAACTTTCCCTGGAACACGTCGGCAAGACGGTCGGACCCGAGGTCCACCTCTACCCGCTGAGCCTGTCGCTGGTGCCCGGCGCGGTCACGGTGCTGCTGGGTGCCACCCAGGCCGGCAAGACCAGTCTGATGCGCATCATGGCCGGGCTGGACAGCGCCAGCAGTGGCCGCGTCAGCGTCGACGGCCGCGACGTCACCCGGGCCTCGGTCCGGGAGCGCAACGTGGCCATGGTCTACCAGCAGTTCGTCAACTACCCGTCCATGACGGTGGCGCAGAACATCGCCTCCCCGCTGAAGCTGCGGGGCGAAAAAGACATCGACCGCCGCGTGCGTGAACTGGCCGAGCGGCTGCACATCGACCCCTTCCTCGACCGCCTGCCGGCCGAACTCTCCGGTGGCCAGCAACAGCGTGTGGCGTTGGCCCGTGCGCTGGCCAAGCGGGCGCCGCTGATGCTGCTCGACGAGCCCCTGGTGAACCTGGACTACAAGCTGCGCGAAGAGCTGCGGGACGAGCTGACGGCGCTGTTTGCCAGCGGCGATTCCACCGTCGTCTATGCCACCACCGAACCCGGTGAGGCCTTGCTGCTGGGCGGCCACACCGCGGTGATGGACGCCGGCGAACTGCTGCAGTACGGCCCCACCGCCGAGGTGTTCCATGCGCCGCAGAGCATCCGCGTGGCGCGCGCCTTCAGCGACCCGCCCATGAACCTGCTGCCCGCCGAGGTGGTGGAGGGCGGCGTGCGGCTGCCCGGCGGCGCCCTGTGGGCCGTCGACCTGCCGCCGGCCGCGCCGCGCCAGCTGGTGCTGGGCGTGCGCGCCGGCGCCTTGCGCCCGCAGCGGCGCGATGGTGACCTGGCGCTGGCGGGCCAGGTGGAGCTGGCCGAAATCGCCGGCTCCGACACCTATGTGCACCTGCACAGCCCGGTGGGCGAGCTGGTGGCCCAGCTCACCGGCGTGCACAACCTGGACCTCGGCACCGCGCTCACCCTGCACCTGGACCCGCGTCAGGTATTCGTGTTCGACGCCGCCGGACCGCTGCTGCGGGCCGCGCAGCGCCACCGCAGCGGAGGGCGTGCCTGATGGCCCTGATCGAACTCGACCTGGCGCACGCCTACCGCGCCGATCCGCAGCGCGACGAAGACTACGCGCTGCTGCCCCTGAAGATGGCCTTCCGCGACGGCGGCGCCTATGCCCTGCTGGGACCATCCGGTTGCGGCAAGACCACCATGCTCAACATCATGTCGGGCCTGCTGACGCCGTCGCAGGGCGCGGTGAAGTTCGACGGCCGCGACGTCACCCGTCAGACGCCGCAGCAGCGCAACATTGCCCAGGTGTTCCAGTTCCCGGTCATCTACGACACCATGACCGTGGCCGAGAACCTGGCCTTCCCGCTGAAGAACCGCCGGGTGCCGGCGGCCGAGATCCGTGAGCGCGTCGGCCGCATCGCCGAGATGCTGGAGATGAGCCACCAGCTCGACATGCGGGCCGCCGGCCTCTCGGCCGACCAGAAGCAGAAGATCTCGCTCGGCCGCGGACTGGTGCGGCCGGACGTGTCGGCCGTGCTGTTCGACGAGCCGCTGACCGTGATCGACCCGCACCTCAAGTGGCAGCTGCGGCGCAAGCTCAAGCAGATTCACCACGAGCTCAAGCTCACCCTGATCTATGTCACGCACGACCAGATCGAGGCGCTCACCTTTGCCGACGAGGTGGTGGTGATGTCGCGCGGGCGGGCGGTTCAGGTCGGCACCGCCGAGGCCTTGTTCGAGCGCCCGGAGCACACCTTCGTGGGCCACTTCATCGGCTCGCCGGGCATGAACTTCCTGCCGGCCAGTGGCGAAGGCATGGGCGTTCGCGTGCTGGACCGGCTGCTGCCGGTGCCGGGACGCAGCCTGCCGGCCGGCGCGCTGCGCCTGGGCATCCGCCCGGAGTACCTGGACCTCGGCCTGGACGGCGAGGCCGGCACCCTGCCGGCGCGGGTCAGCCGGGTGCAGGACATCGGCACCAGCACCATGCTGACCTGCGAGGCCGGCGGCCACACCCTCAAGGTGCGCCTGGCCGCCGAACGCCACGCACCCGCCGTGGGCGACACGGTGCACCTGCGCCTGATCGACACCCACACCTGCTTCTACCAGGACGAAAGGCTGATCCCGTGAGCCAGACCCTGAAACCCGTGAACCAGAAAGCCTGGTGGCTGGTGCTGCCGGTGGTGCTGTGCGTGGCCTTCTCGGCCGTGCTGCCGCTCATGACGGTGGTGAACTACTCGGTGCAGGACATCTTCTCGCCCGACCGCCGCGTGTTCGTCGGCACCGAGTGGTTCGTGGCCGTCATGCGCGACGAGGAGCTGCACCTGGCCCTGTGGCGGCAGATCCAGTTCTCGCTGGCGGTGCTGCTGGTCGAGATACCGCTGGGCATCGCGCTGGCGCTGTCCATGCCGTCGCGCGGCTGGCAGTCCTCGGCGGTGCTGGTCATCGTGGCGCTGTCGCTGCTGATTCCCTGGAACGTGGTCGGCACCATCTGGCAGATCTTCGGCCGCGCCGACATCGGCCTGCTGGGCTACTACCTGGAGAAGGCCGGCTTCGATTACAGCTACACCGGCAACCCCGACCACGCCTGGTGGACCGTGCTGGCCATGGATGTGTGGCACTGGACACCGCTGGTGGCGCTGCTGGCCTATGCCGGTCTGCGCAGCATTCCGGACGCCTACTACCAGGCCGCCAGCATCGACGGCGCC
>PNMF01000144.1 GCA_013823485.1 Comamonadaceae bacterium
CACCGGCACGCCCGAGGGCGTGGGTGCGGTGGTGGCGGGCGACCGCATCGAGGGCCGGGTGGCTGGCGTGGGTACGATCGCCCTGAACATCGCCCACGCCTGAACCCACCGGGAGCCCCGCCATGTCGAACGCCTCCGCCCTGTCACCGGTCCGCCTGAAGATGCAGGCCGGTCCCGGGCAGCCCGAACCTTCGCCAGCGCTGGAGCAGCTCTACCGCGGCTTCGAGCAGGAGCTGCTGGTGCCGCTGTGGACCGAGATCGGCGACCTGATGCCGCCGCACCCGCGCAGCAAGGCGTCGCCGCACCTGTGGCGCTGGGACCGGCTGGTGGACCTGGCCAGCCAGGCCGGCCGGCTGGTGCCGGTGGGCCGGGGCGGTGAGCGCCGGGCGATTGCGCTGGCCAACCCGTCTCTGGGTGGCAAGCCCTACGCCACGCCCACGCTGTGGGCCGCAATCCAGTACCTGATGCCGGGCGAAAACGCGCCCGAGCACCGGCATTCGCAGCACGCCTTCCGCTTCGTGGTCGAGGGCGAGGGCGTCTGGACCGTGGTCGGCGGCGACGCGGTGCGCATGTCGCGCGGCGACTTCCTGCCCCAGGCCGGCATGAACTGGCATGCCCACCACAACGCGGCCACCGAGCCCATGGCCTGGATCGACGGCCTGGACATTCCGTTCTCGTACTACACCGAATCGCAGTTTTTCGAGTTCGGGCGGCACCAGCTCTCGCCGGCCGAAATGACCACGCCCGAGCGCTCCCGCTCCGAGCGGGTCTGGGGCCACCCGGGTCTGCGGCCGGTCTCGCAGACCGAAGCCCTGCCGGCCACGCCGTTGCTGGCCTACCGCTGGGTCGACACCGACCGGGCGCTGACCGAGCAGCTGGCGCTGGAAGACGAAGGCCATGCCGTCACGCTGAGCCACGGCCATGCCGCGGTGCGCTTCACCAACCCCACCAGCGGGCGCGATGTGCTGCCCACCATCCGCACCGAAATGCACCGCCTGCGCGCCGGTGGCCGCACCCGGACCTGGCGCGAGGTGGGTTCGTCGGTGTTCCAGGTCTTCGAGGGCCAGGGCACGGTGCGGGTGGGCGAGCAGCAGTGGGCGGTGGCCCGTGGCGACATGTTCGTCGTGCCGTCCTGGGTGCCGTTCTGCGCCGAGGCGGGAGCGGACGCCGCGCTCGACCTGTTCCGCTTCAACGACGCGCCCATCTTCGAGGCCCTGCACACCCACCGGGTGCAGTTCGACGGCGACTCAGGCGCCGTCTGAGGCGAGGGCCCGCCAGCCGCCGCCGGCCACCCGGCGCTCGAACCCTTCGCCCTCGAAGCGCCACAGGTGCAGCCAGCCGTTGTCCAGCAGCTGGCGCACGATGGCGTGCCGCTCCACGATGCGGTCGATGGAGGCGGCCGGCGCGTCGATCACCACGGTGAGGCGCAGCGGGTCGTGCACCCAGCGGCGGCCGTCGTGCAGCGACTGCAGCGACAGGCCGATGCGCAGGTCGCCGCCGTTGCCCTCGAACACACCGATGTCGCCGCCCACCACGTTGTGCAGCAGCTTGTTGCCGCTGCCCAGGTGCTGCGGGTCGCAGGTGGAGGCGTGGTACTGCCAGTTGATCCAGTGCGTGACCAGCATGGGGGCGGTCATGAGCAGTTCGAGCACGCTGCCGTCGGGGTCCTTGGCGGCGTCGTAGTCGTGCAGGAAGCTGCGGCCGTCCAGCACCGCGTGGCGGCTGCGCTGGCGTGGTGCGATCAGGAAAGCCGCATTGCCGGCCAGACCCCATTCGGGCCGGGTCTGTGCGCCGTCGCTGGCGCGGCGCTGCAGCTGCGCCAGCAGCGCCTGGGCTCCGGCGCGCGGGTCCAGGCCCAGCTTCACCGCGCGTTCGCGCCGCACCTGGTCGCCGGCCTGCGCCAGCACCGGCTTCAGGCGTTCCCAGGCGGTGCGGGCGGCCTCGGGCAGGGTGTCGATGTCGAACACCTCGATCTCGTCGGTGGTGGTGTTGTGCAGCGCCGGCACGAAGGCGGTGCCGGCGGGGATGCTCAGGCCGTCCCGCTCCAGACCCTGGCGCACCGCCGGTTCGTTGAGCACCCGGGCCAGCACCCGGGCATTGACTTCGCCGGTCTGGCCGCAGCAGGCACCGCAGTCCAGCGCGGCGGCGTGGGCATTGTTCTCGCTCTGGCTGCCATGGCCGACCAGCAGCACCAGCGGTGCAAAGCCGGACACCAGCCCCATGGCCTGCAGCACCTTGCGGGCCAGGCCGATGCGGCCGTCCAGATCGACCCCGGCCAGCGCCGGGCGGCACACCGGCCGGTAGCGCGCCGGCAGCCCATGCAGGTCGTCGCGCGGGCGCTCGCTGGCACCCGGGCGCAGCCAGTTGACCAGCCGGCCCAGATAGCCCGCCCCGGCCACCTCCACGAACGAGAAGGCCGCCGCCGGCCACCGCGTGCTGGCCTGCCAGGCATCGGCCATGGCCAGCCGGCGCTGCCGGGCCTGGGCTGCCTGCGGGTCCTGGTCGCCGTCGACGCGGTCGGTGACTTCCATGGCCGGGGCCAGCAGGCCCGGCAGCTGGGGCCGGCGCGCCCCGGTGCCCAGCGGGGTGTAGGCCGCCGGCACGCCGAAGAAGCCGGCAAAGCCCAGCGTCTGGATGGCGGGCCAGGTGGCCTCCAGGGCGCGGCGCAGCGGCTCGGAGCGAACGTCGATGCAGAACGCCGCCTGCACCGCGACGTCCGGCTCCGGGGTGGCGGGAGCCGGGCCGGGGACCGCCAGGCGCTGCACCAGCGTGCGCTGGTAGGCCACCTCCAGGGCGCGCTGCCAGACCAGATCGGGGCGCAGGGCCTCGCGGGCCTGCTGCAGGCGCCGGGTGGCCCGGCCCCAGTCGGCCTGCAGGGCGGCGAAGGCGCGGCGGGTGTCGGCATGGTCGCGGTCGTCCAGCAGGATGGCGCCCCAGGCCAGCCGGATGGCCAGCAGGTCGCGCAGGCTGCCGTCGCTGCCGCCGGCCAGGCGGGCTTCCCAGCCCACATAGGCACACCAGGAGGCCCAGCCGTTCACGGTCAGCAGCACCGACTCCAGGTAATCGGCCCACACCGCTGGCGGCAGGCCCAGCCGCTGCAGCACCCAGCGTTCGGCATCGGCCCGGGTGGCCGGCAGGCTGTCGAGCCGGCGGCCCAGGTCGGGCAGGCCCATGAGCACGCCGATGCCGTGGTCGTGCACCAGCGTGTCGCGCCAGAAGGTGTAGAGGTCGTGGGGCCGGTCGGGGTGCCAGTCGGCCTGCTGGCGGTCGAAGAAGGCGGCGCAGGTCTGGCTGACCTGGTGGGTGATGGCTTGGCGCCAGGCCAGCCGGGTGTGGCGGCGGGGGTCGTCGTCCAGCACGTCGATCAGCAGCGGCAGCTGCGGCGGCAGGGTGTCGGTGTCCAGCGCGTCCAGGCAGTCGGCGGGGGTGAGGTGGCCCGCTTCGGCGCCCAGTTCGTCGATCGCGGCCTGCAGGTCGGCCTCGGTCAGGCGTGCTTCCTGCCAGGCCTGGCGGAACTGCCGACGCGACGGAAACACCCGGATGCCGCCCAGCACCGCCATGCGGGCGGCCACCTCCAGCACCGGGCGGTCGACCCGGCCCCAGTGCGGGTTGACCGCGATGGACCGGTCCAGCGGCCAGGCCGGGGCAATGGCGGCACAGGCGCGGTCGCAGGCCTGGTCGATCAGGGCCTGGTCCGGGGTCGGCAGGGTGGGCTGGGGCCGTGCGGGGGTGTCGGTGACGTCCATGAAGTGGCTCCGGTGAAGTGGGGTGTTCGCGGGTGGTGTCAGTGGGGGTCGCTGCTGCCGGCGTGCGCCAGCGGGCCGGAGCGGGGCGGAGCCCAGTCGGTCGGCCACAGGCGCAGGGTCAGGCGTGTGTAGAACTCGTCCACATAGAAGCCGGCGTAGCTCCAGCGCCGCCAGCCCTCCAGCCACCGGGCACGCCACTGCAGGCCGGCCAGCGCCAGGTACATCAGGCCCATGCCGGCCAGGGCCACCAGGCCCAGCGCAGGGTCGGGCCGGTCGGTGGTGCCCAGCGGCAGGGCGTGGGCCAGGAAGGCCAGGGCCGAGAGGCCGGCGATGGCCACCACGCCGGCCAGCAGGCGCCAGCCACCGGGCGATGCCGGCCGGGCCTCCAGCCGGGGCAGCCACAGCAGCGGCGCCCAGGCCAGCGCCAGCACACCGCTCCACCACCAGGGCCAGGCGGTGGCGGCTGCCTCAGGCCCGACCAGCAGCGGGATCAGCTGTGCGATGGCGCCCAGCACACCGGCCAGCACCGCAGCGGCCAGCGCCGGCGCCAGCAGCAGGCTCCAGCCCTGCACGCCGGTGTGCGGCGTGTTCAGGCGCTGCAGCCGGGCGTCGCGCACCACGCCGGAGGCCGACAGGAAGGCGTGCGCCTTGTAAAGCGAGTGGCCCAGCAGGTGCAGGGCGGCCAGGGTGTACAGGCCCAGGCCGCACTCCATCACCATGAAACCCATCTGGGCCACGGTCGACCAGGCCAGCCGCACCTTCACGCTGATGCGGGTGAGCATGACCAGACCGGCCAGCAGCGCGGTGGTCAGGCCCACCGCCACCAGCAGCCAGCGGGCCAGCGGTGCGGCGTCCAGCAGCGGGGAGAAGCGGATCAGCACGAAGCCGCCCAGGTTCACCACACCGGCGTGCAGCAGGGCCGACACCGGCGTGGGTGCCTCCATCACCTGGATCAGCCAGCCGTGCACCGGCAGCAGGGCGGTGCGCAGCACCACCGCCAGGGCCAGACAGACCGCGCTGGCCTGCAGGGCCGGGCCGGCGCCGTGCTGCGCCAGGTGCGCCCACAGGTCGGGCAGGTGGCCGCTGCCCACGGCCGACCAGGCCAGCGCAGCGGCCGCCAGCAGCAGGATGTCGGCCAGCCGGTCGGCCAGACGCTTCTTGTGGGCGGCCAGCAGGGCAAAGGGCCGCTCGGGGTAGAACACCAGCAACTGTTGCAGGGCCACCCCCACCAGCGCCCAGGCAGCGATCAGCACCCACCAGTGGTCGGCCAGCAGCAGGGTGTGGACCGAGGCCAGCACACCCGCCAGCGCGCTCACATAACGGCCCTGCCGGCGTTCGCCCTGCAGGTAGCGGGCCGAGAAGGCCGCGATCACGGTGCCGAGCCACTGCACCAGCAGCGCCATCCAGGCGGCCCAGGGCGTGCTGGCCAGCCACGGCGACAGCACCTCGGTGTGTGCCGGCCGGGCCAGGCCGGTGGCGTGCAGCAGCACCGGCAGGGCGCTGAAAGCCACCGCCAGCAGGCCCAGCCGGCGCAGCAGCGGCCAGCCGGCGTGCGGGGTGAGCGGATCGCCGCTGCGCTGGCGCATCGGCACCAGCATGGCCAGCAGCATGAGCAGCGCGGGGGCCACCGCCACGGCGGGCATGAAGGTGGTGAGCAGCGGGTCGAGGTGGTTCATGTCGGGGGTCCTGCGGCGGTCGTGGCCGTCGTGGTTCGGAATGCCCGGGATGGTGCCCAGCGGTTTTCATTCTGTAAAATTCATTCTTCAGAATCTACTGTTCGGTATAAAAGAACGATGAAGCTCGACCAGTTCAACTTCCACCACCTGTTCTATTTCTGGCGCGTCGCCAAGATCGGCCACCTGACCCGGGCCGCACAGGAGATGCATGTGTCGCAGTCGGCGCTGTCGGCCCAGATCCGGCAGCTCGAAGAACGGCTGGGCGAGGCGCTGTTCGAGCGCCAGGGGCGGCGGCTGGTGCTGACCGCCACCGGGCAGATGGTGCTGTCCTATGCCGAGAACATCTTTGGCCTTGGCCAGGAAATGCTGGGCCGGCTGCAGGGCCGGGTGGAGGGCATGACCCGGCTGCGCGTGGGCAGCGTGGCCACGCTGTCGCGCAACTACCAGCAGCAATGGATACGGCCGCTGCTGGCCGACCCGGGCGTGGTGCTGACGCTCGAATCCGGCCTGCTGGAAGATCTGCTGGACCGGCTGGCCCGCCATCAGCTCGATGTGGTGCTGGCCAACGAGCCGGTGGCCACCAACCCGGACCGCCCGGTGCACTGCCGTTTTCTGGGCAGCCAGGCAATATCGCTGGTGGGGCCGGCCGGCGCGTGGTCAGGCCGCAGCCTGCGCCTGCCGGAGGATCTGGACGGTCTGGAGGTGGCGCTGCCCGGGCCGCGCCATGCGCTGCGGGCGCAGTTCGATGCGTTGTGCCTGGCGGCCGGTGTGCGCCCGCGCCTGCGGGCCGAGGTGGACGACATGGCCATGCTGCGCCTGATCGCCCGCGACAGCGGCTGGCTCACCGTGCTGCCCGAGGTGGTGGTGCAGGACGAGCTGCGC
>PNMF01000145.1 GCA_013823485.1 Comamonadaceae bacterium
CAGAAGCCGATGGTGGCCGTCACCTTTTCCTTCAGCACCAGCTCCTCGGCATGGGCCAGGCCCATGTCGTTGTTGGCCTGGTCATCGCGGATCACCAGCTCCAGCTTGCGACCCAGATAACCGCCCACGGCGTTGATCTCTTCCACCGCCACCTGGGCGCCCACCCGGGCGCTGTTGCCCATGTCGGCCGATCCGCCGGTGAGCGGCAGGATCAGACCCAGGCGGATCGGCTGGGCCGCAGGCGCTTGCGCCAGGGCCGGTGGCGCGACCACCGACAGGGCGGTCGCAAGGGCCAGGGCGAGTGAGGGAAGCAACGGCAATCGCATGTAGTCTCTCCATCAAAGGCAGCGCTCGAACCGCCAGGCCCGCGGTTCCAGCCAGCCAGGGGTTCCTCTGCTCCGGGGGTCAAACATCCGGGTCTGAGCCCGGTGGCTCGACTGTACAGGGGAAGGTATCGGAAGCCGCCGCTTGTCCTGATATCCTGACCCGGCACGCGGCGCCCGGACCACACCCGGACGCGTTTTCCCTACCCCGATCCACCGCCGACATGTCCCCCGATGTTGTTACCGTGCGCGGCGCCTGCCCGCACGACTGCCCCGACACCTGCGCCCTGGTCACCACGGTCGAGAACGGCGTGGCCGTGAAGGTGCACGGCAACCCGGCCCACCGCCACACCGACGGCGTTCTGTGCACCAAGGTGTCGCGCTACGCCGAACGCACCCACCACCCCGAACGCCTGCTGCAGCCCATGCGCCGGACCGGCCCCAAGGGCAGCGGCCAGTTCGAGCCCATCTCATGGGACGAGGCACTGGACACCATCGCCCGCCGGCTGGGCGACATCGCCGCCCGCGACCCGCAGGCCATCCTGCCCTACAGCTACGCCGGCACCATGGGCCTGGTGCAGGGCGAGTCGATGGCGGCGCGCTTTTTCCACCGCCTGGGCGCCTCCCTGCTGGACCGCACCATCTGCGCCGCTGCCGGCGGCGAAGGCCTGGTGCAGACCCTGGGCGCCAAGGTGGGCATGAAGGTCGAACACTT
Organism: Comamonadaceae bacterium; assembly: GCA_013823485.1. GTDB lineage: Bacteria > Pseudomonadota > Gammaproteobacteria > Burkholderiales > Burkholderiaceae_C > Hydrogenophaga. The sequence goes on from PNMF01000145.1 coordinate 1,039, forward strand.
CGCGCAGGCGAAGCTGATCGTCATCTGGGGCAGCAACTCGATCGGCAGCAACCTGCACTTCTGGAAGCTGGCGCAGCAGGCCAAGCGCGACGGCGCGCGGCTGGTCTGCATCGACCCGCGCCGCACCGAGACCGCCGAGAAGTGCCACGAACACATCGCCCTGCGGCCCGGCACCGATGCCGCGCTGGCCCTGGCGCTCATGCACCAGCTCATCACCCACGACTGGCTGGACCACGACTACATCCGCGACCACACCCTGGGCTTCGAGGCCCTGCGCGAGCGGGCCCTGCAGTGGCCCCCCGAGCGCGCCGCCGAGGTGTGCGACGTGCCGGTGCAGCAGATCATCGACCTGGCCCGCGCCTACGGCACCACGCGGCCGGCGGCCATCCGCCTGAACTACGGCATGCAGCGGGTGCGCGGCGGCGGCAACGCGGTGCGCGCCGTGGCCTGCCTGCCGGCGCTGGTGGGGGCCTGGCGGCAGGCGGCCGGCGGCGTGCTGCTGTCCAGCTCCGGGCAGTTCCCGGTCGAGCGCGCCGCGCTGCAGCGGCCGGACCTGCTGGCGGGCCGGCAGCCCCGCACCATCAACATGAGCACCATCGGCGACGACCTGCTGCGCGAGGCTTCGCCCACCTTCGGACCCAGGATCGAGGCGGTGGTGGTCTACAACAGCAACCCGGTGGCGGTGGCGCCCGAGTCGGGCAAGGTGGTGCGCGGCTTTGCGCGCGACGATCTTTTCACCGTGGTGCTGGAGCACTTCCGCACCGACACCGCCGACCACGCCGACATCCTGCTGCCGGCCACCACCCAGCTCGAACACTGGGACATCCACACCAGCTACGGCCACACCGATGTGCTGCTCAACCGCCCGGCCATTGCACCGGTGGGCCAGTCGCGCACCAACACCGACGTGTTCCGGGCGCTGGCCCGGCGCATGGGCTTCACCGAACCCTGCTTCGACGACGACGACGAAGCCCTGTGCCGCATGGCCTTCCGCCCCGACGTGATCGACTTCCAGCAGCTGCTCGACCAGGGTTTTGCCACCCTGCAACTGCCGGATGCGCCTTACGCGGACGGCGACTTCCCCACCCCGTCGGGCCGCTGCGAATTCGTCAGCGCCCGGCTCCAGGCACAGGGGCTGGACGGCCTGCCCGACCACCTGCCCAACCACGAACCGGCCGGATCGTCGGTCCGGTTCCCGCTGGCCATGATCTCGCCGCCAGCCCGCAACTTCCTCAATTCCAGCTTCGTCAATGTGCAGAGCCTGCGCGACATCGAAGGCCAGCCGGTGCTGGAAATGCACCCGGCTGATGCCGGCGCGCGCGGCATTGCCGACGGCGACATGGTGCGGGTCTTCAACGACCGCGGCGAGTACCGTTGCCGGGTGAAGGTGGGCCAGCGCGCGCGCCACGGCGTGGTCAACGGCCTGGGCATCTGGTGGCGCAAGCTGGGGCCGGACGGCACCAACGTCAACGAAGTCACCAGCCAGCGCCTGACCGACCTCGGGCGCGGCCCCACCTTCTACGACTGCCTGGTCGAGGTGGCCCGGGTCGGCGAGGCCGCCTGATGGCGGGCCGGCGGGCAGCGGCCCGGTGGGCCATGCCGGCCGCCCTGCTGCTGGCCGCACTGGGCAGCGGCTGCGCCAGCCATGCGCCGGGGCCGGGCTACTACTGGCAGTCGGTCACCGGCCACCTGCGGCTCATGGCCGCGGCACGCCCCATCGATGAATGGCTGGCCGACCCGGCCACACCGGCGCCCCTGCGCCCCCGGCTGGAGCGGGTGCGCGAGATGCGCGAATTCGCGGTGCAGGAACTCGGTCTGCCGGACAACGCCAGCTACCACCGCTATGCCGACCTCGGCCGCCGCGCCGCCGTGTTCAATGTGGTGGCCGCACCGAAGTTCTCGCTGCAGCTGGAGCAGTGGTGCTTTCCGGTGGCGGGCTGCGTGACCTACCGGGGCTATTTCGACGAGGCCGACGCGCGCGCCTTTGCCGCCAGCCTGCCGCCCGAGCTGGAGGTGCAGGTGCAGCCGGTACCGGCCTACTCCACCCTGGGCTGGATGAACTGGGCCGGCGGCGACCCGGTGCTCAACACCTTCATCCACTACCCCGAGGGCGAGGTGGCCCGGCTGCTGTTCCACGAACTGGCGCACCAGGTGGTGTACGCCGCCGACGACACGCCCTTCAATGAATCATTCGCCACCGCCGTCGAACGCCTGGGCGGCGAACGCTGGATGGCTACCCGCGCCAGCGAGGCCGCCCGCGCCGAGTACGCCGCGTTCGACCGGCGCCGCCGCGAGTTCCGCGCCCTCACCCGCGACATCCGCCAGCAGCTGCAGCAGGTCTATGCCGACACCGCCCTCGACGACGCAGAGCGCCAGGCCCGCAAGACCGCGGTGATGGACAGCCTGCGCCAGCGCTACGCCGCCCTGCGCGGGCAATGGGGTGGCTGGCCCGGCTACGACGCCTGGGTGGCCCGGGCCAACAACGCCGGCCTGGGCGGCCAGGCGGCCTACGACGACCTGGTCTCCGGCTTCCTGGCGCTGTTTGAACAGCAGGGCAGCAACTGGACCCGGTTTTATGATGCCGTCCGGCAACTGGCCCGCCAGCCCAAGGCCGAACGCCGCGCCGCGCTGCAGCAGCTGATGCAGGGCCGGGTGGCACTGAACGCCGCCGACGACGGACCGCCCTGAAACCTTCCACACCTCACCGAAACGCCATGGCCGACATCCGCATCGAACGAGACCACCAGCTGGGCCTGCCGGCCGCACGCAAGCTGGCCTGGAAATGGGCCGAACAGGCCGAAGCCGAGTTCGACATGAGCTGCACCTACGAAGAAGGGGATGACGGCGACGAAGTGCAGTTCACCCGCTCCGGGGTGAGTGGCTGCCTGAAGGTCACCGGCGACCGGTTCGAGCTGGACGCGAAGCTGGGCTTCCTGCTGGGTGCCTTCAAGGACCGCATCGAGGACGAGATCGTCAAGAACCTCGATGCGCTGCTGGCTGCCGGCGCCAAGCCGGCCGGCCGCAAGAAAAAGGGCTGATGCCGCGCCCGGGGGCTCAGCTCAGGCCCTCGATCAGGTCGATGTACTGCTGCATGGCGTCATCGGCCGAGGTGCCCTTCAGGCCGTTCCAGGCGTCCCACTTGGCGCGGCCGACCATGTCGCCGAAACCCGGCTTCTTGTCGGCGTTGTCGCCGGCAGTGGCCTGCTTGTAGAGCGCGTAGATCTTGAGCAGCGTGGCGTTGTCGGGGCGCTCGCTCAGGTTCTTGGAATTCGCCACGGCGGCGTTGAAGCGGGCGGTCAGATCGGACATGGGGTCTCCTGCGGGTAAGGGTGTGTCCTCGTATCTTACGGGCCGTGCGGCTTGCACAATCGGCGCCACCTTAGAGAACCCCATCCAGAAAACGGGAGCCCCCATGGAGCAACGCGTGGCCGCTGTCAAAGAGGCGCTGACCAGCACACTGGGCCTCGGCGGCGAGCGCATGAGCAAGGTCGACACCGCCTGGCTGCGCATGGACTCGCCGTCGAACCTGATGATGATCGTCGGCGTCTGGATCCTGCGCCCGGCCATCGACCGCAACGCGCTGATGCAGCGGGTGCGCGAGCGCCTGCTGCCCTACCGGCGCTTCGTCCAGGTGGCCCGCGAGGACGCCGCCGGCGCCACCTGGAGCGACGACCCCGACTTCCGCCTCGAGCGCCACCTGCAGAGCCGGCCGCTGCGCCGCCGCAAGGGCCAGACCGCGCAGCAGGCCCTGCAGGACCGGGTGGCGGTCCTGGCCATGCAGCCGCTGGACCCGAAGCATCCGCTGTGGCACTTCGAGCTGGTCGAACAGCACGACGGCGGCTCGGCGCTGATCGCGCGCATCCACCACTGCATCGCCGACGGCATTGCCCTCATCAGCGTGATGATGAGTCTGGTCGACGGTGGCGCCCTGCCGCCGCAGCGCAGCGGCGGGCCGGCCCGCAGCCGCCGCAAGCCGCTGCGCGAAGGCGCGGAGGACTGGGTCGCGGACAGCCTGATCCGGCCGTTCGGCGACATCGCCGCGCGCGCGCTGGAGGCCGCCGGCGGCGGTGCCGCGAAATCGCTGGCCCTGCTGGCCGAACCGCAGAAGGGTCTCGGCGGCTCGATGGACAAGGCCTTGGACCAGGCCCTGGAAATGGCCCGCCTGGGCGGCCAGCTGGCCAGCGATCTGGCCGCGCTGGCCCTGATGCCCGACGACTCGCCGACCCGCCTCAAGGGCCAGCCCGCGGGCGCCAAGCGCGTGGCCTGGTGCGAGCCGGTGCCGCTGGACGAGGTCAAGGCCATCGGCCGCGCCTTCCATTGTTCGGTCAACGACGTGCTGCTGGCCTGTGTGGCCGGCGCCATCGGCCACTACCTGCGCGATCAGGGCGACCGACCCGACGGGCACGAGATCCGGGCCATGGTGCCGGTCAACCTGCGTCCCATGGAAGACGCCTGGAAACTGGGCAACCGTTTCGGGCTGGTGCCGCTGCTGCTGCCGATCGGCACCGAGCACCCGCTGGAGCGGCTGTTTGCGGTGAAGCGGCGCATGAGCGAGCTCAAAGGCAGCCTGCAGCCGCTGCTCACCTTCGGCCTGCTGTCGGTGGCCGGCCTGCTGGTCAAGCCGGCGCAGGAGGCCATGCTCAGCCTGTTCGGCCGCAAGACCACCGCGGTCATGACCAACGTGCCCGGCCCGGCCAGCAAGCTCCAGGTGTGCGGCAGCACGCTGGAGCAGACCATGTTCTGGGTGCCCCAGACCGGAACCGTGGGCCTGGGCGTGTCCATCCTGAGCTACGGCGGCGGGGTGCAGTTCGGCTGCATCGCCGACACCGGCCTGTGCCCCGACCCGCAGGCGATCGTCGACCGCTTCACGCCGGAGTTCCAGCGCCTGCTCACCCTGACCCTGATGCTGCCCTGGGGCGAGTCCGACTGACGCCGGCCGCTCAGGACAGGCTGAGCCGGCGGCTGGCGATCTCCAGCAGGCCGTCGAAGATGAGGCTTTCCACCAGCTCGACCTCGGTCGACATGCTGGGCGCCATCTTCCAGCCGGCACCGCCGGTCATGTAGCACACCGGCTCCGCACCGCACTGGCGGCGCAGGTTCTCCACCATGCGCTGCACTGCGCCGGCAATGGCAAAGGTGCCGCCGCTGGTGAGCGCGTCGCTGGTGTTGGTGGGAAAGTCGCGCACCTCGCCGGTGGGCACATGCAGGCCGGCCGTGCCGGATTCGA
>PNMF01000146.1 GCA_013823485.1 Comamonadaceae bacterium
CCTGGACGCCATGGGCGACCTCTACATCGTCGGCAAACCCCTGCTGGCGGCCTACACCGCCTTCCGCAGCGGCCACGCCATGAACAACCAGCTGCTGCGCGCCCTGCTGGCCCAGCCCGACGCCTACGAAGTGGTCAGCTTCGACCGCGACCGCGAAGCCCCGGCCGGCTTCGCCCAGCTGGCCCCGGCCTGGTAAACCCGCTCCGCCAGGCCCCACCATGCTGCTGTTCCGCTGGACCGTCATGTTGCTGCTGCTGGCGGCCGGCGTCTGCTTTGCCTTCTACATCGGCACCGGCCAGGCCCGCTACCGGCAATGGGGTCTGGTCATCCTCAAGTGGACCGTGCTGGCCGCCCTCGGCTTCTTCGGCGTGCTCATCCTCGAACGGCTGGTCTGAACCGACCCGCCGTCCGGCACGGCCGGACGCACGCCTGGCGGCTGCAGCCACTCTTTCCCTCACCGCCGACCGGCGGCTGCAACCCAGACCACCCACGCGCCACCCACTGCCATTCCCGCTGACAGGTCGTTTCACGGGTCCGTGTCGGACCCGGCCTGGCGGGCATCGAATCGGGGGCAGACATGCACGGGTTGTTCAGAGAAGGGTTCAAGCTGGCGGGGCGCGCAGGCCAGGCAGTGGTGGATCGGGTCAGGGGCAAGCACACGGACATTGAAGACCAGGGGTCGAGCACGAGCGGAATCGAAACCTCGCTGAGGGAGGAAGCCAGCCAGACGCCGTCCAAAAAAAGCAGAGGCCAGAACAAGCCCCGCACGCAAACCCCTGACACCCAAGTGGAACCTCCCGTTGCGGGGGCGGGGACGCTCATGGGTGCTCCCCGCCTCAAGGCCGCCCTGGTTGAATACGGTCATGGTTTGATCGCGACGGAACAGCACTTGCGGGGCGCCCAGACCCTGCTCAGCAAGGACCCGCCGGACTTTCCTGGGGCGCAACGCCGCCTTGAGGAGAAGGCAACCGAGATGTTGGGCGACGACCTGAGAGGCCTCCAGCAAGGGCTGGGCCTCGAAAGAACTGCGCTGCACAACTGGCTTGTTTCTCCCGACCGTACCGGTGAGGACGATCCGGTGGCTGCCCTGAAGATCTTCCTCAAGACCAAGTTGCAGGCTGCCGGCCACTCGGCCCCGCAGAGCGAAGCCATGGCCGCATGGCTGTTCGATCAGATCATGGTGACCGGGGGCGTCTGCCTTACGGCCCAGTCCGCGGCCGATCCCCACACATTCAGGACCTACCTGGATGCTTCGGTGCAACACATCAACTCCCAGTGGCAAATCGTCAAGGACGATGCCGCCGTTGACCAGTTGATGCACGGTTGGGCTTCTGCCCACGGGGAAGATGCTCGGGTCGCGCAGCTGGCGTTTATCCACGCATTGAGACAACAGGCCCTAGCTGCCGATTTGACGTCCACCTCTTCCGCCGAGGCGCATGAGCTGCGGCCAGCATCAAACAGCGAATCGACATCGAAACACACAACCACCAAGCGCAGCACCACCGCGGACGTCAGCGCCGAAGAGTCCGGGGATGACACAAACGATGCCAGCCATATCGATGATCTGATCAACATCCGCAATCAAGTGCAAGAAAAGAAGATGGAAACTGCCCAACAGAAGGGCACAAGCCACTCCTTCACCGTGCCGCTGAAAACCCGAAGCTCTACAGAGGATTCTTCGCAAACCGGGTCAGCCAGCAGCGCTGATGAACCCAAGGGTTCGCCGAGTGCGTACACCAGGGTCTTGGATACAGCTGCTGAGAGATTGGAAAAGGCGCTCAAGGATGCTGCTGACCAGAACGTTCTTTATTCCCTGACAAGCCCAAAACCCGAGGAGAAGACAACCAAAACGTCGAAGGCCATCAAAATGCAGGGACCCGGCGAGACAGTGCGCAGAAAGACAGCAGAGGTTGTCAGTGAAATTAAGTTGGTCCTGAAGGGCAAAGCTGTGAGCAATGGGAAAGAGCCTGCGGACAAGTCAGCTGATCCCACGCATGCCTGGGGGAAATTCGATGGTGACGGGAAGTACAAACTCACCGTCGCGGGACAAAAGGTTCTGCAGAAACTCCTGCAGCGGATGCGTGAAAAACAACCCGCAGAATGGACCACCGATGACCTTGTGGGCGTCATTGACGTTTTGACGAAGTTTCCTGGCAATCCTTTCGAGTTGCCTCTCGAGATGAGATCGACAATGATGGAGGCCGACAACTTGGCGGCGAATGCCCAGGAGATGGATCAATGGTTGGCCGGGCTGGAGCAGCGTTTGGGTGCAATCAACACGGCTCAATAACTCCGCCCATCCTTGTAAGCCGCATGCGTGCGCGCCCTCAGCGGCGCCACGCGGTTGATGGCCTCGGTGGTGCGGCTGACCTGGGCGTGGGTGATGGCCAGGCCCAGGGCATCGGCGGCGTCCTTGCCGGGCTGGCCGGGCAGGGCCAGCAGGCGCTGCACCATGGCCTGCATCTGTTCCTTGGTGGCGCGGCCGTAGCCCACGACCGCCTTCTTCAACTGCAGGGCGGTGTATTCGGCCACCGGCAGGTCGTTCACCACCAGCGCGGTCAGGCAGGCGCCCCGCGCCTGGCCGAGCAGCAGCGTGGCCTGGGGGTTGACGTTGACGAACACGATCTCGCAGGCCGCCACCTGCGGCTGGTAGCGGCCCACCACCTCGGTGATGCCGTCGAACAGCACCTTCAGGCGGCCCGGCAGCAGGGCGCCGTCGCGCGGGCTGGTGGTGATGGTGCCGCTGGCCACGTAGTGCAGGCGCGGACCGTCGACGTCGATCACGCCGAAGCCGGTGCACTGCAGGCCGGGGTCGATGCCGAGGATGCGCATGGGGTGCCTCGCCGTGGGCTGTGGGGGTGTCAGAGCTGGAAGGTCCAGCGCACCGAATGGAAGAACACCGGGGCGGCCAGGCACAGGGCGTCCACCCGGTCCAGCAGGCCGGCCGCGCCGGTGACCGACCGGCTGGCGCCGCCCCAGTGGGTGACGCCACGGTCGCGCTTGATGGCCTTCATGACCACATGGCCCAGGGTGCCGGCCACGCAGGCGACCAGGGCCATGGCGAGCGCGGGCAGTGGCTTGAACGGTGTCAGGCCGGCCAGCAGGGCGCCCAGCAGACCGCCCGCCAGCAGGCCCATGCCCCAGCTGCGCCAGTGAAAGCTGTCGCTGATGGCCGGGGCCACCGGCCGCCGCAGCCCGCGTGCGGCCAGGTGCTGCACCAGCATGCAGGTCTGCACCACCAGCACCAGGAAGAACACCAGGAACGCGGTGTTGCCCCGCCAGCCCGGAAACTCCAGCAGCAGCAGGGCCGGCACATGGCTCAGGCCGTACACACAGACCATGATGCCCCACTGCAGCTTGGCGTTGCGCTCGAGGAAGAGGTGCGGGTCGTTGCGCAGGGCGCTCACCACCGGGATGGCCAGGAACACATAGACCGGAATGAACACGGTGAACAGGGCGACCTGGCCGGTCCAGACCAGGGCGTACTGCACCGGCAGCACCACGAAGAAGGCCAGCACCAGGCTGCGGTGGTCACCCCGCCGGGTCGGCGAGAGGCTGATGAACTCGCGCAGCACGAAAAACGAGACCAGCCCGAACAGCACGATGGCCACGCGGGGTCCGGTCGCCCAGCCGACCCAGAACACCAGGGCCATGATCCAGGAGGTGCGCAGCAGCGACTGGTTGTCGAGCTGGCGCTGATGGCGCAGGCGGGCGGCGTCGGCATCGATGTCCTGCCCCGACCGCTCGCGCAGCGACAGCAGCACCTGCACCACGGTGGCCAGCGCCAGCAGGCCGAACACCGCCACGAACAGCAGGCTGACCTGCTGGCCCGGGGTGAGGCTGCGCACGAAGCTGCCCATCTCAGACCTCCCTCAGGGCCATGACGGCCAGGCGCGCGCGGGCCAGGAAGTCGGCGCGCGGTTCATCGGGGCCGAGCTTCAGCGGTTCGCCGAAAGTCACCGAGCACAGCACCGGCACCGGCACCACCTCGCCCTTGGGCATGACCCGCTGCACGTTGTGGATCCAGGTCGGCACCAGCACCACATCGGGAAAGCGCAGCGCCAGGTTGTACAGGCCGCTCTTGAAGGGTTGCGGGTCTTCCTCGAAGCCGCGCGTGCCCTCGGGAAACAGGATCAGCGAGTCGCCGCTGTCCAGCGCGTGCATCAGGGGCTGCAGCGGGTCTTCATCGCCCTTGCGTTCGCGCTCCACATACACCGCGTTGAACACCTCGGTGGTGATCCACTGCTTCAGCCGGGACGCGGTCCAGTAGTCGCGCGCGGCAATCGGCCGGGTGATGCTGCGCAGCTCCTGCGGCAGCGCGGCCCAGATGAGCACCAGATCGGCATGGCTCTGGTGGTTGGCGAAGTAGATGCGCTGTTCGGCCTTGGGCGGGCAGCCGTGCCAGCGCGCCTGCGCGCCGGTGAGCACCCGCACCACGGCCAGCAGCGCATAGCCCATGGCGGTGGCGGCCAGCCTCATGGCAGGCTCACCGCGTTCATGCGCGCGACGATGGTGCCGGCGCGCCGCGCCAGGTAGGCCGAGCCCTGCCGTGTCTCGAAAAAGCGCGGGCTGGGCAGCATCACCGCCAGCCGTGCCGCTTCATAGGCCGTCAGCCGGCTGGCCGGCTTGCGGAAATAGTGCTGTGCCGCGGCCTCGGCACCGAAAATGCCCTCGCCCCACTCGACGCTGTTGAGGTAGATCTCCAGGATGCGCTGCTTGCTCAGCAGGGCCTCCAGCATGAGGGCGAGCACCAGTTCCTGGCCCTTGCGCAGCAGCTGGCGTTCGCCGGAGAGCAGCAGGTTCTTGGCCAGCTGCTGGGTGATGGTGGAGCCGCCGACGATCTTGGGACCGCGCACCGGCCGTTCCGGGTTGCGCGCCGCCCGCTGCTCGGCCTGGGCGATGCGGCGCTCGTTCTTCTGCCAGGCGGTCTGGATGGCTTCCCAGTCGACCCCGCCGTGCTCGGTGAAGCCGGCGTCTTCCGAGGCGATGACCGCCCGCTGCAGGTTCGGGCTGATCTGTTCCATGGGCACCCATTGCTGTTTCCAGCTCCAGGAGTTGCTGCCCTGCAGGCTTTCGTGCGCCACGCGCCAGGCCTCGGAGCGCTGGAACGCGGTGCTGTGCGGATCGGCCCAGGCCATGAACGCGATGCGGCCCAGAAAGGCCAGCTGCAGGGCCAGCCCGGCCAGCATGAGCCACAGCAGCCAGCGTCCGAACGCCCGCACCCGGGGGCTCCTTCACTGGGAGGACAGCTGCGTCTGCAGCCCGTCCTCGCGGGTGAACCGGAAGCGCGAGACCACCACGATCTGGTCGGCCTGCTGGCGCATGGCGGACGAGAAGCTGCCGAACGACAGGGCCCGCACGATGGCCTGGGCCCGCCGGTCCAGCAGCGGTAGGCCGGAGCCCTGAACGATCTCGGTGCCCAGCACCTGCCCGGTGTGATTGACCGTGATGATCATGGTCAGCTCACCGTAGAGCTTGCGGCCGTCGGCCTCGGGGAACTGGGTGGTGCCACGTTCCTCGATGCGCCGGCGCAGTTCGTCGTAATAGACGGCATAGACCACCTCGCGGGTGGAGGGGCTGATGTAACGCTTCTTGGGCCGTGCGTTCTCTTCGTTGATGCGCTTCTCGATCTCGGCCAGTGCCTTGACCAGGGCCTTGCGGCGTTCTTCGCGGTCCTGGGCCTCGCTGGTGTTGGCCGTGGCCCGGGGGTCGGGCGGCGGCAGGGTGGCCAGGGCCTTGCGGACCTGGGCGAGCATGCGGTTCTGCTGCTCCTTCAGCGCCTCGATGCGCCGGGCGTCGTCTTCCGCCGAGTCGCCCAGGCGGGCCGTGGCCGAGGAGGGCAGCGGCGAGGTGGCGCGGCCGCGTTCGGCCTCGCCACCGCCGGCCAGCGAGGCCTGCGCCAGGGCGGCGGCCTTCTCGGGCTGCTGGTCGCTGCGGGCATTGACCAGGATCACCTCGAGCGGCGTGTCCTTGAAGGTCCGTTCGATGGCCTCAGGATTGACGAAGCGGATGGTGAGCAGCGCAGCGTGCACCAGCAGCGAAAACGCCAGCGCCCACTGCAGGGTGGTGAGGTTGCGCAGCCGTGACATGCCGGTGTTTTTCACGCGCCGGATTATCCGTTCTCGGACGACCCGGCGGCGGGCGCCGGGTTGTCGGTCTCGTTGACGTCGATGGCCAGGGCGATCGGGGTGGCCAGGGCCTCGTCGTCGTCGGCCTCGGCGGTGTCGTCGGCAGCGGCGTCGGCCGG
>PNMF01000147.1 GCA_013823485.1 Comamonadaceae bacterium
TCGCCGACGCCGATGCGGCGTGGGAATGCGTCAAGTCGTTTGACGCGCCTGCGTGCGTCATCGTCAAACACGCCAACCCCTGTGGCGTCGCCGTGGGCGCACACCCGCTGGAGGCCTACAGCAAGGCCTTCCAGACCGACCCGACCAGCGCCTTCGGCGGCATCATTGCCTTCAACCGCCCGCTCGACAAAGCCGCCGCCGAAGCGGTGAGCAAGCAGTTCGTCGAGGTGCTGATGGCGCCCGGCTATTCGGCCGAGGCCCTGGAGGTGTTCAAGGCCAAGGTGAATGTGCGGGTGCTGGAGATCGCGCTGCCGCCGGGTGGTGCCACCGCCTGGGAGCGTGGCCTGAACCTCAGCGACATCAAGCGCATCGGCTCCGGCCTGCTCATCCAGAGCGCCGACAACCATGTGCTGCAGCGCGCCGACCTGAAGGTGGTGACCAAGCTGCAGCCGACCGAACAGCAGCTCGACGACCTGATGTTCGCCTGGAAAGTGGCCAAGTTCGTCAAGAGCAACGCCATCGTCTTCTGCAAGGACGGCATGACCATGGGCGTGGGCGCCGGCCAGATGAGCCGGCTCGACTCGGCCCGCATCGCCAGCATCAAGGCCGGCCATGCGAAGCTGACGCTGCAGGGCACGGCGGTGGCCAGCGATGCCTTCTTCCCGTTCCGCGACGGCCTGGATGTGGTGGTGGATGCCGGTGCCACCTGCGTCATCCAGCCGGGCGGCTCGATGCGCGACCAGGAAGTGATCGACGCCGCGGACGAGCGCGGCGTGGTCATGGTCTTCTCAGGCGTTCGCCACTTCAGGCACTGAGCTGCCGGAAGATCTCGCGAGCAGCCGACACGGTGTCCGCGATGTCCTGTTCGGTGTGGGCCGCGCTGACGAAGCCGGCCTCGTACAGCGCCGGGGCGATGTAGACGCCCCGGTCCAGCAGGCCGTGGAACAGGGTGTTGAACTTCGCGCCGTCGGTGGTCATGACGGTGGGGTAGTTTTGCGGCAGTTCGGACATCAGGAAGAAGCCGAACATGCCGCCCTCGCTGTCGCCGCAGAACGGCACACCTTCGGCGTCGGCGGCGGCCTTCAGGCCGTCGACCAGCGAACGGGTGCGCTGCCCCAGCGCTTCGTAGAAGCCGGGCTTGCGGATCTCGGCCAGCGTGGCCAGACCGCAGGCAGTGGCCACCGGGTTGCCGGAGAGCGTGCCGGCCTGGTAGACGCCGCCCAGCGGTGCCAGCTGTTCCATGACGGCGCGCTTGGCGCCGAAGGCGGCCAGCGGCATGCCGCCGCCGATCACCTTGCCCATCACCGTCATGTCCGGCTCGAAGCCGGGAATCAACTTGGCATAGACGCTCTGCGCGCCACCCAGGGCGACCCGGAAGCCGGTCATGACCTCGTCGAAGGCCAGCAGCGCGCCGTGCTGGGTGCACAGCTCGCGGCAGCGCTTGACGAAGGGCACGCTGGCGCGCACGAAGTTCATGTTGCCGGCAATCGGCTCGATCATCAGGCAGGCGATGTCGTTGCCGTGCTCGGCAAAGGCCTCTTCCAGCTGGGCGACGTCGTTGTACTCCAGCACCAGCGTGTGCTGCACCACCTCGGGCGGCACGCCGGAGCTGGTCGGGTGGCCGAAGGTGGCCAGGCCTGAGCCGGCCTTGACCAGCAACGCGTCGGCATGGCCGTGATAGCAGCCGTTGAACTTGATGATCTTCTTGCGGCCGGTGGCGCCGCGCGCCAGCCGGATCGCGCTCATGCCGGCTTCGGTGCCGGAAGACACCAGCCGGACCATCTCGATGCTGGGCACGATGTCGATGATGGCCTGGGCCAGCTCCACCTCGCGCTCGGTGGGCGCACCGTACGAGAAGCCTTCCAGCACCGCTTTCTGCACCGCCTCGATCACCGCCGGATGGCCGTGGCCCAGGATCATCGGGCCCCAGGAGCCGATGTAGTCGATGTAGCGGCGGTCGTTGGCGTCCCAGAAATAGGCGCCCTGCGCCCGTTGCACGAAACGGGGCGTGCCGCCCACCGCGCGGAAGGCGCGCACCGGGGAGTTCACGCCCCCGGGAATCAGGGTCTTGGCACGGTCGAACAGGATCTGGTTGCGGTCGGTCATGGTGGTGGTGTCGGGCGGGATCAGTGGCGGGTGGTGTCGAGGGGGAAGTCGTCGGCGTCCAGGGAACTGTCGCTGCCGGTGTCGCCGGCATCGGCTTCAGCGCCTTCTTCGGGTTCGTCGTCGTGGGCCCAGAACAGCCGGTCGGGCACGGCATGCCCCATGCCGGGCTGGAAGCCGGCGTCCAGGCACTGGTCGAGGTAGGTCAGGGCCTCGGCGCAGGCCGCCTGCAGGTCGGCTCCGCCACCGATCAGGGCGCACAGCGCTGCCGAAAGGGTGTCTCCGGCGCCGGTGAAGGTGGCCTCGAAGCGCTCGAAGCGGGCGCTGGCCAGCACCGTCTCCGGCGAGGCCAGGTGGCTTTCCAGGTGCTGGTCGGCGGCGTTGAAGCCGGTCACCAGGGTGTAGGGCACCCCGTGCACGGCCGCCGCCCGGGCGATCTCGCGCGCGTTCGGCGGGCGGTCGCCTTCCCATTCCGGCAGCAGCCAGCGGGACAGCGTGCTGTGATTGCCCACCAGCACGGTGGTCTGGGGCAGCAGCAGTTCGGTGAAGGCATCGAGGTAGGTGTCGATGGCCATTTCGTCCCACCAGGAGAGGTCGGGCATGTAGGCGATCACCGGCACCTCGGTGTAGTCGCTGGTGATGCCGGCAATCGCGCTGAGGTTTTCCGGCGTGCCCACGAAACCGACCTTGAAGGCCTGCACCGGCATGTCTTCAAGGGCGCATCGGGCCTGGTCGACCACGGCCTCTTCGTCGAAGGCGATGTGGTCGTGCACCTCGCTGGTGTCGCGGACATAAGCGCCAGTGACCACCGACAGCACATGCACCGACGCACTGCTCATGGCGGTCAGGTCGGCGCTCAGTCCGCCGGCACCGCTGGGGTCATTGGCATTGAAGACCAGCACGCAGGGCAGCGACGCCGGCCCCTCGCCAAGTCGGAGATCGCGGTTCGGACCGGTGCTGGAGTCGGGGGGGATTTCGGGCATGGCGGGCAACGTGCGTCCGGCAGGGGGTTCGCGTTCACCGGGAGGCTGTCCATTCACCCGGAATCAGCGGCCGTGTATCGGAATTTCCCGGGCAAGGCTGCATGAAATGCCTCGATACAATCGCGCCATTCTACGATAGGGCTTCTGACCATATGACCGACAACAAGACCTGGATGTGCCTGATCTGCGGCTGGATCTACGACGAGGCCGCCGGCGCTCCCGAACACGGCATTGCAGCCGGAACAGCCTGGGCCGACGTCCCCATGAACTGGACCTGTCCGGAATGCGGTGCACGCAAGGAAGACTTTGAAATGGTCCAGATCTGACCTGTAGTCGGCATGCCACAGGCAGACCCGGATTGGTCGGGCTATCCCGCTAACATCGCCACCGAGAGCCTAGTTACCATCGCGCGATCCGGCCCGATCCAGTCCTGACGGTCCATTACCCGGGAGTCCGCACACCGTGAGCAATGCAGCGCCCCTGAAGGTCCTCGTCGTCGACGACAGCAACACCATCCGCCGCAGCGCGGAGATCTTCCTCAAGCAGGGTGGTCATGAAGTGTTGCTCGCCGAGGACGGTTTCGATGCCCTGGCCAAGATCAACGACAGCCAGCCCGATCTCATCTTCTGCGACATCCTCATGCCGCGGCTCGACGGCTACCAGACCTGCGCCATCATCAAGCGCAATGCCCGGTTTGCCGGCATCCCGGTCGTCATGCTCTCGTCCAAGGACGGCGTGTTCGACAAGGCGCGGGGCCGCATGGTGGGCTCCCAGGACTACCTCACCAAACCTTTCACCAAGGACCAGCTGCTGCAAGCGGTGCAGCAGTTCGGGTCCAACCTCACCGGAGTTGCTTGATGGCCACTGCACCGACGCCCATTCGGAAGATCCTCGTCGTGGACGACTCCAAGACCGAACTGATGTTCCTGTCGGATCTGCTGGGAAAAAATGGCTACACGGTATGTACCGCCGAGAACGCCGAGGCTGCCTTTGGTCAGCTTGAGGCGGAAAAGCCGGACCTCATCCTGATGGATGTCGTGATGCCCAACCAGAATGGCTACCAAGCCACCCGGGCCATCAGCAAGGACCCGAAGTATTCGCACATCCCCATCATCATGTGCACCAGCAAGAGCCTGGAAACCGACCGGGTGTGGGGCATGCGGCAGGGCGCACGTGACTACGTGACCAAGCCGGTGAATGCCGACGAGCTGCTGTCCAAGATCGCCGCCATCGCCAAGGGCGACAACCCCAAGACCTGACATCCCAACGCAATCACGCCCAGCATGGCCAAACGACAGTCGCTCAAGGAGTTGCAGGAAAGGCTGGCGCAGCGTCTGTCGGTGGCCCGCTCCGAGGCCGTTGCCGCCACCTGGCTCGCCATTGAATCGGGTGGTCGCCGTTTCCTGCTGCCGCTGGTGCAGTCGGGCGAAATCTTTCCGGTCGCGCCCGTGCAGCGTGTGCCTTACACCAAGGGCTGGTTTGTCGGCGTGGCCAACCTGCGGGGGGGCCTGAACGGTGTGGTCGATCTGGCGCAGCTGATGGGTCTGGCCGCGCCGGCCGACGCCAGCGAGCGCACCACCTCCGAGTCCCGCCTCATCAGCCTTCACGCAGCACTCGGCCTCAATGCCGTGCTGTGGATCGACCGCCTTCTGGGGTTGCGCAGTCCCGGCCAGTTCTCGGCCATCGAGGACCGCAGCACCGAAGACCCCCCGTTCATCACCCGCGCCCTGGTCGACAGCCAGGGGCAGCGGTGGCAGGAAATCGACCTGCAACAGCTGGTCAGCGAACCTGGATTCCTCTCCATTGCCGCCTGAGCGGCCGCTGTTCACCCGCACAACGTCATCCGTTTTATCTGAGGGAAGGTGATTACATGGCTGCGCTTGACCGTTTTCAGGGTCTGTTCAAGAGAAAACCGGCTGACGAGCCTGACCTGTCTTCCGTGACCGATCAGGACGTGGCCGAGCTCGCCGCGGCCCGGCTGGCGCCCAGCGAGGACCCCGGTTTCGGCGCGGTCGATCTGGGCTCCGACGACGAGCAGCTGCTCGCCGCCGGGGGGCTGGTCTCCGTTCCGCTGCTGGGTCGCCGCCCTGCAGAGCAGCACCAGCGCACCCTGGCGGTGCTGCTTGCCTTCGGCCTCGTGGTGCTGGGCGCCATCACCTTCTTCGTGCTGAGCCAGACCGAAAAGATCGGTCAGCAGGTGGCCACCAGCGGTCAGGCCCTGATGCAGTCGCAGCGCCTGGCCAAGAGCGTTTCGCAGGCGCTGGTGGGCAGCCCGTCCGCCTTTGCCGAGGTGCAAGACAGCATCAGTGTCCTCACGCGCAGTGTCCGCGGTCTGAAGCAGGGCGATGGCGAACTCGCCATCGATGCCCTGAGCGCCGAATACAGCGCCCAGCTCGATACCCTGCTGCCCAAGGTGGATCAGGCCGAGGCCAATGCCCGGACGGTGCTGGGTCAACAGGCCATCCTGACCCAGGTTGGCAACGCCCTCCGCACGGTCAACCGCGAATCTTCCGACCTGCTGGAAATCGCCGAAACCATCTCCTCGCTCAAGCTGCAGCAGAACGCTCCGGCCGCCGAGATTTCGGCCGCCGGTCAGCTGGTGATGCTGACCCAGCGCATCGGCAAGTCGGCCAACGAATTCCTGACCGCCGAAGGCGTCAGCCCGGAGGCCGTGTTCCTGCTGGGCAAGGACCTCAACACCTTCAAGGAGATCTCCGAGGGTCTGCTCAAGGGCAGCGAGGAGCTTCGTCTGCGCCCGGCCAGCGACGAGCAGGTCAAGGAACGTCTGAACGCGCTGCTTGATCGTTACGAGCAGACCCGGACCGAGGCCGGCGCCATTCTGGGCAACCTGCAGGGCCTGGTGTCGGCCCGTGAAGCCCAGGTGGGCATCGTCAACGAGAGCGAGCCGCTGCGGCTGGGCCTGCAGCAGCTGCAGGAGAGCCTGTCGTCGCGCTCCGGCCTGGGTGGTACCGAATTCGCGGCACTGCTGATCTCGGCCACCTTTGCGCTGCTCTGCGCTGCCGGCCTGGCCTATGTGCAGCTGCAGGACAGCCGTCAGCGCCAGCTGGTGGCCGAAGCGCAGCGGCTGGCCGCCGAGGCGCAGGAGCAGGACGCCAAGCGCATCAACGACGCCAACCAGGCGGCCATTCTGCGG
>PNMF01000148.1 GCA_013823485.1 Comamonadaceae bacterium
TGCGTTTTCATGCTGATGGGAATCTGAAACGGGTTGGGACGAACGAACTTCGGGCGAGGGTACCGCAGAACCCATGGCCCCACGGCGACAGACGGAAGGCGAAGAGAGAATGAACGGCAAGGCGCGTGGCGCAGGTCGGCCACAGACCTGTTTCCGGAGGTAAGCCGTGTTCGCAACCGAAGGTTTGCGTGATAACTCCGTCAGGACCACACCGGTTCGGCCCTAAACTCCGGCGCGTTGTGCGTTCGGAGCCCATCTGCCCTTGCGAGGTTGCCCCATGAAAGACATCTCACCTGCGCCCCTTCCCGCCCAGCCGGCCACGGGTCGCGCCCCGATCCGTCGCCCCTGGGGCTGGCTCGGCGCGGCCACCGCCGTCCTGCTGGCTTCCTGCGCGGCCCCCCTGCCCCCGGCGCCGCCCCCGCCTCCGCCGCCCCCTCCCCCGCCACCACCGGCGGTGGCTGCCCCCCAGCCCAAGCTGATTTCCCAGGCCAGCTCGCCGCTGGAATACCGCAAGGACGGCGCCCAGCACATCTACAAGCTCAACAGCGAACGCATCTACCAGGGCCAGCTGCCGCCCCTGATGCACGCGGTGGGCGTGCTGCAGGTGGAGGTCGACCACCTGGGCAATGTGCGCAACCTGAGCTGGATGCGGGCCCCCAGCCACGTGCCCGAGGTGATGCGCGAGATCGAGCGCACCGTGCGTTCGGCCGCGCCCTTCCCGGCGCCGGTGCGCATGGGCCGCGTGACCTACACCGATGTGTGGCTGTGGGACAAGAGCGGCCGCTTCCAGCTCGACACCCTGACCGAAGGCCAGCGCCGGAAGTGAGCCTGCCGGGCTCCCCGCCCGAACCCATCCGAACCCGCCCCCTGGCGGGTTTTTTCATGCCTGAGCGGACCGGGGGAAGTTGGCGGGCGGGGCACAATCGACCCCTTTTACGGCCCCTTGATGGCCCCTTTCCTGGCCCCTTCCGGGCCACTGCCCCCGCCGACCGGAGACAAACCATGACACCCGCCGAACAAGCCCTGCGCGACGCCGCGCTCGAATACCACCGCGCCCCACGCCACGGGAAGATTTCGGTCACCCCGACCAAACCGCTGTCCAACCAGCGCGACCTGTCGCTGGCCTATTCGCCCGGCGTCGCCTACCCGTGTCTGGCCATCGAGGCCGACCCCAAGCTGGCGGCCGACTACACCAGCCGGGGGAACCTGGTGGGTGTGGTCACCAACGGCACCGCGGTGCTGGGCCTGGGCGACATCGGTCCGCTGGCCAGCAAGCCGGTGATGGAGGGCAAGGGCTGCCTGTTCAAGAAGTTCGCCGGCATCGACGTGTTCGACATCGAGCTCGCCGAAAAAGACCCGGACAAGCTGATCGAGATCATTGCGGCGCTCGAACCCACGCTGGGCGGCATCAACCTGGAAGACATCAAGGCGCCGGAGTGCTTCTACATCGAGAAGAAGCTGCGCGAGCGCATGAACATTCCGGTGTTCCACGACGACCAGCACGGCACCGCCATCATCAGCGCGGCCGCCCTGCTCAACGGCCTGGAGCTGGTGGGCAAGGCCATCGGCGAGGTGACGGTGGCGGTGTCGGGCGCGGGCGCAGCGGCCATTGCCTGCCTGGACGTGATGGTGGGCCTGGGCGTGAGCCGCGACCGCATCTTCGTGTGCGACTCCAAGGGCGTCATCTACCAGGGCCGCCCGGGCGGGCTGGACGAGTCCAAGCAGCGCTATGCGCAGACCACCGACAAGCGCACCCTGGCCGACGCGGTCAACGGCGCCGACGTGTTCCTGGGCTGCTCCGCGCCCGGCGTCCTGACCGCCGAGATGGTCAAGACCATGGCGCGCCAGCCCATCATCCTGGCGCTGGCCAACCCGGAGCCGGAGATCCGCCCGGAGCTGGCCAAGGCGGTGCGGCCGGACTGCATCATTGCCACCGGCCGCAGCGACTACCCGAACCAGGTCAACAATGTCCTGTGCTTCCCGTACATCTTCCGGGGCGCGCTGGACTGCGGCGCCACCCGCATCACCGAGGCCATGAAGCTGGCCTGCGTGCGCCAGATCGCCGACCTGGTCAAGAGCGAGACCAGCGAGGAAGTGGCCAGCGCCTACGCCGGGCAGGACCTGTCCTTCGGCCCCGAGTACCTGATTCCCAAGCCGTTCGATTCGCGCCTGATCCTGCGCATTGCGCCGGCCGTGGCCCAGGCCGCCGCCGAGTCGGGTGTGGCCACGCGGCCTATCGCCGACATGGACGCCTACCGCCAGCAGCTCGGCCGCTTCGTGTACCAGACCGGCATCCTGATGCAGCCGGTATTCAACGCCGCCAAGGCGGTGCAGGCCGACCGCAAGCGGGTGGCCTACGCCGACGGTGAAGACGAGCGCGCGCTGCGCGCCGCACAGCTGGCCATCGACGACCAGCTGGCCCGCCCGATCCTGATCGGCCGCCCGGCCGTGATCGCGGCCCGCATCGAGAAGGCCGGCCTGCGCATGCGCCTGGGGGTGGACGTGGAGAACGTGAACCCCGAGGACGATCCGCGCTTCCGCCAGTACTGGGAGCACTACCACCAGCTCATGAAGCGCCAGGGCGCCACGCCCGAGGTGGCCAAGGCCGCCGTGCGCCGCTCCAACACCATCATCGGCTCGCTGATGCTGTCGCTGGGTGATGCCGACGCCCTGATCTGCGGCCTGGTGGGCAACTACATGACGCACCTGGAGCGCATCGACAACATCCTGGGCAAGGCCGAGGGTGTGGCCGAGTACGCGGCCGTCAACGCCCTCATGACCGACCGCGGCCCGGTGTTCGTGACCGACACCTACGTCAATGAAGACCCGACCGCCGAAGAGCTGGCCGAGATCGCCTGGATGGCCGCGCAGGAGGTGCAGCGCTTCGGCCTGCCGCCCAAGGTGGCCTTCCTGTCGCACTCCAGCTACGGCTCCAGCAAGCGCGCCTCGGCCCGCAAGATGGCCCGGGCCCGCGACCTGTTCGTGGCCGCCCATCCCGAGATCGAGTGCGACGGCGAGCTGCACGGCGACGCCGCGCTGCAGCCCGAAATCCGCGCCGCCTACCTGGCCGACGGCACGCTCACCGGCTCGGCCAACCTGCTGGTCTGCCCCAACCTGGATGCCGCCAACATCCTCTACAACGTGCTCAAGACCACCACCAGCGGCGGCGTGACGGTGGGCCCGATCCTGATGGGTGCGGCGCGCACGGTGCACATCCTGACCCCGGCCGCCACCGTGCGCCGGGTGCTCAACATGACCGCGCTGGCGGCTGCCGGTCGCCATTTCTGAGCGACTGAAACTTGAGCGACTGAACCGCATGCCCTGGCAGGCCCGCCTCGATCTCGACTACACGCTGCAGCAGGGTCGCACCGTGCTGCAGCACGCGCACAGCGGTCCGCTGCGGGTGCTCAAGAGCCTGTACCCGGAAGGTGACGCCATCTGCCACAACGTGCTGGTGCATCCGCCGGCCGGGCTGGTGGGCGGCGACACGCTGGACATCGCGGTGACGGTGCAGCCCGGTGCGCACGCCCTGCTCTCCACGCCCGGCGCCACCCGCTTCTACCGCAGCGAGGCCGGGCTGGCGGCGCAGCGGGTGCGGCTGGACCTGCAGCCGGGCGCCCGGCTGGAGTGGGTGCCCCTGGAAACCCTGGCCTACCCCGGTTGCGATGCGTTGAACCAGGTCGAGATGGTGCTGCAGGGCGACGCCGAACTGATCGGCTGGGATGTGTGCGCCCTGGGCCTGCCGGCCGCCGGCCAGGCCTTCGACCATGGCTGCATCGCCCAGAAACTCTCGGTGCATGGCCTGTGGGTGGAGCAGTCGCTGATCGACGCGGCCGACACCCGACTGCTGAACAGCCCGGTGGGGCTGGACGGCCAGCGTTGCCTGGGCAGCCTGTGGCTGGCCAGCGGCCAGCCGCTGGGCCGTGAGCGCACCGAGCGCCTGCTGGAGGTCGCGCGGGCCGTGCTGCCCGACAGCGGCGCGGTGCGGGTGGCCGCCACGTCGCCCAACCCGAACATGGTGGTGGTGCGGGCCACGGCCGCACTGGTCGAGCCGCTGATGGCGGTGTTCCAGGCGGTGTGGGCGCCCTGGCGGGCAGCCGCCTGGGGCCTGGCCACCGAGGCGCCCCGCATCTGGCGCATCTAAGCCCGGAATTCCGGGCTTTCCTGCCGTCTTTTCCGGCCATGGTGGGCCGCACACGGCCTCCAGAATGCAGTTTGGCCCAGCTGCATCCTGCGGCAGGGCGCCATCCGCATGTTCATCCAGCCTGCCGCACCCCTTCCGCTGCACGAAGCCAGTGCCCTGGTCATCGAGGGCAACCCCCAGTCGCGCTCGATCCTGGTGGCACAGCTGCGCGAGCTCGGTCTGGGCAACGTGGTGCAATGCTCGCGGCTGCACGACGCACGCCGCAAGCTCGAAGCCGCCCGCTTCGACGTGGTGGTGTGCGAACAGGAATTCGACCGCGACAGCAGCTCCGGCCAGGAACTGCTGGACGACCTTCGGCGCAACCAGATCCTGCCCTTCTACACGGTGTTCATCATGCTCACCGCCGAGGCCACCTACAGCAAGGTGGCCGAAGCGGCCGAGTCGGCGCTGGACGCCTACCTGCTCAAGCCGCACACCGCCGCCCGGCTGCACGAACGCATCCTGCAGGCGCGGCAGCGCAAGCGGGCGCTGCAGGACATCTTCAGTGCCATCGACCGGCAGGACTTCGACACCGCCTCGCAGCTCTGCCTGCAGCGCTTCGAGACCCGCCAGCCCTACTGGCTGTATGCCGCGCGCATCGGCGCCGAGCTGATGCTGCGCAGCGGCGCCATCGACGACGCGCGCCAGCTCTACGAGGCGGTGATCGAGGCCAAGACCCTGCCCTGGGCCCGCCTGGGGGTGGCCCGCGCCCAGATCGAGGGCGGCCAGCCCGCGCGTGCCCTGAACACCCTGCAGTCGCTCATCAGCGACGATGACGGCTATGCCGATGCCTACGACGTGATGGGCCGCGCCCAGTTCGAGCTCGGCCAGCTGGAGAACGCGCTGTCCACCTTCGAGATGGCGACCCGGCTCACGCCCTCGTCCATCACCCGGCTGCTCAAGCACGGCACGCTGGCCTTCTATGCCGGCGACCGGGGCGTGGGTCTCGAAAAGCTCGACCGCGCCACCCGCACCGGGCTGGAGAGCAAGCTGTTCGACCCTCAGGCACTGGTGCTGCTGGCCTTTGCCCGGCTGGACAACAACGACCACCGGGGCCTGCTGTCCTGCGTGGAACACATGACCCGCCTGCGCGACCGCGCTTTCGAGCCGGAACGGCCGCAGGCCCTGCTGGAGGTCGTGACCGCGCTCAACGCGCTGCAGAACAAGCAGCCCCAGGTGGCGGTGGACACGGTGAAGCGCCTGTCGGCCATGGTCACCGACCCGGCCTTCGACTTCGAAGCCGCCTGCAACCTGCTGGGTCTGATGGCCCGGCTGCACAAGGCCGGTTCGCCCCCGCCCGACGCCGAGACGGTGGTGGAAGCCCTGGCCTTGCGTTTCGGCACCGGCCGATCGCTCAGCGAGCTGCTGGCCGGTGCGGCCCGGGGCGGCCCTGACGCCTGGATCGCCATCCTGCGTGAAGGCCATGCGCGCATTCTCAAGATGACCGAAGACGCGATGCGCATGACGCTCAAGGGCGACCCCCGCAGCACCGCGCTGCAGCTGCTGGCCGACGGCACCCGCACCCTCAATGCGAAGCTGCTGGAGTCGGCGCACCAGCTGCTGGTCCGCTACCGCGACCGCATACCGGATGCCGACGAACTGCAGGTGCAGGTGGACGACCTGCGCGAACGCTACCGCGCCCGGCCACCCCGGCTGGGCGAGAGCCGGGAGGTCGAGTCCGGCGGCGTGGCCATGCCCTCGGGCTTCCGCACCCCGTCCCGACCCGGCCTGCTGGACGAAGCCACGGTGGGCTGAGTCCGCCGCTGGCTCAGATGGCGATCATCTGGCGCACGCCCCGGGTGGACATCTCGCTGCCCGGCCCGCTGGCCACCACCTCGCCGCGCTCCATGACCACATAACGGTCGGCCAGCGCCTCGGCAAAGTCGTAGTACTGCTCGACCAGCACGATGGCCATGTCGCCCCGGTCGGCCAGCATGCGGATGACGCGGCCGATGTCCTTGATGATGTTCGGCTGGATGCCCTCGGTGGGTTCGTCCAGCATCA
>PNMF01000149.1 GCA_013823485.1 Comamonadaceae bacterium
CCAGGTCGCCATGCTGGCCAACCTGGGCGCCAACTACCTGGTGCGTGGGCGCGAAGAGGGCAAGGTGCCGGGCCGCGCCGGCAATGCCCACGCGAACATCGTGCCGTATCAGGTGTTCGAGGTCGCACCCGACGAACACGGGCAGCCGCAGCACATCATCCTGGCGGTCGGCAACGACGGCCAGTTCGCCAAGTTCTGCGAGGTGGCGGGGCGGCCCGACATCGCGGCCGACGAACGCTTCGCCCGCAACCAGAACCGGGTCCGGCACCGGGAGGTGCTGGTGCCGATGCTCGAGGCCATCATGAAGACCCGGCGCAAGCACGACTGGTTGTCCGGGCTGGAAGCTGCCAAGGTGCCCTGCGGCCCCATCAACAACCTGGCCGAGGTGTTTGCCGACCCGCACGTGCTGCAACGAGGCATGGTGCACGAATGGCAGCACCCGCTGAGCCCGACGCCGGTGGCCCTGGTGGCCAGCCCGCTGAAGCTCAGTGCCACGCCGGTCCGCACCGACCTGCCGCCGCCGCTGCTGGGCCAGCACACCGAAGCCATCCTGGCCGACTGGCTGGGGCTCGGTCCTGAGCAGGTGGCGGCGCTGCGCGAGCAGGGCGCCATCTGAACATCACCCGACCATGGCCGGAGAACACCTCCCCACCCCCCGTTCGCTCCGGGCCGCCGCTCAGACGGCTGCAGCGCGCGGTGAGCCGCTGGTGGTCATGACCAGCCTGGCAGGCTGTGTGTATTGCGATCTGGTGCGCAACAGCCACCTGGTGCCCATGCTCCGACGCGGTGAGGTGGTGGCGGTGCAGATCGATGTGCGCGATCGGCAGTCGGTGTTGCAGGGGTTTGCCGGCGAGACGACCCATCCCGCCGACATGGCCTCGGCCTGGAAAGCCCGCTTCACCCCGACCGTGCTGTTCTTCGGGCCCGACGGGCGCGAACTCGCCGAGCGCCTGGTGGGCGTGGCGGTTCCCGACTTTTACGGCGAGTACCTCGATGCACGCCTGGCCGAAGCCCGACGCCGGCTGCGCTGAGACGGCCGGTCAGCGCAGCGCGCCGAACACCTTTTTCAGCACCGCGCTGCCGGTGCCCACCGGGTCCTGCCGGATCTTGCGCTCCTCTTCGCCAATGATGGTGTAGAGCCCATCGAGCGACTTGCCGGTGACATACCGCTGGATGTTGGCGTCTTCCTGTTTCACCAGTCCCATGCCGGCGGCCTTGCCGGCCACCGCGTTGTACCGCTGGGCCAGCCCCACCCTGTCGGTGGCGCGGGTCACGATCGGCAGGAACTTGTCACCGAGCGGGACACGGGTCCGGTCGGCGAAGAAACGGGTGACCGAATCTTCGCCGCCAGTGAGGATGTTCTTGGCATCGGTCACCGACATCGACTTCACCGCGCCCAGCAGCAGGTCTCGCCCCATCGGCACGGCGGCTTCGGCGGCCCGGTTCATGCTCGTCACCAGTTCCTCCACCTGGGGTCCCTGGCCGGTGAACTTCAGCAGCTTGGCCGCATCTTCCAGGTAGCCCGGCAGCGGAATCCGAACTTTCGGATTCCCGAGGAATCCATCCGGGCGGCCCAGCAGTGCCACGGCGGCCTGCGCACCCTTCTCCAGCGCCACCCGGATGCCTTGCGCCGCATCCTGGTTGCTCAGGTCGGACAACGACACCGCCCAGGCGTGGCGGTGCACCGACCACAGCAGAAGCGTGATGCCGGTCAGGGTGACCTGCTGGGTAAACTGACGGCGCTGCATGGGACTCTCCTGACAGTGACGGACACACATTTCAGCGGGCAATGTAGCCCCCGGAGCCAGCCATGACAACCTCACGCCCCCCTCTTCCTGTCGCCGGCAAGCCCTCGCGGCCCCAGCGTCGGCAGTTTCTTGGCCGGACCGCTGCCGTCGGTATGGCCGGAGTCGCCGGCGTGCTCGGCCTGGCGGGCTGCAGCGGCGGCGACCCGGCTCCCCCTTCCACCTTCGTGCTGCTCGATGGCAACCAGATCCGCACCGCCGACCTGATCGGCAAGGTCACGCTGGTGAACTTCTGGGCCACCACCTGCGTGTCCTGCGTGAAGGAAATGCCCGACCTGGTGGCCACCTACAACAAGTACCAGGCGCGTGGCTACGAAACGGTGGCGGTGGCCATGAGTTACGACCCGCCGGCCTGGGTGCAGAACTTTGCGCAGTCGCGCCAGCTCCCCTTCAAGGTGGCGCTGGACAACACCGGCGAAATCGCCCGGGCATGGGGCGACGTGAAGCTCACCCCGACCACCTACCTGGTCGACAAGAAGGGGCAGATCGTCAAGCGTTATGTGGGCGAACCTTCGTTCGACGCGCTGCACCAGCTCATCGAGAAGCTGCTGGCGGCCTGAGGTCCGCCAGCTGGCCGGTCTCGCTCAATCCTTGCGGTAGCTGTCGTGGCAGGCTTTGCAGGTCTGGCCCACCGCGCCGAACGCGGTCTTGATGGCGTCGAGGTTGCCGGTCTTGGCGGCAGCGTTCAGCTTGGCGGCTTCGGCCTGGAACTTGTCCGCACCGGCCTTGAACTGGGCTTGCTCGGTCCAGATGGCGGGCAGGGCGCGGGTGTCGCCCTTGTCGGTGCCGGGTCCAAAGGCGTCCCACGGCAGCTTGGACATCGTCTCCACCAGCGCGGCATTTTCGGCGGCCACCTTGGCATCGAACGGCACACGTCCGTTGGCCATCGCACCAATGCGGCTGAAGTGGGCGGCGGTCACGGTGAAGGCGGCCTTGCGGTACTTGATCGCGTCTTCCGGTTTCTGGAACTGGGCCATGGCCGGCGCGGCCGATACGATGGCGGCTGCGGCCAGGGCGATGCTGAGGGCTTTCTTCATGGAAACTCCTGTGGGGATGCGTCCGCCACCGTGGTCGGCCGCTGGCGCAGATTAAACACGCTGCAGATGACCCGCCATTCCGCTCGGGCTTGGCCGCAGGCCGTCTTCAGGTTTTTCAGGAGTTGAGCATGCAGCGAGTTCGCGTCTGGGACCTCCCGACCCGGCTGTTCCACTGGTTGCTGGCCTTGTCGGTGCTGGGCTTGCTGATCACCGGACAGATCGGCGGAAACGCCATGAACTGGCACATCCGGTTCGGTCAGGCGGTGCTGGCGCTGCTGGTGTGGCGGATGGCCTGGGGTCTGGTCGGCGGTCACTGGTCCCGCTTTGTCCGGTTCCTGTACGGCCCGTCCGCCGTGCTGGCGTACCTGCGGGGACGTTCACCCGCTCTGCATTCCGTGGGCCACAGTCCGCTGGGCGCGCTGTCGGTGTGGGCCATCCTGCTGGTGCTCGCGGCACAGGTCGGCAGCGGCTTGATGACGGACGACGAGATCGCCTTCTTCGGCCCTTTGGTGCCGTTGGTGGCAGGCGAGTGGGTGTCGACCGCCACGCGCTGGCACAAGAACATCGGGCAATGGCTGGTGCTGGGGCTGGTGGCGCTTCACGTCACGGCCCTGGTGGTTTATCGCCTCCGCGGTCACCCTCCGCTGGTGACGCCGATGCTCACCGGCGACAAGCTGCTCGAAGCGCCGGCGCCCGCCAGCCGCGACGATGCCGTCACCCGCACCCTGGCTCTGGCGCTGCTGATTGCAGCTGGACTGGCGGTGACCTGGGTTTTCGGCCTCTCTGCTGCCGGAGGCAGTGGCGTATATTGACCGGCCGTCTGACCTGCCCGCATCCCACCCGATGCCCCGTTTTCGATGACCGAGACACCCTCCCCCGCGATCGACATCCGGCTGGCCGAAACCCCGGCCGATGTCGCCGCCGTCCGCGAGCTGTTTTCCGAGTACCAGGCCGACATCGGGATCGACCTGTGTTTTCAGGGCTTCGCCGACGAGCTGGACAGCCTGCCGGGTGATTACGCCCTGCCATCGGGCGCACTGCTGCTGGCCACGGTCGATCACCAGCCGGCTGGCTGCTGCGCCCTGCGCCCTCTGCTCAATACCGACCACCTCGACGCCTGCGAGATGAAGCGCCTGTTCGTGCGGCGCGCCTTCCGGGGCTTCGGGCTGGGACGCCTCCTGGTCGAACGCATCATGACCTTGGGTCATCTGGCGGGCTACAAGACGGTCCTGCTCGACACACTGACCGACATGGAGGCCGCCCGGGCCCTCTACCAGGAGGCCGGCTTCGTGGAAGTGGCTCCTTACTATCACAACCCCATTCCCGGGGCGCACTACCTCAAGGCCGACCTCTGAAAACAACACAGCCACCCGGGTCGCCCCGGATGGCTGTGTACGGGTGGCCTGCCGGGCAGGCTTACAGGGACTTGGCCTGTGCGAGCAGGGTGGCGGCGTCGCTCACCTCGAACTTCGCCGGTGCCTCGACGTTCAGGGTCTGGACCACGCCGTCCTTGACCAGCATCGAGTAACGGTTGCTGCGCAGGCCCATGCCGCGCGCCGTGAGGTCCAGCGTCAGACCGGTGCCCTTGCTGAACTCGGCACTGCCGTCGCCCAGCATGCGGACCTTGGCGCCGGTTTTCTGATCACGCGCCCACGCACCCATCACGAAGGCATCGTTCACGCTGACACACCAGATCTCGTCCACGCCGGCCGCCTTGAAGGCGTCGAAGTGCTCGACATAACCCGGCACATGCTTGGCGGAACAGGTCGGGGTGAAGGCGCCCGGCAGTGCGAACAGAGCAATCGTCTTGCCGGCGGCGGCCTTGTGCACATCGACCGGGTTGGGCCCGATGCTGCAGCCGTTGCCTTCAACTTCGACGTATTCCATCAGCGTGGCGGCGGGAAGCCGGTCACCAACTTTGATCATTCGGGGTCTCCTCACAGGTTATGGACATGGCGCGACAAAAGCCGCGTCACAAAAAGAAAAAGCGACCGGATTGTCGGTCGCTTTTGCGGTGAACGCTGCTGGCAGCGGTCAACAGGCTTACACCAGGGCAGCCTTTTGCACCAGGCGAGTCGCCACCCAGTTCTTGGTCTTGGAGAGCGGACGGCTCTCGGTGATCTCGATCACGTCGCCCATCTTGTACTCGCCGTTCTCATCGTGGGCGTGGTACTTGCTGGACTTGGCAACGATCTTGTCGTAGAGCTCGTGCTTCACGCGACGCTCGACCAGGACCGTCACGGTCTTGGCGCGCTTGTCGCTCACCACCTTGCCGATCAAGGTGCGCTTCAGGGCGGGTTTGGCTTCCGTCATGGATTCGCTCCTTTATTTGGCAGCCGCACGCTGTTTCTCGGCCAGGATGGTCTTGGCACGAGCAATGGCGCGACGGGTGTCGCCCAGCGTGGCGGTGTTGTTGAGTTGTTGGGTGGCCTTCTGCATGCGCAGGCCGAAATGGGCCTTCTGCAGGCTCTTCACTTCGGCTTCGAGGCCGGCCACATCCTTCTGGCGCAGTTCAGCAGCTTTCATCTCATGTTCTCCTGAATCACTGGCCCAGCAGGCGCGTCACGAACGTGGTGCGCAGCGGAAGTTTGGCAGCGGCCAGCTGGAACGCCTCACGGGCCAGCTGCTCGGGCACACCGACGATCTCGTACAGCACCTTGCCGGGCTGGATCTCGGCCACGTAGTACTCCACCGAGCCCTTGCCGTTGCCCATACGGACTTCAGCAGGCTTGTTGGAGATCGGCTTGTCCGGGAACACGCGGATCCAGATGCGGCCGCCACGCTTGACGTGACGGGAGATCGCACGGCGTGCGGCCTCGATCTGGCGGGCCGTCAGACGGCCGCGGTCGGTGGACTTCAGACCGAAATCGCCGAAGGCCACGGTGGCGCCACTGGTGGCGACACCGGTGTTGCGGCCCTTCTGCTCTTTGCGGTACTTGCGACGTGCAGGTTGCAACATGTTTATTCTCCTTTGCCGTCCGCAGCTGCAGGTGCGGGTGCGTCTTTGCGAACGCGCTTAACGGCGGGTTTGGTGTCGGCTCCCGAAGCTTCGGCAGGCTTGTCGCTGCCATCGGCCGGGGCGGCATTGGCGCCAGGACGGCGCACGGCGGCACGGGCGGCCGGGCCGGCAGGACGCTCGGCACGGTCACGGCGCGGGCCACGCGGGCGACGCTCTTCTTCCGGACGCGGGGTTTCCACGGCAGGCAGATCGTTGCGGCCCAGGGTGTCACCCTTGTAGACCCACACCTTCACGCCGATCACACCGTAGGTGGTCTTGGCTTCGGA
>PNMF01000150.1 GCA_013823485.1 Comamonadaceae bacterium
CAGAAGGACCACGGCGGCACCCGGATCGGTCACATGGTGGGCCGCATCGTGCGCATGGAGACGACGGTGGTCCGCAGCGAGGCCGAGGCCCTGCTGCTGGAAAACAACCTGATCAAGACGCTGCAGCCGCGCTTCAACATCCTGTTCCGGGACGACAAGAGCTACCCCTATCTCAAGATCACCGGCACCCGCGAGACCTTCCGCACCGCGCCGAAGCTGCCTTCGCCCTCGGTGGCGTTTCCGCGCATGGCCTATTACCGCGGCGTGGTGGATCGCCGCCACAGCTACTACGGGCCGTACCCCAGCGCCTGGGCGGTGAAGGAGTCGATCACCTTGCTGCAGAAGGTGTTCCGGCTGCGCACCTGCGAGGACACGGTGTTCGCCAACCGCACCCGGCCCTGCCTGCTGTTCCAGATCAAGCGTTGCAGCGGGCCGTGCGTGGACCACATCACCACCGAAGACTATGCCCGGGACGTGCAGGACGCCGAGCGCTTCCTGCGCGGCGAGACCCAGACCGTGCTGCAAGGCCTGGAGCAGCGCATGCTGGCCCATTCGGAGAAGCTGGAATTCGAGCAGGCGGCCGAGATCCGCAACCAGATCAGCGCGCTGTCCCGGGTGCTGCACCAGCAGTCCATGGACACCGCCACCGACCAGGACGTCGACGTGCTGGCGGTGCGGGTGCAGGGTGGCCGGGCCTGCGTCAACCTGGCCATGGTGCGTGGCGGCCGCCACCTCGGCGACCGGCCTTATTTCCCGGCCCATGTGGACGACGCCAGCGCCATCGAGGACGTGCTGGGCGACGCGCCCGCGGCCGCCGACCCGGCCGAGCGCACCGCCCTGCGGGTGCTCGAAGCCTTCATCGCCCAGCACTACATCGGCACCGCCGTGCCCGCCGTGCTGGTGACCAGCCACCCGGTGTCGCGCGAACTGCTGGACGCCCTGGGCGAGCAGCTCGGCACCAGGGTGAATGCGGTGCACAACCCGCGCGAGCACCGCCGCGTGTGGCTGGAGCTGGCGCAGAAAAACGCCGATATCGCCCTGGCCCGCCTGCTGGCCGAGGAAGGCAGCCAGCAGGCCCGGACCCGGGCGCTGGCCGACGCCCTGAACCTGCCGGACGACCAGCTGGAGGCGCTGCGCATCGAGTGTTTCGACATTTCGCACACCGCCGGCGAATCGACCCAGGCCTCGTGCGTGGTGTTCGAGGGGCACAAGATGCAGAACAGCCAGTACCGGCGCTACAAGATCGAAGGCATCACGCCGGGCGACGACTACGCCGCCATGCGCCAGGTGCTGACCCGCCGCTACGGCCGGATTGCGCAGGCGCTCAAGGCCGAGGCGGGGGAGGCGGTGAGCATGGCCGTGGTGCCGGCCGAGGACGACGATGCGCCCGCCGAGACCGCGCCGGAACCGAGCCCCGACAACGCGGCCGCCCCCACCGGACCGCGCATGCCCGACCTGGTGCTGATCGACGGCGGCAAAGGGCAGGTGGGTGTGGCGCGCGAGGTGTTCGGGCAGCTCGGCCTGGACCTCGCCTGCATCGTCGGTGTCGAAAAAGGCCAGGGCCGCAAGGTGGGCCTGGAAGAGCTGGTGTTTGCCGACGGCCGCCCCAAGGTCTACCTCGGCCACGACTCGGCGGCGCTGATGCTGGTGGCCCAGATCCGCGACGAGGCCCACCGCTTCGCCATCACCGGCATGCGGGCCCAGCGCGCCAAGGTGCGAACCGGCGGGAGTCGCCTGGAAGACATCCCCGGCGTCGGGCCGAAGAAGCGCGCCCGTCTGCTGCAGCGCTTCGGTGGCGTGCGGGGCGTGGCGTCGGCCAGCGTGGAGGACCTGGCCACGGTGGAGGGCATATCGCCCGAACTGGCCGACGCCATCTACCGTGCCCTGCACTGAAGACCATCCACCATAATCGCCGCCATGTTCTTCAACCTGCCGACCATGCTCACCTGGGCCCGCATCGTGGCCATTCCGCTCATCGTCGGCGTGTTTTACTGGGACGGCGTGAGCCCGGCGCAGCAGAACCTGATCGCCACGGTGCTGTTCGTGGTGTTCGCCCTGACCGACTGGGCCGACGGCTACCTGGCCCGTCGTATGAACCAGACCTCGGCCTTCGGCGCCTTCCTCGACCCGGTGGCCGACAAGTTCCTGGTCTGCGCCAGCCTGCTGGTGCTGGTGCACCTGGAGCGGGCCGACGTGTTCGTGGCGCTCATCATCATCGGCCGCGAGATCGCCATCTCGTCGCTGCGCGAATGGATGGCCATCATCGGCGCCACCAAGAGCGTGGCGGTGCACATGATCGGCAAGGTCAAGACCATGGTGCAGATGGTGGCCATCCCCTTCCTGCTGTTCGACGGCGTGCTGCTCGGCCTGATCGACACCCGCCTGTGGGGCGTCTGGCTGATCTGGGCCTCGGCGGTGCTCACCGTCTGGTCCATGGTCTATTACCTGCAGAAGGCGCTGCCCGAGATCCGCGCCCGCTCCCGCTGATGACGGTCGCCGCCCGCGAGTCCGCCTGGCTGCGGGCCATGCCCTGGATCTTCGTGCTCATCTGGAGCACCGGCTTCATCGTGGCGCGCTACGGCATGCCCCACTCGCCACCCTTGAAGTTCCTGGCCACGCGCTATGCGTTCTCGGTGGCCTGCCTGCTGCCCTGGGTGCTGCTGGCCGGCGTGGCCTGGCCCAGGAGCCGCCCGCAGTGGCTGCACCTGGCGGTCACCGGGGTGCTGATGCATGCCTTCTACCTGGGCGGGGTCTGGATGGCGGTGAAGGCCGGCATGGGCTCCGGCCTGTCGGCGCTGGTGGTGGGGCTGCAGCCGGTGCTCACCGCGATCTGGCTCTCCAGCACCGGCTCCAGCGTCAGCGGGCGGCAGTGGCTGGGCCTGGTGCTCGGGTTCGGCGGGCTGGTGCTGGTGGTGTCGAACAAGTTCGGCGCCGGCGGCCCGGGCGACCAGGCCACCTGGGCCAACCTGTTCATGGCGGTGGTGGCGCTGGTGTCCATCACGGCCGGTACGCTGTACCAGAAGCGCTTCGTGCAGCCCTGCGACGTGCGCAGCGCCAACGCGGTGCAGCTGCTGGCCGCGCTGGTGGTCACGCTGCCGCTGGCGCTGCTGGAGTCCGAGGCCATGCGCTGGAACGGCGAGCTGATCGGCGCGCTGGCCTGGAGCGTGCTGGTGCTGTCGGTGGGCGGCAGTTCGCTGCTCTACATGCTGATCCAGCGCGGAGCGGCGGCCTCGGTGGCCAGCCTCATGTACCTGGTGCCGCCGTGCACCGCCCTGATGGCCTGGCTGCTGTTTGCCGAGCCCATCACCCCCACCACGCTGCTGGGCACCGCCGTCACCGCGTTCGGCGTGAGCCTGGTCGTGCGCTCGCCGCGCTGACCGTGCTGCCGCTGGCCGCCGGCTTCCATGGCTGGCCCCGGAAACTGCGCACCAGGTGCTCCACCAGCAGGCTGATGCGCTTGGGTGTGTGGGGCCGCCACGGGGCCAGCCACAGGATGTCGGCCTCCGGCATGCTCCAGGCCGGCAGCACCCGGACCAGTGCTCCGCTGGCCAGCAACGGGGCCACGTCCCACAGGCTGCGCAGCATGATGCCGTGGCCACCCAGGCACCAGTCGCGCACCAGCTCGCCCGAATTGCTCAGCAGCGGACCGGACACCGCGATGTGCCGGGCGGCCTCGTCGCCGCTGCGCCGCAGGCGCCAGTGGTCGAAGCGCTGTCCGCCGGCGCCGGTGTTCTCGCGCACCACCAGGCAGTCGTGCCGGGCGAGGTCGTCCGGCGCGCGCGGCACGCCTCGGCGGTCCAGATAGCTCGGCGCCGCCACCAGCACCCGCTGGTTCGGCGCCAGCCGGCGCGAAACCCATTCGCCGGCGTGCCGGCCCGGTGCGTCCCACAGCCAGATGGCGCCGTCGAACCCGTCCACGGCCAGATCGGGCAGGGTCTCGGTCAGCTGCAGCTCCACCTGGACCCCCGGGTGGGCGCTCTGGAACGCGGCCAGCTCGGGCCCGAGCCAGCGGCGCCCGAACCCCAGCGTGGCCGCCAGCCGGATCGGGCCGCTGGCCTCGGCCCGGCGCTCCAGCAGCTCGCCCTCCAGGGCCGCAAAACCCTGCAGCAGCACCGCAGCGCGTTCGCAGAAGGCCTCGCCTTCGGCGGTGGCACTGACCCGCCGCGTGGTGCGCTGGAACAGCCGCAGCCCCAGCCGGGTTTCCAGCGCGGCCAGCCGACGCGTGATGGCCGAGGGCGTCACGCCCAGCTGACGCGCGGCCAGGGCCAGGCTGCCGTGCTGGCGCACGGCCAGCGTCATCTCCAGGTCGGGCCGGTCGGTGGTGTCCATGGAAGTCCTGATTGCTGAAACCCAAGCACGAATCGATTGACACATTATTGCGAATCGAAACGGTACAGTCGTCGACGTTCCACCGCTTCACCAGAAAGGTTCACCCATGAGCAAGCACCGCATCGCCGTCATTGCCGGCGACGGCATCGGCACCGAAGTCATGCCCGAGGGCCTGCGCGTCCTGGAGGCCGCCGCCACCCGTTTCGGCATCGGGCTGCAGTTCGACCACTTCGACTTCTCCAGCTGCGACTACTACGAGCGCCACGGCCAGATGCTGCCGGACAACTGGAAGGATCAGATCGGTGGTCACGACGCCATCTACTTCGGTGCGGTGGGCTGGCCCGACAAGGTGCCCGACCATGTGTCGCTCTGGGGTTCGCTGCTGATGTTCCGCCGTGAATTCGATCAGTACATCAACCTGCGCCCGGCCAAGCTCATGCCCGGCGTCACCGCGCCGGTGGTGCGCCGCGACGGCACGCCGCGCCAGCCCGGCGAGATCGACATGGTGATCGTGCGCGAAAACACCGAGGGCGAATACAGCAGCATCGGCGGGCGCATGTACGCCGGCACCGAGCGCGAGATCGTCATGCAGGAAACCGTGATGTCGCGCCACGGCGTGGACCGGGTGCTGCGGTATGCGTTCGAGGTGGCGCGCTCGCGCCCGAAGAAGCACCTGACCAGTGCCACCAAGAGCAACGGCATCGCCATCACCATGCCTTACTGGGACGAGCGCGTGGCCGAAATGGCCAAGCAGTACCCGGATGTGACCGTCGACAAATTCCACATCGACATCCTCACCGCGCACTTCGTGCAGCGGCCCGACTTCTTCGATGTGGTGGTGGGCAGCAACCTGTTCGGCGACATCCTGTCCGACCTCGGTCCGGCCTGCACCGGCACCATCGGCATCGCCCCGAGCGCCAACCTCAACCCGACGCGCCAGCACCCCTCGCTGTTCGAGCCGGTGCACGGTTCGGCGCCCGACATCGCAGGGCAGGGCATCGCCAACCCGATCGGCCAGATCTGGTGCGGCGCCATGATGCTGGACTTCCTGGGCCACCGCGACGCGCACGACGCCATCATGGCCGCGGTCGAGTCCACGCTGCAGCCCGGCAGCGGTGCACCGCGCACACGCGACCTCGGTGGCACGGCCGGCACGGCCGATGTGGGGCGCGCGATCGCTCAGGCCCTGAGCCGCTGACGGCCCGGCGGGTCGCGGGATTGCGTCTAGAATCCGCCGATCGTGCAGGCCGTGGCCTTTGGCGCACCTGACGTATTGACACGTTCCGAGGCGCGTGGGTGTAATCCCCGAGCGCATACCGAAGCCCGCAGAGGCTTGCGGTTTCGCTCAGGATGCTGGCTCAGGTCAAGGTGATCACCATCACGTCACCTGCCACCACCCGCCCGGGTCACCTGTCATCCGCACGATTCTTCCAATTCACTTCCAAGAGGGGCTTTTCGTGAACAAAACCGAACTCGTCGAACACATTGCCAAGCACGCCGACATCTCCAAGGCGGCCGCCACCCGGGCACTCGACTCCACCATCACCGCGATCCGCACCACCCTCAAGAAGGGCGGCACGGTGTCCCTCGTCGGTTTCGGTTCCTTTGCTGTGACCAAGCGCCCGGCCCGCAAGGGTCGCAACCCCCGCACCGGCGCCGAGATTAAAATCAAGGCCGCCAAGGTGCCCAAGTTCCGCCCGGGCAAGGCACTGAAGGACGCATTGAACTGAAGCGCGAAAGCGTTTC
>PNMF01000151.1 GCA_013823485.1 Comamonadaceae bacterium
GTCACCGCGCTGACCGCCGACGCGTTCTGATCACACCCCTTCAGGAGACAACATGACCGCACCCGCCCGCAGCCTGCCCCCGGTTCTGAAAAACATCAAATTCCCGGTGATCGGCTCGCCGCTGTTCATCATCAGCAACCCCAAGCTGGTCATTGCCCAGTGCAAGGCGGGTGTGGTGGGCTCGATGCCGGCGCTCAATGCGCGTCCGGCCGCGCAGCTCGACGAATGGCTGCACGAGATCACCGAGGCCCTGGCCGAGCACGACCGTGCGAACCCGGACAACCCGGCCGCGCCGTTCGCCATCAATCAGATCGTGCACAAGAGCAACGACCGGCTCGAACACGACCTGCAGGTGTGTGCCAAGTACAAGGTGCCGATCGTCATCACCAGCCTGGGCGCCCGCGAAGACGTGAACCAGGCGGTGCACAGCTGGGGCGGCGTGGTGCTGCACGACGTCATCAACAATGTGTTCGCCCACAAGGCCATCGAGAAGGGGGCCGACGGCCTCATTCCGGTGGCGGCCGGCGCCGGCGGCCATGCCAGCGTCAAGAGCCCGTTTGCCATGGTGCAGGAGATCCGCGAGTGGTTCGGTGGCCCGCTGGCGCTCTCCGGATCCATCGCCTCGGGCGGCGCCATCCTGGCGGCGCAGGCCATGGGCGCCGACTTCGCCTACATCGGCTCGGCCTTCATCGCCACCGACGAGGCCCGGGCGGTCGACGGTTACAAGCAGATGATCACCGAGAGCAACTCGGACGACATCGTCTACAGCAACTTCTACACCGGCGTGCACGGCAACTACCTCAAGGGCAGCATCAAGAACGCCGGCATGGACCCGGACAACCTGCCCCAGAGCGACCCGAGCAAGATGAACTTCAGCACCGGCGAAGGCGCGAACGCCGCCAAGGCCTGGCGCGACATCTGGGGCTGCGGCCAGGGCATCGGCGCCATCCGCGAGGTGGTGCCCGCCGCCGACCTGGTGGCCCGCTTCAAGCGCGAGTACGCGGAAGCGAAGGCGCGGATCTGCGGCGGGTGAGGTTGGTCAGACCTTGATCGGGCTGATGGCCTGCGCCGTCCGGGCAGCTTCCAGCACGGCACTGTTCAACCAAGCTGTGTCGAACAGCGCCACGGCCTTGTCTCCCATGGGGTTTGCGGCGAGTCGCTGAGTGGCGGCTTCCCGCGCCATGGCTTCTTCCATGGCAAGAGCGGCCGGCAGACCGTAGGCCATCCGGTGCTGGTCACCGTTCGGGGTGCCACCCACACCTGGCGCCAGGTCGGCCCTCGCCAGCTCCTGCAGCGTTGCAGGGTCAAGGCCCATCAGCTGTCCCACTTCGTCGCTGCTCCACGCCGGGTCGCTGTCTTCCAGCGTGTGGATCTGGCCGGTGGCCACCATCTGCTGGAGAGCCTGCGTGTCGGCCTGTGCGGTCATCGACGCCCAGAGACTGCCATCGCTCGCGGTGCGCCGGATCTCGGCGTCATTCCAGTTCAGTGGCTGCAGGTAACGCTGATGGACGTCGGGCTTGAGCTGCCATTCGCCCGTGCTCTCGTTCAGTTCGACCGACCCGAACCCCATCGCCTGGCCGATGCGGTCCATGACCGCCTGACGGTCGGCCGGGTCGAGTGCGGCCAGCGCGGTGGCGGTGGCGGTGTCGGGCGTGTTCCTCCTGTTCCTCCCGCTGGCGGACCCGACGGGCTTCCTTCGCCTTATCCGCCTCGGCCTGCAGTTGTCGGTTCAGCGCCTCACGGTCGAAGAGCGCGGGGCCTTGGTAGACGCGCAGCTGGCCGCGAGGGTCCTTCTCGCCGCGCCGGATCTGCTCGGCCCGCTGCCGCGCCATCTGCTCCTCCAGGGCGAAGGCGGCGGCCAGACCGAATTCGAGGCGGTGGCGGTCTCCGTCGGGGGTGCCGATGTTCCGTGGGTCCCGGGCGGCGTAGGCCAGGTCTTCCCCGGCGATCCGCTTCAGGTCCTTCGGGTTCCTGCATGTAGTTGCCGGCATGGTTGTCGGCCTGCGCGGTCAGGGCGGCCCAGAGCGCGCCGTCGGCCAGCGAGCGGCGAAGGTCCGGGTCGGTCCAGTCCAGGTTTCGGCGGAACTCGGTGCCCGGGGTCAGGGTGATGTTCTGACCGATGCTGTCCCAGGTGGCCGATACGAAGCCCATGCGGCGGGCCACCCGGTCAATGACTGTTTGCCGTTCGCCTTCCTCCAGTGCCTGCAGCCGGTCGACGGTGGCCACGTCGAGCGCCAGAACAGCGGGCTTGCCCTCGGCCTCCTGCAGCATGGAACCCTTCACCAGGCGGCTGGCAGCGCCGTACATCAGCCGGCCGCTCTCCGGGTCGCGGAACACCACGGGCCGGCTCTCGGGCGCGCCGTGGAACTCCAGGGCCTGGGCGGTCTTGGCCGAAGCCACCGTGCGTCCGGTGAAGTTGGGGCCCAGGCGCTCGCCGGGGCGCAGCCGCTGGATGCCGGTGTCGATGCCGGCATCGGGGACTTCGGTGCCGTCCGGTTCCGGCTTGAACGCCCAGGCGCCCGTGGCCAAGCCCAGGTCCGCCTGCCACACGGTGGCTGTCTGGCCACTGCCCAACCGGGACAGCCCGTGGTCCGCCACTTCGGTTGACAGCCTCGGGTCGGGCACGGTGTGGGCATTCACCGGAATGCTCGCCAGCTTCATGACGATGAAGTGGGCCAGGGGCAGGTGAGGCGCAAAGTGGGTCCGTGCAGCGATCAGATCCTGCAGATCGTCCACATCCGGGCCCTCGCGCTGGATGGCGGGCAGCTTGCTCCGATCCGGCTTGTGCATGCCGTCCAGCTCGGCCTGGGGCAGGGGATGGGCGTGCTGCAGCTGGTCGTACAGCGGGGCTCCCAGAGACGAGCTTTTGAGCATGGCGGGTCGGTTCTTGAGTGAAGGACCCGCATGAGTGGTGAGTAAGTCTTTTAGGAGTCCTCACCAATAAGTCAGCAATTCATGACGAAACGCCCGGGCTCAGCCCCCCGCTTGTGATTCCATCGCTTTTGCCAGCGTCTTGCCCAGCTCCACACCCCACTGGTCATAGGCGTTGATGTTCCACAGCGCGGCCTGGCAGAACACCCGGTGCTCGAACAGCGCGGCCAGGGCGCCCAGGCTGAACGGGTCGAGCTGCTCCAGCCAGAACACATGGCTGGGGGTGTTGCCGTGGAACTGGCGGTGCGGTGCCAGGGCCTGTGCTTCGGCCTCCGGCAGGCCTTGCCGGCGCAGCATGGCCAGGGTGTCGTCCAGGCTGCGCCCACGGGCCATGGCCTCGGCCTGGGCCAGCAGGTTGCGGTTGACCAGGGCCAGGTGGTCGGCGGCCAGTGGCAGGGGGGTGTCGTCGGTGCGCACGCCGATGAAGTCCACCGCCACCCGGTGCTGCCCCTGGTGAATGAGCTGGTAGAACGCGTGCTGCCCGTCCATGCCCAGGCCGCCCCAGATCACCGGACCGGTGTCCACCGTCACCGGGGTGCTGTCGAGGTGGGTGTGCTTGCCGTTGCTCTCCATGTCCATCTGCTGCACATAGGGTGTGAAGCGGCCCAGGCGCGCGGTGTAGGCGGCCAGCATGAGGCTGTGCATCTGCAGGAAGTTGCGGTTCCAGACGCCATGCAGGGCCAGCCGCATGGGCAGGTTCTCGGCCGGCGGTGCCTGCAGGAAATGCAGGTCCATGGCGCGGGCGCCGGCCAGCAGCTGCAGGAAGGCGGCGCGGCCGATGGCCACCGCCAGCGGCAGGCCCAGCGCCGACCACAGCGAGTAGCGCCCGCCCACCCAGTCACTGAACAGGTAGGTGCGTGCGGGCGTGTGGCCGTGTTTCGCGGCTTCGGCCGGCGACGCGGTCACGGCCACCAGGTGGTGGTGCAGACCGGCCTCGGTGATGCCCTGGTCGTGCAGCCAGCGGCGCGCCGTGGCCGCGTTGACCAGCGTTTCCTGGGTGGTGAAGGTCTTGCTGGCCACGATGAACAGGGTGCGCCGTGCATCGAGCGTGCGCAGCAGGCTCCACAGCGCCCAGGCGTCCGGGTTGGCCAGGTAGTGCACCCGCACATCCGGGTGCGCCAGGTGGGCCAGGGCCTCGGTGGCCATGCGGGGCCCGAGGTCGGAGCCGCCGATGCCGATGTTGACCACGTCGGTGATGACCTGTCCGTCGGAGCCGGTCACGGCGCCGGCGCGCAGCTGTTCGGCGAAGCCGGTCATGCGCTCCAGCTCGCGGGCCACGCTCTGGCTCACCTCCGCCGGCCAGGGGTGGGGAGCGTCGGGGCTGGCGGGGCCGCCCCGCAGGGCCACATGCAGCACCGGCCGCTGTTCGGTGGTGTTGATCGGCTCGCCGCGGAACATGGCGTCGCGCTGGCCGGGCAGGTCGGCCTGCAGGGCCAGTTCGACCAGGGCCGCCTCGACCCCGGGCGTCATGCGCTGGCGGGTGGCGTCCATGGTGATGCCGGCGGCCGACAGGGTCAGGCGCGCGGTGCGGTCGGGCTCGGTCACCAGCAGCTCGCGCAGGTGGGGCTGGCCGGCGCGGGCCAGGGCGGTCAGGCGGCCCCAGGCGGGCAGGTCGACGGGATGGGGGCGGTGGGTGAGGTGAATCATGCGGTGCGGGAGAGGGCGGTTGCCTCGCGGGCCAGCCGGGTGATGCGGTGCCAGTCGCCGGTGGCCAGCGCGTCGGCGGGCGTCAGCCAGGAGCCGCCGGCCATGGCCACGTTGGGCAGGCCGAGAAACGACGCCAGGTTGTCGGGGGTGAGGCCACCGGTGGGGCAGAAGCGCACGTCGGGCAGCGGGGCGGCCAGCGCGCGCAGCAACGCGGCGCCACCGGCCTGCACCGCCGGAAACAGCTTCTGCAGCAGAAAGCCGTGTTCGCGGGCGCGCATCACCTCGCCCGGCGTCATGACGCCGGGGATGAAGGGCAGGCCCGCCGCGCGGACCGCATCCACCAGGGCGTCGGTGCAGCCGGGCGACAGCGCAAATCGCGCGCCGGCATCCACCACGCGCTGCACATCGGCCGCGCGGGTGACGGTGCCGGCCCCCAGGTGCATGGCCGGCACGGCGCGGGCCACGGCCTCGATGGCGGCCAGCGCGGCGTCGGAGCGCAGCGTGATCTCGATGACGTCGATGCCGCCTTCCAGCAGCGCCTGCGCCAGCGGCACGGCGCTGCGGGCGTCTTCGATGACGACCACCGGCACCACGCGGGAAACGAAAGCGGGCCATGCAGGCAGGGTGGACACGGCGGACACAGAGGTGGCGTTCATGGCAGAGGGTGGGGAAGGGCAGCGAACAGCGGCGAGGCGCCCTGCTCGGCCACGGCTGCGTGCTGGCGGAACAGCGCGAACAGCTCGCGGCCCACGCCGTGGCCATGGGCCGACAGGTCGGGGTGCTGCATGCTGCGTGCGGCCAGGGTGGCATCGTCCACCTCCAGCTGCAGCAGGCCGCGCTCGGCGTCCAGGGTGATGACGTCACCGTCGCGCACGCGGGCCAGGGGTCCGTCGGCCAGCGCCTCGGGGCTGAGGTGGATGGCCGCCGGCACCTTGCCCGACGCGCCCGACATGCGGCCGTCGGTGACCAGCGCCACCGCATGGCCGGCGTCCTGCAGCACCGCCAGGGCCGGCGTGAGCTTGTGCAGTTCGGGCATGCCGTTGGCGCGTGGGCCCTGGTAGCGCACCACGGCCACCAGGTCGTGGCGCAGGCCGCCGGCCGCGAACTCGGCCAGCAGTTCGGCCTGGTCGTGGAACACCCGCGCCGGGGCACACACCACCCGGTGCTGCGGCTTCACCGCCGACACCTTGATCACGCTGCGGCCCAGGTTGCCGCGCAACAGGCGCAGGCCGCCATCGGCGCTGAAGGGGTCGGCCACCGGGCGCAGCACGGCGGCGTCGCCACTGGCCAGTGGCACTTCGCGCCAGGCCAGGCGCTCGCCGTCGAGCCAGGGTTCACGGGTGTAGGCCAGCAGGCCGCGGCCGGCGACGGTGTGTACATCGTCGTGCAGCAGGCCGGCCGCGCGCAGTTCGCGCACCAGCCAGGGCATGCCGCCGGCGGCGTGGAAGTGGT
>PNMF01000152.1 GCA_013823485.1 Comamonadaceae bacterium
TTTCGATGATCACGTTGAACGCTTCAGGGACTTTGCTGCCGGGGGTCACGTTGTCGAGAGACATGATGGGTCTGTGATGGTTGTGAAAAACGGTCGGGATTTACCCTGATTTTACTGATCAGGACCTGACGTCCCGGACCGCAACCGGCCCCGATACCGCTAAATTGCAGGCGTTGGCCAATCGCCCTGCCCGTGCTGCACCGCAGCGAAGGTACCGAGCGAGGAAGCAACGCAGCGGGGGCAGCCCCGGAGGCGTTGCCCCCTCCAAGTCGTACAAAACAGAGCAGGAGAATCTTCATGGTTGGACAAAGTGCGCTGGAGTTTGCGCTGGTGTGTGGCCTGATCGCCGTGGCCTATGGCTTCTGGTCGCGCAGCTGGATCCTGTCGCAGGACGCGGGCAATGCCCGCATGCAGGAAATCGCGGGGGCCATCCAGACCGGAGCGGCCGCCTACCTCGCCCGGCAATACAAGACCATCGGCCTGGTCGGTGTGGTGCTGGCCATCCTGATCGGCGTTTTTCTGGACGGCCCCACCGCCGCGGGCTTCGTGCTGGGCGCGGTGCTGTCGGGCGCCTGCGGCTTCATCGGCATGAACATCTCGGTGCGCGCCAACGTGCGCACGGCGCAGGCCGCCACCCGGGGCATCGGCCCGGCGCTGGACGTGGCCTTCCGCGGCGGCGCCATCACCGGCATGCTGGTGGTCGGGCTGGGCCTGCTGGGGGTGGCGGGCTTCTTCTGGTTCCTGGTGGGCAACGGCAACCTGAACGCCACCTCCAACCTGGCGAAGATGCTCAACCCCCTGATCGGCTTCGCCTTCGGCTCTTCGCTGATCTCCATCTTTGCGCGCCTGGGCGGCGGCATCTTCACCAAGGGCGCCGACGTCGGTGCCGACCTGGTGGGCAAGGTGGAGGCCGGCATTCCGGAAGACGACCCGCGCAACCCGGCGGTGATCGCCGACAACGTGGGCGACAACGTGGGTGACTGCGCCGGCATGGCCGCCGACCTGTTCGAGACCTACGCCGTGACGCTGATCGCCACCATGGTGCTGGGCGCCCTGATGGTGGCCGCCGCACCCATGCAGGCGGTGCTGTATCCGCTGGTGCTGGGCGGGGTGTCGATCATCGCCTCCATCATCGGCTGCTTCTTCGTCAAGGCCAGCCCGGGCATGAAGAACGTGATGCCGGCGCTCTACAAGGGCCTGGCGATTGCCGGCGTGCTCTCGCTGATCGCGTTCTGGTTCGTCACCGCCTGGATCATCCCGGACAACGCGCTGGGTGCCGCCGGCAGCCAGCTCAAGCTGTTCGGCGCCTGCGCCGTGGGCCTGGTGCTGACGGCTGCGCTGGTCTGGATCACCGAGTTCTACACCGGCACCCAGTACAGCCCGGTCAAGCACATTGCCCAGGCCTCCACCACCGGCCACGGCACCAACATCATTGCCGGCCTGGGTGTGTCCATGCGCTCCACCGCCTGGCCGGTGCTGTTCGTGTGCGCGGCCATCATGGCCTCTTACGGGCTGGCCGGCCTGTACGGCATCGCCGTGGCCGCCACCGCCATGTTGAGCATGGCCGGCATCGTGGTGGCGCTGGACGCCTACGGCCCCATCACCGACAACGCCGGCGGCATTGCCGAAATGGCCGAGCTGCCCAGCAGCGTGCGCGACATCACCGACCCGCTGGACGCGGTGGGCAACACCACCAAGGCCGTCACCAAGGGCTATGCCATCG
This sequence comes from Comamonadaceae bacterium, assembly GCA_013823485.1. Taxonomy (GTDB): domain Bacteria; phylum Pseudomonadota; class Gammaproteobacteria; order Burkholderiales; family Burkholderiaceae_C; genus Hydrogenophaga. Next base: position 1,724 of record PNMF01000152.1, read on the forward strand.
GGTCGGCCGGCCTGGCCTCGCTGGTGCTGTTTGCCGACTACACCCACAAGCTGGAGACCTACGGCGCCAAGGTGAGCTTCGACCTGTCCGACCCGATGGTGATCATCGGCCTGTTCATCGGCGGCATGATTCCCTACCTGTTCGGCGCCATGGCCATGGAAGCGGTGGGCCGCGCGGCCGGTGCGGTGGTGGTGGAGGTGCGGCGCCAGTTCAAGGAAATCCCCGGCATCATGGAAGGCACCGCCAAGCCCGAGTACGGCCGCGCGGTCGACATGCTCACCACCGCCGCCATCAAGGAGATGGTGATCCCCTCGCTGCTGCCGGTGGTGGTGCCGATCCTGGTGGGCGTGCTGCTGGGCCCGAAGGCGCTGGGCGGCCTGCTCATGGGCACCATCGTGACCGGCCTGTTCGTGGCCATTTCCATGTGCACTGGGGGCGGTGCCTGGGACAATGCCAAAAAATACATCGAGGACGGCCACCACGGCGGCAAGGGCTCGGAGGCGCACAAGGCCGCCGTCACCGGCGACACCGTGGGCGACCCCTACAAGGACACCGCCGGACCGGCCGTGAACCCGCTGATCAAGATCATCAACATCGTGGCCCTGCTGATCGTGCCGCTGCTGCCCCTGACCTGACCATGACCCACCTCACCGTCCGCCGCCTGCTGATCGACCTGGAACCGCCCGTGGCCCGCCACTGGTGCGGTGGCGACGCCTTCCTCACCGCCTGGTTCAACGCCCTGTCGATGAGCTTCCCGGTGGGGGAACAGTTCTTCCTGGACAGCGTGCGGCGCGGCTGGAAGGCGCTGCCGGCCGATCAGCAAGCGCAGCGGGAGGCCGAGGTGAAGGGTTTCGTGGGCCAGGAGGCCACCCACCGGCGCATCCACAGCCTGTTCAATGCCCACCTGGAACGGCACGGGCTGGTGAACGACTGGGAACCGCGCGCGCTGGCCCGGCTGGCGCCGCTGGAACAGGCCGACCCGCGCCATGCGCTGGCCATCACCGCCGCCAACGAGCACTTCACCGCCCTGTTCGCCGACTGGCTGCTGGCGCGGCCCGAGGTGCTCGCTGGCGCCGAACCCCGGCTGCAGACCCTGTGGCTGTGGCACAGCGCCGAAGAGTCGGAACACAAGTGCACCGCCTTCGACCTCTATCAGGCCCTGGGCGGCAGCCATGCCTGGCGCGTGACCTGGATGCGCCGTGTCACGCTCATCTTCCTGACCGACACCCTGCGCCAGACCGCTGCCAACCTGCGGCGCGACGGCAGCCTGTGGCGCTGGAGCACCTGGCGCAGCGCGGGCCGCCACCTGCTGGGCCGCGACGGTCTGCTGCGGGTGAGCTTCGCACCTTGGCGGGCCTACTTCCGGCCCGACTTCCACCCGGCGCAGCAGCACAGCGACCTGTCCGAACGCTGGCTGCAGGCCCGTGCGGACCTGCTGGCGCCGGTGGGCGCCTCCAGCGTCGCCGGGGCGACCTGAGACCCCGCTGCCGGCGGGGCTGCCTGCGCCGACGCGTCTGCATGCCCCAGGGGGCATGCCGGATAATCAGCGCCCATGTCCGAACGCGTCATCCCCCTGATCGACCAGCGCCTGCGCAACACCGCGGTGCGCATTCCCGAGCGGCCGATCGCCGCCACCGGCCTGCTCGGTGACACCCTGGGCCGGCCGCTGCGCGACCTGCGCATCAGCGTCACCGACCGCTGCAATTTCCGCTGCAGCTACTGCATGCCCAAGGAAATCTTCGACAAGGACTACGCCTACCTGCCGCACAGCAGCCTGCTGACCTTCGAGGAAATCACCCGGGTGGCGCGCCAGTTCGTGGCCCACGGCGTGCAGAAACTGCGCCTGACCGGGGGCGAGCCCCTGCTGCGCAAGAACCTGGAAGTGCTCATCGAACAGCTCGCCGCCCTGCGCACACCGGAAGGCCAGCCGCTGGACATCACGCTCACCACCAACGGCTCGCTGCTGGCCCGCAAGGCCGCAGCCCTGAAGGCCGCCGGCCTGCAGCGCGTCACCGTCAGCCTGGACGGTCTGGACGATGCGGTGTTCCGCGCCATGAACGATGTCGACTTTCCGGTGGCCGACGTGCTGGAAGGCATCGAGGCCGCGCGGGCAGCCGGCCTGGGGCCGATCAAGGTCAACATGGTGGTCAAGCGCGGCACCAACGACGACCAGATCCTGCCCATGGCCCGGCACTTCAAGGGCAGCGGCATCGTGCTGCGCTTCATCGAATACATGGATGTGGGCGCCACCAACGGCTGGCGCATGGACGAGGTGCTGCCCAGCGCCGAGGTGGTCCAGCGCATCCATGCCGAGCTGCCGCTGGTGCAGATGGACCCGTCTGCGCCCGGCGAGACCGCCGAACGCTGGGGCTATGCCGACGGCTCCGGGGAAATCGGCGTGATCAGCAGCGTGACCCAGGCCTTCTGCGGCGACTGCAACCGCGCCCGCCTGTCCACCGAAGGCCAGCTCTACCTGTGCCTGTTCGCCAGCCAGGGGCACGACCTGCGCCCCCTGATCCGGGGCGGCGCCAGCGACGACGAACTGGCCAGCGCCATCGCCGCCATCTGGCAGCGCCGCGACGACCGTTATTCCCAACTCCGCGCCACCCTGCCGCCCGACGCCACCCAGGGCCAGCGGCGGGTGGAGATGTCCTACATCGGCGGCTGACACCCACTTCCATGATTGAACAGAACCAGATCACCGGCATCGTCCTGGCTGGCGGCCGGGGCTCCCGCATGGGCGGTACCGACAAGGGCCTGCAGAACTTCAATGGCACCCCGCTGGCGCTGCATGCGCTGCTGCGCCTGCAGATGCAGGACGGCGGCCTGGTGGGCGACCAGATGATCAACGCCAACCGCAACCTCGCCGCCTACGAGGCCTTCGGCGTGCCGGTCTGGCCCGACGGCATCACCGACTTCCCCGGCCCCCTGGGCGGCTTCCTGACCGGGCTGGAGCGCTGCGAGACGCCCTACCTGCTGACCGTGCCCTGCGACGTGCCGCGCTTCCCGCTCGACCTGGCCCGCCGCCTGGCCGCCGCGTTCGACGACCCGGCCACCGAGATGGCCATGGCGGTGGCCCCCGAAGACGGCGCGCTGCGCACCCAGCCGGTGTTCTGCCTGATGCGCATCGAACTGCTGGAGAGCCTCACGCTGTTCACCCAGGCCGGCGGCCGCAAGATCGACGCCTGGACCGCACAGCACCGCACGGTGGAAGTGCCCTTCAACCTGCCCGGCGACGACCCGCATGCCTTCCGCAACGCCAACACGCTGGCCGAGCTGCACGCCCTGGAAAAGTCCTGAGCCATGAAGACCATCGAACAGATCGCAGCCGAACTGCAGGGCTACGACCCACAGGCGCTGAGCGCGGCCCAGGTGAGCGAATTCCTGAGCCGGCTGGTCACGCCGGTGAGCGACACCGAAGTGGTCGGCGTGTTCGACGCCCTGGGCCGGGTGCTGGCCGAAGACGTCATCTCACCCATCAGCGTGCCGCCGCACGACAACTCCGCCATGGACGGCTTTGCCTTCGACGGCGGCCAGCTGGGCAGCGCGCCGCTGAGCCTGAAAGTGGTGGGCACCGCCTTCGCCGGCAAGGCCTGGGCTGGCACCTGCGGGGCCGGCGAGTGCGTGAAGATCATGACCGGCGCCATCATGCCGGCCGGTCTGGACACGGTGGTGCCGCTGGAATTCGTGCAGGTCGAGGGCGACCGCATCACCTTGCCGGCGGGCATCCTGAAGCCGGGTGACAACCGCCGCTTCAAGGGCGAAGACCTGATGGAAGGCCGCGCTGCGCTGCACCGGGGCCAGACCCTGGGCCCCGCTGCCCTCGGCCTGATCGCCAGCCTGGGGCTGCCCCAGGTGCGGGTGATGCGGCGCCTGAAGGTGGCCTACTTCTCCACCGGCGACGAGATCCTGAGTCTGGGCGAAGCACCGCGCGAAGGCGCGGTGTACGACAGCAACCGCTACACCGTCTACGGCCTGCTGCGCCGCATGGGCATCGAGGTGGTCGACATGGGCGTGGTGGGCGACGACCCGGCCAGCCTGGAAGCCGCCTTCCGCCAGGCCGCCGACGTGGCCGACGCCATCATCACCAGCGGTGGTGTCAGCATGGGCGAGGCCGATCACACCAAGG
>PNMF01000153.1 GCA_013823485.1 Comamonadaceae bacterium
CAAGTTCCCGGTGATGCTGGTGGTGCAGGAGATCTTCGGCGTGCACGAGCACATCAAGGACATGTGCCGCCGCTATGCCAAGCAGGGCTACTACGCGATCGCGCCCGAAATGTTCGCACGCCAGGGTGACGTGTCGAAGATGACCGACATCCCCACCATCCTGTCGCAGGTGGTGTCCAAGGTCCCCGATGCACAGGTCTGCGCCGACCTGGACGCCACCCTGGCCTTCGCCCGCGCCAGCGGGAAGGCCGATGCGAAACGCACCGGTCTGGTGGGCTATTGCTGGGGCGGCCGCACCGCCTGGGTCTATGCGCGCCACAACCCCCGGCTCAATGCCGCCGTGGCGTACTACGGCCTGCTCGAAGGGCTGAAGACCCCCGACCTGCGTCCGGAAGACCCGATCGACTTCGCCGACCAGATCAAGGTGCCCGTGCTGGGCCTGTATTCCGGCATCGACGCTTTCGTGAAGCAGGAAACCATCGCGAAGATGCGTGGCCTCATCAACAAGGGCGGCAGCGGTTCGGAGATCGTGGTGTTCCCCAACGTGGACCACGGCTTCAACGCCGATTACCGCCCCAGCTATGACAAGGCGGCCGCCACCTACGCCCAGAAACTGGCCAACGACTGGTTCAAGAAGCACAAGGTCTGAGGCGCTGTGGCACTGCCAGCAGCGGCGTTCGTGTCAGCGCCGCTGCTGCAGGAAATCGGCCATCACCTGGCCGACCACCAGTCGCTTCATACCGTAGTACGGGTGACCTGCACCCCGTTGACTGCAGCAAGCGGCCCGGATCAGCGCGGCAGTTCGTACTCGACGGTGATCGGCGCGTGGTCGGAGAACTTCTCGCCCTTGTAGATGGCTTCGGTGCGGGCGGTGGCGGCCACGGCGGGCGTGGCCAGGTGGTAGTCCAGCCGCCAGCCCACGTTGTTGGCGTAGGCCTGGCCGCGGTTGCTCCACCAGGTGTAGCAGGCGTCGGTGGTGCCGGGCTGCAGCTGGCGGTACACATCGACCAGGCCGCCCTCGGTCAGCAGCCGGGTCATCCAGGCGCGCTCTTCGGGCAGGAAGCCGCTGTTCTTCTGGTTGCTGCGCCAGTTCTTGAGGTCCTTCTCCTGGTGGGCGATGTTGACATCGCCGCACAGGATGAATTCGCGCTGCCCCTTGAGCGCCATCAGGTGCGGGTAGAACTGGTCCAGGAACCGGAACTTGGCCTCCTGCCGCTCCGGGCCGGACGATCCGCTGGGGAAGTAGGCGCTGATGATGGAGAACCGCCGGCCCGGGGTGTCGAAGCGCAGCTCGGTGTAACGGCCCTCGGCGTCGAACTCGGGGCTGCCGAAGCCGGTGATGACATCGCTGGGTGCCCTGCGGGTGTAGACACCGGTGCCCGAATAGCCTTTTTTCTCGGCGAAGTGGAAGTGGCCCTGCAGGCCGGCCAGGGTCTCGAAGCGGCCCGCCACGTCCGGCGCCTGGGCCTTGACTTCCTGCACGCAAATACAATCCGGCTGGTGCGCCGCAAGCCAGGGTTCCAGCCCCTTGGTCGAGGCCGAACGGATGCCGTTGAGGTTGAGGCTGGTCAGTTTGAACAAGGGATCACCCATGGTGGACAAGACGGGCGACAGCCCGGCGCTGGCTCAGGAATTCGTGCAGTTCTGCGTGGAGGCCGGCGCGCTGAAGTTCGGTGAGTTCAAGACCAAGGCGGGTCGCCTGAGTCCGTACTTCTTCAACGCGGGCCTGTTCGACGACGGTGCCAAGCTGGGCCGGCTCGCCGGATATTACGCGAAGGCCCTGGTGGCCAGCGGCATCGAATTCGACATGATCTTCGGCCCGGCCTACAAGGGCATTCCGCTGGGCGCGGCGGTGGCCATCGAGCTGGCCCGGCTGGGCCGCAACGTGCCGTTTGCCTACAACCGCAAGGAAGCCAAGGACCATGGCGAAGGCGGCACGCTGGTCGGTGCACCGCTCCAGGGCCGGGTGCTGATCGTGGACGACGTGATGTCGGCCGGCACGGCGGCGCGCGAATCGATCGCCATCATCCGGGCGGCCGGCGCCACACCGCACGCGGTCGCGATCGCGCTGGACCGGCAGGAAAAAGCCACCGAGGTGGCCCCGGACGGCCAGATCCGCGATGTGGACCACAGCGCCGTGCAGTATGTGCAACGCCAATTGGGGCTGCAGGTCTGCGCCATTGCCACCCTGGGCGATCTGCTGCAGTATCTGGATGGCCGTCCCGCCGCTGCCTCCGGTGAACACCGGGAGCGGGTGCTGGCCTATCGTCAACGTTACGGTGTGAACTGAACCGCCCCATGATCCTGAGCCGCCTCCCGATCGTTGCCCTGTCTTCCTGCATGGCCGCCCTGGTCGGGACGCCGGCTCCGGCCGCAGCCCAGAACACCGGTGAGATCTACACCTGCGTCGACCGCAACGGAAAGCGGCACACCTCCGACCGACCCATCCTGGCCTGCCTGGACCGCGAGCAGGAGGTGCGCGGGCGCACCGGCACCGTGCGCAAGGTGCTGCCGCCCAGCTACACCGGCGAGGAACGCGCTGCCGTCGAAGCCCGGCAGCGGGCGGAAGAAGAGGAAAAGGCCCGCATCGCCGAGGAGCGGCGCCGCGAACGCGCACTGCTGCTGCGCTACCCCAACAAGGCCGCCCACGACCGCGAACGGGCGGAAGTGCTGAGCCAGATCGACGACGTGATCGCCGCCGTGCAGCGCCGCGAGGACAACCTCAAGGCCCAGCGCAAGGAGATCGAGAACGAGATGGAGTTCTACCAGGGCGACCCGGCCAAGGCTCCGGCCTGGCTCAAGCGCAAGCAGGAAGACAACGCCGCCCAGTTCGAGGTGCAGAAACGCTTCCTGGACACCCAGCTGCGCGAGAAGCAGCGCATCAACGGACGCTTCGACGAAGAGCTGGCGCGGCTGCGTCAGCTCTGGGGCCCGGCCAGCGGTGCAGCGGGCGGGGCCGGCGCGTCGGTCAGCCCAGTTTCTGGCGCAGCAGGTCGTTGACCTGCTGCGGGTTGGCCTTGCCCTTGCTGGCCTTCATGGCCTGACCCACCAGGGCGTTGAAGGCCTTCTCCTTGCCGGCGCGGAACTGCGCCACCATCTCGGCGTTGGCGGCCATCACCTCGTCGATGATCGCCTCCAGCGCGCCGGTGTCGCTGACCTGCTTGAGGCCTTTGGCTTCGATGATGGCGTCCACGCCGGCTTCACCCGAGCCTTCGCCCTTCCACAGCGCATCCATCACCTGCTTGGCGGCATTGTTGGACACGGTGCCGTCGGCAATGCGGCGCAGCAGCGCTGCCAGGGTGTCGGCGTCCACCGGCACGCGGGTCATGTCGCCCTCTTCCGCGTTCAGGCGGCGGGACACGTCACCCATGATCCAGTTGCTGGCCATCTTGGCCTGGCCGCTGCCCCGGGCCACGGCCTCGAAATAGGCGGCCATGGCCGGGCTCTGGGTCAGCGTGGTGGCGTCGTACTCGGGCAGGCCGTACTGCTGCACGAAACGCTCGGCCATGGCGCGTGGCAGCTCGGGCATGGAAGCCTTCACCTCGTCGACCCACGAGCGGGCAATCACCAGCGGCGGCAGGTCCGGGTCGGGGAAGTAGCGGTAGTCGGCCGCGTCTTCCTTGGTGCGCATGGCGCGGGTCTCGCCGGTGTCGGGGTCGAACAGCACGGTGGCCTGCTGAATCTTGTGGCCGTCCTCGATCTGCTCGATCTGCCAGCGGACCTCGTAGTCGATGGCCTGCTGCATGAACTTGAAGCTGTTGAGGTTCTTGATCTCGCGGCGGGTGCCCAGCGGGGCTCCAGGCTTGCGCACCGAGACGTTGGCGTCGCAGCGGAAGCTGCCCTCCTGCATGTTGCCGTCGCAGATACCGATCCAGGTGACGATCTTGTGCAGCTCGCGGGCATAGGCCACCGCCTCGGCGCTGGAGCGGATGTCGGGCTCGGTGACGATCTCCAGCAGCGGCGTGCCGGCGCGGTTCAGGTCGATGCCGCTCTGGCCGACGAAGTCCTCGTGCAGCGACTTGCCGGCGTCTTCTTCCAGGTGGGCGCGCACCAGGCGCACCGTCTTCTTCTCGGTCCCGAGGAAGAAGCTCACCTCGCCGCCCTGCACCACCGGAATTTCGAACTGGCTGATCTGATAACCCTTGGGCAGGTCGGGGTAGAAGTAGTTCTTGCGCGCGAACACGCTGCTCTCGGCGATGTGCGACCCCACCGACAGACCGAACCGGATGGCCCGCTCGACGGCGGCTCGGTTCATCACCGGCAGGGTGCCGGGCAGGGCCAGGTCGACCGCGCAGGCCTGGGTGTTGGGCTCGGCACCGAACGCGGTGGCTGCGCGGCTGAAGATCTTGCTGCGGGTGGAGAGCTGGGCATGGGTCTCGAAGCCGATGACGACCTCGTAACCGCGGACCAGAAGGGAAGAACTGCTGCTCATGATCAGAAGCCTTGGGCGGTGCGGGTGTGCCAGTCGGTGGCCTGCTGGAAGGCATGGGCCGCCTGCAGCAGCTCGGCTTCCTTCAGGTAGTTGCCCACCAGCTGCAGGCCCACCGGGAGGCCGTCGGCGCCGAAGCCGGCGGGCACGCTCATGCCGGGCAGGCCGGCCAGCGAGGTGGACAGGGTGTAGATGTCGGCCAGGTAGTTGGCCACCGGGTCGTCGCCCTTCTCGCCGATCTTCCAGGCCACGCTGGGGGCCACCGGGCCGGCGATCAGATCGCACTGCGCGAACGCCTGCTGGAAGTCCTGGGCGATCAGGCGGCGGATCTGCTGCGCCTTGATGTAGTACGCGTCGTAGTAGCCGTGGCTCAGCACATAGGTGCCGATCATGATGCGGCGCTGCACCTCGGGGCCGAAGCCTTCCGAGCGGGTCTTCTGGTACATGTCGACCAGGTCGTCGTATTTCGCGGCGCGGTGACCGAACTTCACGCCGTCGAAGCGGCTCAGGTTGGAGCTGGCTTCGGCCGGGGCAATGATGTAGTAGACCGGGATGGACAGCTCGGTGCGCGGCAGCGACACCTCCACCAGCGTGGCGCCAAGCTTCTCGTATTCGGTCAGTGCGGCCCGCACGGCGGACAGCACGTCGGGCGCGCAGCCGTCGCCGAAGAATTCGTGCGGCAGGCCGATGCGCAGGCCCTTGAGCGGCTGGGCCGCATCGGCGCCCGGGCGCGGCTGGCCCAGCAGCCGGGTGTAGTCCTCGGCCGGCAGGTCCAGGCTGGTGGAATCGCGATCAATGTCGGGGCCCGCCATGGCCGAGAGCAGCACGGCGCAGTCGGCGGCGCTGCGGGCCATCGGGCCGGCCTGGTCCAGGCTGGAGGCGAACGCCACCATGCCGTAGCGCGAGCAACGGCCATAGGTCGGCTTGATGCCGGTGATGCCGCAGAAGCTGGCCGGCTGGCGGATGGAGCCACCGGTGTCGGTGCCGGTGACCGCAGCGGCCAGACCGGCCGCCACCGCCACGGCCGAGCCGCCGGACGAACCGCCGGGCACACGCGAGGCATCCCACGGGTTGCGCGCCACGCCAAAGGCCGAGTTCTCGTTGCTGCCGCCCATGGCGAACTCGTCGCAGTTGAGCTTGCCCAGCGTCACCGCGCCGGCCTGGGCGAGGCGCGCCACCACGGTGGCGTCGAACGGGCTGCGGTAGCCGTCCAGCATCTTCGAGCCGGCGGTGGTGGGCAGATCGCGGGTGACGAAGATGTCCTTGTGGGCCAGCGGCACACCCAGCAGCGGCCCCTGCTCGCCGGCGGCCCGGCGGGCGTCGGCCGCAGCGGCCTGCGCCAGCGCGGTGTCTTCGTCGATGGCGAGGAAGGCGCCGAGATCGGCGTGCGT
>PNMF01000154.1 GCA_013823485.1 Comamonadaceae bacterium
ACCTTGCTGTTCGGCGTCGTGTTCCTGGTCGGGGTCCTGTTCACCACCAGCTTCGTGCTGTCATCGTTCACCCAGTCGGGCAATGCGCTGGAGAACCGTTACGTCCAGCAGGCGCTGGTGTTCGTGGCGTTCGGCATCTACTTCGGCTGGTTCTGGGCCAAGGGCCAGACGCTGGCCATGAAGACCTGGCACATCCGTGTGGTCGATCGACACGGCAACGGCTTGACGCAGGGTCGCGCGCTGTGGCGCTATGTGCTGTCGTGGGTGTGGCTGCTGCCGCCACTGGCCATTGCCGGCGCCACCGGCGCATCGGGCGGCGCCACAACGGTGCTGGTCCTCGGCTGGGTGCTGGTGTGGGCCTTGCTCTCCCGCTTCCATGCCCAGCGCCAGTTCCTGCACGACGCGCTGGCAGGCACGCGTCTGGTCCACTTCAAACCGGCAGAAGACACCAGCAAGCCCCGGCGCTGGTGGAGCTGAAACCATGAGCTACCAACCCGATCGAGAACCGGTCAATGCGCAGAAGCTGCGTACAGGCGCTTCGCGCATGTGGCATGCCTTCGGTTATTCCTGTGCCGGGCTGCGCTCGGGCTGGGGCGAGACCGCTTTCCGGCAGGAAGCCGTCGCGGCGGTGGTCCTGATACCGGCTGCGTTCTGGATCGGGCGCAACTGGGTCGAGGTCAGCCTGCTGTGCGCGGTGTGGCTGGCCGTCATGGTGGTGGAACTGCTCAACACCGGCATCGAGACGGTGGTGGACCGGGTCGGGCCCGATTGGCACCACCTGTCCAAGCGCGCCAAGGACATGGGCAGCGCCGCCGTGCTGCTGAGCCTGCTGCTGGCCATCGGCACCTGGGTGGCGGCCATTGCGTCGCGGTGGCTCGCGGCATGACAGCGCCTGCGTTCTCGGTCTGCGTGTATTGCGGCTCCCGCCCCGGCACGCACCCGGCCTATGCCAGGGCGGCGGCCGAGGTGGGCAGCTGGATCGGGCGACACGGCGGGCGGCTGGTCTACGGCGGCGGCCGGAACGGCCTGATGGGCATCGTCGCCGATGCCACCCTGGCTGCTGGCGGACAGGTGCTGGGCATCATTCCGCACGCGCTGGTGGAGCGCGAATGGGCCCACACCGCGTGCACCGAACTGGTGGTGGTCGACACCATGCACGAGCGCAAGCGGCTCATGGCCGACAACGCCGACGCCTTCGTGGCCCTGCCGGGCGGCATCGGCACCTTCGAAGAACTCTTCGAGGTATGGGCCTGGCGGCAGCTGGGTTACCACCAGAAGCCGGTCGGCCTGCTCAACACCGAAGGCCACTACGACGGGCTGCTCGGTTTCCTGAACCACACCGTGACCACCGGGTTCATGAGCGATGCCCAGATGGCGCTGGTGCGGATCGAAGCCGATGTGCAGCAGCTGCTGCCCGCGCTGGTGCAGGACAGCGGGCTGACCACCCGATTCCGCACCGAACTGCTCTGAGCCGGCTCAGACGGCCGACTCGTCCTGCTCGCCGGTGCGGATGCGCACCACACGTTCGACCGAGGTCACGAAGATCTTGCCGTCGCCGATCTTGCCGGTGCGGGCGGCGCGGATGATGGCGTCGACGCAGCGGTCCACGTCGTCGTTGTTGACGACCACCTCCACCTTCACCTTGGGCAGGAAGTCGACCACGTACTCGGCGCCGCGGTAGAGCTCGGTGTGGCCCTTCTGGCGACCGAAACCCTTCACCTCCGTCACCGTCAGGCCGGTCACACCCTGTTCGGCCAGTGCCTCGCGCACCTCCTCGAGCTTGAAGGGTTTGATGACGGCGGTGATCTGCTTCATGCGGGGGCTCCGTGGTGGTCTCGGGAAAGTGTCAAAAATGTATCACGCACCCATCACCGCAGCGGACGGCTCAGGCAGGGCCGACCGGCCTCAGGCGCGCCAGCGGCTGGTGATGGGGTAGCGCCAGTCCTTGCCGAAGCTGCGGTGCGTCACGCGGATGCCGACCGGAGCCTGGCGGCGCTTGTATTCGTTGATGCGGATCAGCCGCACCACCTTGTCCACATCGGCCTGGGCAAAACCTTCGGCCACGATGCTGTCGGGGCTGCGGTCGTTCTCCATGTAGCGCTCGATGATGGCGTCCAGCACCTCGTAGGGCGGCAGGCTGTCCTGATCGACCTGGTCCGGTCGCAGCTCGGCACTCGGCGGGCGGGTGATGATGCGTTCCGGAATGGGGTCGGCTCCGGTGCCGTACGGGTCGTGCTGGTTGCGCCAGCGGGCGAGGCGGAAAACGGCCGTCTTGGCCACATCCTTGATGACCGCAAAGCCACCCGCCATGTCGCCATACAGGGTGCAATAACCGGTGGCCATCTCGCTCTTGTTGCCGGTGGTCAGCACGATGCTGCCGAACTTGTTGGACAACGCCATCAGCAGCGTGCCCCGGATCCGGGCCTGCAGGTTCTCTTCGGTGGTGTCCTCGGGCCGGCCCTCGAACAGCGGCCCCAGCGAGGCCTTGAACGCCTCGAACTCGGGGGCAATGCCGATCTCGTCGTAGCGCACGCCCAGCCGGGCGGCCATGTCGCGCGCATCGATCCAGGAAATGTCGGCGGTGTAGGGCGAGGGCATCATGACCGCGCGCACCCGGTCGGCGCCCAGCGCGTCCACCGCAATGGCCAGCACCAGCGCGGAGTCGATGCCACCTGAAAGGCCCAGCAGCGCACCCGGGAATCCGTTCTTGCCGATGTAGTCGCGCACGCCCAGCACCAGGGCGTGCCAGAGGTCGGCCTCGGCGCTGTGGGCGCGGTCGGTTTCGGCCTGGATGCGCCAGCCCGCTTCCGCGCGCTCGAAGCGCATGTCGAAGGCGGCTTCCTCGAAGCTCACCGCCCGGCCGGCCAGCACGCCGCCGGCGTCCAGCACGAAGCTGCGGCCCTCGAAGACGATTTCGTCCTGCCCGCCCACCAGGTGGGCATAGATCAGCGGCAGGCCGGTGGAACGGGCGCGCTGGCGCATGGTGTCTTCACGCTCGCCGCCCTTGCCGGCATGGAAGGGCGACGCGTTGATGACCGCCAGCAGCTCGGCGCCGGCGGCCTTGCAGTCGGCAGCCGGGGTGTCGAACCAGGCGTCCTCGCAGATCAGCAGGCCCACCTTCACCGGCCGGCCCTGCGCGTCCGGCACCGGGACCACGCAGGCCTCATGGCCGGGCACGAAGTACCGGCGCTCGTCGAACACCTGGTAGTTGGGCAGTTCGCGCTTGGCATGGCGGGCCACCACCCGGCCTTCGGTCAGCACCGAGGCCGCGTTGTACAGACCGGCCACCGCCACGCTGCGCCCGCGCAGGGCGATGTTGCTCTGGCGCGCCGGATGTCCCACCACCAGGTGCAGGCCTTTGAGGTGGGCGGTCCCTTGCAGGATGTCGTTCAGGGCATGATCACAGGCGTCGATGAAGGCGGGCCGCAGGAACAGGTCTTCGGCCGCATAGCCGCACAGCGCGAGCTCCGGCGTCAGCAGCAGCTGCACGCCACGGGCGTGGGCCTGCACCGCCGCGTCGATGATCCGCCGGGCATTGCCGGCCATGTCGCCCACCACGAAGTTGAGCTGGGCCACGGAAACGGAAAACGTCATGGAGCAGAGGGTGAAAACGGGTGGTCGGTGGGGGCTTGCGCGTGGCTGAAAAAGATTATGTCACCCGGGTATCGGACAGCCTGGCGGACATCGGCATGTCCCGCTGGGACGCCCTGCTGGACGCGCAGCCCGAGCCGTCCCCCTTCCTGAAGGCGGCCTATCTCGATGCGCTGCACAGCAGCGGCAGCGCGGTGGCCGACACCGGCTGGCAGCCCCAGTACCTCAGCCTGTGGCAAGGCGACGCGCTGATGGCGGCGTGCCCGCTCTACCTCAAGCAGCACTCCTACGGCGAGTACGTGTTCGACTGGTCATGGGCCCAGGCCCACGAGCAGCACGGCGTGCGTTACTACCCCAAGGGGCTGGTGGCGGTGCCCTTCACCCCGGTGCCGGGCCCTCGCCTGCTGGCCCGGGACGACGCCGCCCGCGCCGCGCTGGTGCAGGCGCTGGTGGCCCAGGTCCGCGACTGGGGGCTGTCGTCGCTGCACCTGCTGTTCCTGGCGCCGCAGGACGTGCAGGCCTGCGAACAGGCCGGCCTGATGCTGCGGCACACCGTGCAGTTCCATTGGCAGAACCAGGACGCAGGCGGGCTGCCCCATGCCGACTTCGACCGGTTCCTGGCCTCGCTCCAGCAGGAAAAACGCAAGAAGATCCGGCAGGAGCGGCGCAAGGTGGTCGAGGCCGGCGTGACATTCCGGCATGCCGAAGGCGCCGACATCAGCGCCGCCGACTGGGACTTCTTCCACCGCTGCTACCAGCAGACCTACTACGAGCATGGCAACGCGCCCTACCTGCAGCCCGGCTTCTTCGAACGCATGCAGCGCGAGCTGGCGGACCACTGGCTGCTGTTCATCGCGGAGCGCGAGGACCGGCCGATCGCCTCCAGCCTGATCGGCATCGATCGCCGGCAAGGTGTGGCCTACGGCCGTTACTGGGGTGCCCTGGAGCGGGTCGACTGCCTGCACTTCGAGGCCTGCTACTACCAGCCGCTGGAGTGGTGCATTGCGCAGGGGTTTCGCCGCTTCGAGGGCGGCGCGCAAGGCGAACACAAGATGGCCCGCGCCCTGCTGCCGGTGCGCACCACCAGCGCCCACTGGCTGGCCCATCCGGCCTTTGCCGATGCGGTCGACCGCTTCCTGGACCGCGAGGGACAAGGCATCGACCAGTACCTGGATCACCTCGCGGCACGGAGCCCGCTGCGCCAGCCCGGCGGCTGAGGCGGCCGCTAAACTGCTTCGCCATGACCGAACAGGAAGCGTTCTTCACCCAGACCATCGTCGGCGCCCCGGTGTCGGTGCTGCTGGGTCGCCGCCAGCGCGGCACCGGGCTGGACCGGGGGCTGGAGGTCGACATGCGCCGTGAACACCTGCAACTGAGCCCCGAGTGGCAGGCCTGGGCCGCGACCCGGGTCGTTGCCCTGCCCGGTCAGGCGTTTGCCCGGCCCGGTCGGTGGCGGCTCTTCGTGCTGCGCCATGCGGGCGCGCTGGCCGCCATCGGGTTGCTCACGCTGGCCCTCGGGCTGGCGCTGGCCTATGCCAGCCTGGCCGGCCTGCTGCCGGTCTGGGTCAGTGCGGTCAGTGCGGTCAGTGCGGTCGGTGCGGTCGGTGCGATCAGTGCCATCTGACCACGGAGGAACCCATGGCCGGCAAGCTGCTGCAGGACGCACTGACCATCGACCCGGTGGCCATGAACATCACCAGCCGGGTGTCGGCCGGCTGCCGGCTGCAGGGCGATCTGGTGTTTGAAGGTGGCCTGCTGGTGGAAGGCGAGCTGCACGGCCAGATCCGGGTCAATGGCCGGCTGATCGTGTGGACCGGGGGCCGGGTCACCGGCCGCATCAAGGTGATGGGCGACACCTACCTGTTCGGCCATCTGGGCAGCGACGGCGGCGGCCCGGCCGACTCCCAGCTGGAATGCCAGGGCATGGCCTGCGTCAGCCGCAGCGGCGTGTCGACCGGCACCCTGATGGCGCGGCGCCTGCAGGTGTACGAAGGCGCCCAGCTGAAGGGCCCGTTCCGCACCCTGGTGGCGGGCGACCAGCTGCCGGTGCTGCGCGACGCCATCGACCCCGACCGCTGACCGCTGACCGCCGATTGACCGGCAGCGGCCAGGCTTGCCGATCAGGCCTTGTTGGCCTTCTCGTAGTTGGCGATGCCGTCCAGGATTTCCTGGTGGGCGGCGTCCTTGCCCTCCCAGCCC
>PNMF01000155.1 GCA_013823485.1 Comamonadaceae bacterium
GTGGGCACCGGCCTGCACGATCCGCACCCGCTGCCGTCGGTGCTGACACCGGACGGTCTGCGGCGCCTGTTCGAGCAGCCACCGGAGTGGACACCCGAACTGCGCCAGGAGCCGCGCTTCACCGACCGCACCCCCGCCCGTGCTTCGGTGCTGCTGCCGCTGGTGATGCGTGACCGGCTCAGCCTGCTGCTGACCCAGCGCACGACCACGCTGAGCACGCATTCCGGCCAGATCGCCTTGCCCGGCGGGCGCATCGACCCCGAAGACGCCGACGCGGTGGCGGCTGCGCTGCGCGAGGCCGACGAGGAGATCGGTCTGCCGGCCCGGCACATCGAGGTGCTGGGAACGCTGCCGGAGTACGTCACCGGAACCGCCTTCACCGTCACGCCGGTGGTGGCACTGGTGGAGCCGGGCTTTGTCCTGAGGCCGAACCCGCACGAAGTGGCCGACGTGTTCGAGGTGCCGCTGGCCTTCCTGATGGACCCGCGTCATCACCGCCGCCACGCGCTCGAATTCGAAGGGCAGCGCCGCGAGTGGTATTCGATGCCGTTCGACGACGGCGGGCAGGAGCGTTTCATCTGGGGTGCCACCGCCGGCATGCTGCGCAACTTCTACCGGCTGCTCACGGCCGCGTGAAGTGGGGCAACGGGCCGCCACTATCATCGCGGCATGGGATTTCTCGCCATTCTTCTCGCCCTGCTGATCGAGCAGGCCCGACCTCTGGCCTACGACAACCCGGTCCACGCCGGCCTTCGCTCGTGGACCCGCACCGTGCGCCGCAATCTGGATGCCGGTGAAACGCCCCAGGGCTGGGTCGCCTGGCTGCTGGCGGCGCTGTTCCCGGCGGTCGTCGCGGCAGGTGTTCATCTGGCGCTGATGCAGATCAGCGTCCTGCTGGCCTTTGTGTGGGTGATCGGTGTGCTGTACGTCACCCTGGGCTTCCGGCAGTTCAGCCACCACTTCAGCGAGATCCGCCGCGCGCTGGAGGAGGGCGACGACGACATCGCCCGCCAGAAGCTGGCCACCTGGCTCCGGGTCGAGCCCACCAGCCTGCCGCGCGCGGAGCTGCTGCGGCAGGTCATCGAGCATTCTGTGCTGGCGGCCCACCGCCATGTCTTCGGCGTGCTGATCTGTTTCCTGGTGTTCTGGGTGGCGGGGCTCGGCCCGGCCGGCGCGGTGCTCTACCGGATGGCCGAATACCTGTCGCGCAACTGGCGCGCCCGACCGGACGGCACACCCAGTGCCGCCCTGCAGCAGGCAGCGGCCCAGGCCTGGCGCTGGATCGACCACTGGCCGGCGCGGTTCACCGGCATGGGCTTCGCCATCGTCGGCAATTTCGAGGAGGCGGTGGCGAGCTGGCGGGGCGATGCCGAGCGCTTTGCCGTCGGCAGCGACGGTGTCGTGCTGGCCGCCACCTCGGGGGCCATCAATGTCCGGCTGATGCCGTTGCCTGAAGGCGCGCCGCCGCCCGAGGATGGCGACCCCGCCAGCCGGCCCGACCCGCAGCTGGCCCACCTGGGCAGCGTGGTGGGGCTGGTGTGGCGGTCGGTGGTGCTGTGGATGCTGCTGCTGGCGTTGCTGACGCTCGCCCGCATCTGAAACCAGGGCCGCCGCTGCCCCGGCGCGGGCTCAGTACCGCTGGGGCGCCGACAACTCTTCGAAGAACTGTCCGTACAACCGGTATCGGTGCTCGCCGATGGCCAGTGCATCGGTCTGCGGATCGGCGCCCACATGGGCCCGCACACCGCAGCCGGGCTCATGCAGATGGGTGCAGTTGTAGAAGCGGCAATCGCCCATCGTCGCCCGCAGATCGGGCATGAGCGAAGCCAGCTGCGTAGCTTCGATGTGGTGCAGACCGAATTCCTGAAAACCGGGTGAATCGATCAGCGCGGTCTCGCGGGCTTGGTCCACCCAGTACCAGGTCGTGCTGGTCGTGGTGTGCTTGCCCGAGTTCAGGGCCTTCGATATCTCTCCGGTCTGGGCGCCGGCCAGCGGCACCAGCCGGTTCACCAGCGTGCTCTTGCCCACGCCCGACGGTCCCAGCACCAGGGTGCAGCGGCCCTGCAGGCGTTGCTGCAGTTCGCCCAGCCCCTGCTCGCTGCCGGGCTGCAGGCAGAGCGGCAGCACGCTGCAGCCCATGCGGCGGTAAGGCGCCAGCCGTTGCCAGGCGCGTTCGAAGGCGGTGGTCAGGTCGCTCTTGTTGAGCACCACCAGCACCTCGATGCGCTCGGCCTCGGCGGCGATCAGGGCGCGGGCCAGCTGGGTCTCGGAAAACTCGGGCTCGGCCGCCACCAGCACCAGCACCAGGTCCAGGTTGGCGGCGAACGATTTGGTGCGCATCTCGTCCTGGCGGTAGAACAGGTTGCGGCGCTCCAGCACCTGCTCGATGCTGCCCTCGTCACCGCTGACCTGCCAGCGGACCCGGTCGCCGACGACCACCGCGTTCTTCTTGCCCCGTGGGTGGCAGATGCGGCGGCTGCCGTCGGGACTTTCCACCAGACAGTGGCGGCCGTGGGCGGCGACCACCAGACCGGTTGGCTGATCGGCCATTCAGGGCTGCAGCGCGTCGACCGCGGCTGCGCAGAAAAAGTCGCTCACCGAAATGCCGTTCACATCGTGCGTGTTGAAGCGCAGCGAGCACCGGTTGTAGCCCAGCGCGATGTCGGGGTGGTGGTCTTCGCGGTGGGCGATCCAGGCCACGGCGTTGACGAAGACCATGGTCTCGTGGAAGTTGGCGAACTTCCAGTGTTTTTCCAGCGCGCCGTCGATGAGCTTCCAGCCGTTGGCGGACTCGCCGTTGAGCTGGGTCAGCTGGGTGACGATCTCGGTCGGGACGAGGGCTTTGCGGTTCTGGTGGATGGGGTTCATGCGGGTTCAGGCAGCGGCCGGGGAGGCGGTCTGCAGACGGGCGAGGCGTTCGCTCGCCGGCGGGTGGGAGTAGTAGAAGCGCGCGAACAGCGGGTCGGGCGTGAGGGTGCTGGCGTTGTCCTTGTAGAGCTTGAGCAGGGCACTGGCCAGGTCGTCGCCGCTGGTGTGCGAGACGGCGTAGGCATCGGCCTCGAACTCGTGCTTGCGCGACAGCTGGGCCAGCAGCGGCGACAGGAAGAAGCTCAGCAGCGGCGCGGCCAGCATGAACAGGATCAGGGCCAGGGCGTCGTTGGGCGTGTCCATGGAGGGCTGCACGCCCAGGCCGCTGTAGAACCAGGCCTGTGCGGACAGCCAGCCGAGCAGCGCGAATCCGGCCAGGCTGATGCCGAACATCACCACCATGCGCTGCAGGATGTGGCGGCACTTGTAGTGGCCCAGCTCGTGGGCCAGCACCGCGTCGATCTCGCCCGGTGCCAGGCGCTGCAGCAGGGTGTCGAAAAACACCACCCGCTTGGCTGCGCCGAAGCCGGTGAAGTAGGCATTGGCATGGGCGCTGCGCCGGCTGCCGTCCATGACGAACAGGCCCTTGGCGGCAAAGCCGCAGCGCTGCATCAGCTGGCTCACGCGGGCCTTGAGGGTTTCATCGGCCAGCGGTTCGAACTTGTTGAACAGCGGCGCAATCAGGGTGGGGTACAGCACCAGGGCCAGCAGGTTGAAGCCCATCCAGACGCCCCAGGCCCAGATCCACCAGGCCGGGCCCGCCGCGCCCATGAGCCACAGAACCAGCGCTGCAATGGGAAGGCCGACCAGTGCGCCCACCACCGAGCCCTTGACCAGATCGGCCAGCCAGAGCGCCGGTGTGGTCTTGTTGAAGCCGAACCGTTCTTCGACGCGGAAGGTGGCGTACCAGGACAGGGGCAGCCCGACCAGCCCGCCGATGACCGCGAAGCTGCCCAGCAGGGCCAGCTGCTGCAGCAGGCCGCCGCCCATGAATCCGAGCAGCACGCCGTTGAGCCAGTCCAGGCCGCCCAGCAGCGTCCAGCCGATCAGCACGGCGGCTTCGAACGATGCGTTCAGCAGCGCCAGCCGGGTCTTGGCCACGGTGTAGTCGGCGGCCTTGCGGTGGGCCTCCGGCGTGATGGTGTGGGCGAAAGCCGCCGGCACCGCCTCGCGGTGGCGCACCACATGGCGGATCTGGCGGCTGCCCAGCACGGTGCGGGTGAGCAGGCCGACCAGCAGCAGGGCGCAGAAGAGGGCTGTGAAGGCAAGCGAGGCGATGTCCATGGGTCGGAGTCTAGCGAACCGGCCGTGGCCTCAGGCCCGCCGGGGCCATGGGCGACAATTCCGGCATGACTTCCGATACCCCCACCTCCGAGGCGCCCGGCGCCGACACTCCCGTGGCCGAGCTGGCCAGAAGCGACCAGAACCTCGTCTGGCTGGACTGCGAAATGAGCGGCCTGGATCCCGAAAAGGAGCGCTTGCTGGAGATCGCGGTGGTGATCACCGGACCGCAGCTCACGCCCCGCATCGAGGGGCCGGTACTGGTCATCCACCAGAGCGACGCCCTGCTGGGCGCCATGGACGCCTGGAACAAGGGCACCCACGGCAAGAGCGGCCTGATCGACAAGGTCAAGGCCAGCACCCTGACCGAGGCGCAGGCCGAGCAGCAGTTGCTCGATTTCATTGGCCGCTATGTGCCGCGCAACGGCTCACCCATGTGCGGCAACACCATCAGCCAGGACCGCCGGTTCCTGGTGAAGTACATGCCGAAGCTGGAGGCCTATTTCCACTACCGCAATCTGGATGTGAGCACGCTCAAGGAGCTGGCCAAGCGCTGGCGCCCCGAGGTCTACGAGGGTTTCAAGAAGCACCAGAAGCACACGGCGCTGGCCGATGTGCACGAGTCCATCGACGAGCTGGAGCACTACCGGACCCACTTCCTGCGCTAAAGGAGCAGGGCGGGCCGGGAGGCGAAAATGTCAAAATCGTGACATTCACGAAAATTGCACATCGCGCCACCATGCCCAAGAAAAACAAGTTTCTCGCCCGCCACCAGGAGCTGCTGCAGCTCTCCGGCGCCATCGCGTTTCTGGTCCTCACCGGCGTCTACGCCTCGCTCACCGGTGCCTCCGGCGCCGGCCTGAGCACCTCGGCCGTCTGGCTGCTGATCGTCGCCGCTGCGGTGGGCGCCTACATGGCCATGAACATCGGCGCCAACGATGTGGCCAACAACATGGGCCCGGCCGTGGGTTCGGGTGCCATGACCATGGGCTGGGCCATCGCCGTGGCCGCCGTGTTCGAGGCGCTGGGGGCCATCGTGGCCGGCGGCGATGTGGTGGGCACCATCAAGGGCGGCATCATCGATCCGGCCGAGATCGCCGATCCGGCCCTGTTCGCCTGGGTCATGTTCGCGGCCCTGCTGGCGGGTGCCCTCTGGCTGAACCTGGCCACGGCACTGGGTGCGCCGGTGTCCACAACGCACTCGATCATCGGTGCGGTCATGGGCGCGGGCATCGCGGCTGGCGGCTGGGGCTTGGTGAACTGGGGGACGATCTCCTCCATCGTCATCAGCTGGATCATCTCGCCACTCTCTGGCGGCCTGATCGCGGCGGCCTTCCTGTACCTGATCAAGCGCAGCGTCACCTACAAGTCGGACAAGACCGAGGCGGCTGCGCGCGTGGTGCCGCTGCTCATAGGCGCCATGGCCTGGTCCTACGGCTCCTACATGCTGCTCAAGGGGCTGGGCCAGCTGGTGAAGGTGGGCTTCGTGGCCGGCCTGCTGGGCGGGTTGGTGATCGGCATCGTCACCTGGGCGCTGGTGCGCCGGCCCATTGCCCGCATGGCGCAGCACCAGGACAACAG
>PNMF01000156.1 GCA_013823485.1 Comamonadaceae bacterium
CGGGGTGGAGGTCTTCGGCCAGGCGGATCAGATCGGCGAGCGGGGTTCGCCCCTCCAGCACGCCGGCGGCCTGGGCGAACGCTGCCGCATCGAACCGGGTCGGGTTCCAGGTGACTCGGGTGGGTTTGTTCATGGGCCGGCAGTGTAGTGGAGCGGTGGAGAATGCGGCCCATGAGCGACCACGAAACCCACCCGTCCCCCCTGCCCTTCACCCCGCGCCAGGCAATGGCCCGCCCCTTGATCCTCGGCTCCACCTCCCGTTACCGGCGCGAACTGATGGAACGGCTCGGTCTGCCGTTCGAGGTGGTTGCACCGGGGGTCGACGAAACCCCGCTGCCGACCGAGACGCCGCGCGATCTGGCCCTGCGGCTCGCCCTGGCCAAGGCCCGGGCGGTGGCGCGCGCTCACCCGGAAGCCGTGGTGATCGGCAGCGACCAGGTGGCCGACCTCGCCGGACAGCCACTCGGCAAGCCGGGCAGCCACGAACGCGCCGTGGAGCAGCTGCGCCGCATGCGCGGCCAGACCGTGGTCTTCCAGACCGCTCTGGCGGTGGTGTGCGAAGCCGCCGGTTTTGAGGCGGTCGAGCTGGCGCCGGTGCGGGTGGTGTTCCGCGATCTGTCGGATACCGAAATCGAACGCTACCTGCGACTGGAACAGCCCTACGACTGCGCCGGCAGCGCCCGCAGCGAAGGCCTGGGCATCGCCCTGCTCGCCCGCATCGACAGCGACGATCCGACCGCCCTGATCGGCCTGCCCCTGATCCGCACCTGCCAGCTGCTGCGCGCCGCCGGGGTCGAATTGCCATGAGCACGGCGCCCCGCCCCACCGCTGCAACAGGCGTGCTGTACCTGGTGCCGACCCCGCTGGACTTCGGGGTGGACGGCAGCCTGCCCCTGAGCGGCTGGCTGCCCGACGCCACGCTGCAGGTGGCCAGCCGGCTGACCCACTGGATCACCGAAAACGCCAAGTCGACGCGGGCCTTCCTCAAGCGGGTGGATGCGGTTCATCCGCTGACATCGCCGTTGCAGAGCTTGCTGATCGCCGAGCTGCCACGGGCCGCGCACAAAAAAGGCGACCACCTGCCGGACGCCGCGCTGGACCGCGCCGCGCGGGAACTGCTTGAACCGGCCCTGCAAGGGCACGACATGGGTCTCGTCAGTGAGGCCGGCATGCCGGCCGTGGCCGACCCGGGCAGCGCGGTGGTCCGCGCCGCACACGCCATGGGTTTGACGGTGATGCCCCTGGTCGGCCCGGTGTCGCTCATGCTGGCGCTGGCCGCCAGCGGTCTGAACGGTCAGCAGTTCGCGTTTGTGGGTTACGTGCCGCAGGACGCCAGCGAACGAAGCCAGCGGCTTCGGGCGTTGGAGGGCACTGCGCTCAAGCTGCAACAGGCGCAGCTGCTGATCGAGACGCCCTACCGCAATGCCGCCTTGCTGGCCGCCCTGGTGCAGACGCTGCAACCCGGCACCCGGCTGGCGGTGGCGGCCGGCCTGGGTCTGCCCCAGCAGGCGATCCGCAGTGCGCCGGTGGCGGCATGGCGGCAGCATCCGCAATGGGCGGCGGCCCTGCCGCTGAGCCTGCCGGCGGTCTTCATGCTGGGTGGCTGAAACCCCGGGGCGCGCCGGGGCGGCGCATCAGGCCATGACCTTGTGCAGGTGGGCCCGGACCGCAGCCGACAGGTCCGGGTTGGCCAGCGCCAGGTCGATGGTCGCCTCCAGAAAGCCTTCCTTGCTGCCGCAGTCGTAGCGGCGGCCGTCGTAGCGGAAGGCCTGGACCTTCTCGGTGCCGATCAGGGCGGCGATGCCGTCGGTGAGCTGGATCTCGCCACCGGCGCCGCGCGGCTGGCGGCGGATGCTGTCGAACACGGCCGGGGTGAGGATGTAGCGGCCGGCCACCGCCAGGGTGGAGGGCGCGCGATCCGGGTGGGGCTTCTCCACCATGCCGAACACCTCGGCCAGCCGGTCCGGTGCGCCGCGCACATCGACCACGCCATAGCGGCGGGTGTCGGCCCGGGGCACGTCCTGCACCGCCAGCACCATGCCGGGACTGCGCGCAAAGGCGTCGACCATCTGGCCCAGCACCGTCGGGCCGCCCTGCAGCTGGTCGCGACCCATCATGAGATCGTCGGCCAGCAGCACGGCAAAGGGCTGGTCGCCGACCAGGCGTTCGGCGCACAACACCGCATGGCCCAGCCCCAGGGCACGCGGCTGGCGCACATAGAACACGTCCATGTCGTCGGGCTTGATGGAGTGCACCAGCTCGAGCAGGGCGCCCTTGCCGGCCGCTTCCAGCTCGGCTTCGAGTTCGTAGGCGGTGTCGAAGTGGTCTTCGATGGCGCGCTTGTTGCGGCCCGTGACGAAGATCATTTCGCGGATGCCGGCGGCGTAGGCCTCTTCCACCGCGTACTGCATCAGCGGCTTGTCGACCACCGGCAGCATTTCCTTCGGTATGGCCTTGGTGGCCGGCAGGAAGCGGGTGCCGAGGCCGCCGACGGGAAACACGGCCTTGCGGATCAGGCTCATGCCGGACACCCCCGGGTCAGCGCAGCTGCACGCCGGCGGCACGGGCGGCGTGGAACATGCCCTCGCCCACGCTGGCACCGAAGCGTTTGGCCAGCCGCAGACCGACGTTCTCGCGGTGGGTGTAGTCGACGATGTCCTCGGCCTTGACCACTTCGCGGGCCACATAGTCGAGGTTGCCCAGGCCATCGGCCA
Organism: Comamonadaceae bacterium; assembly: GCA_013823485.1. Lineage (GTDB taxonomy): Bacteria > Pseudomonadota > Gammaproteobacteria > Burkholderiales > Burkholderiaceae_C > Hydrogenophaga. The sequence goes on from PNMF01000156.1 coordinate 2,715, forward strand.
GGCCCAGCTGCACCGCCTGCTGGCCGCTCCAGACCAGGCCGCTGAAGGTGTCTTCCGATTCCTTGAGCCGATCGCCACGGCCCTTCTTGACCACCTCGATGAACTGGGCATGGATCTCGCCCAGCATCGACTGGATGTAGGCGCGCTGGTTCGCGTCCTGCGGGCTGAACGGATCGAGCATGGCCTTGTTTTCGCCGGCGGTCATCAGGCGGCGCTCGATGCCCAGCTTGTCCATCAGCCCGGTGAATCCGAAGCCGTCCATCAGCACGCCGATGCTGCCCACCAGGCTGGCCTTGTCGACATAGATCTCGTCGGCGGCAGCGGCGATGTAGTAGGCCGCCGAGGCGCAGGTCTCCTCCACGACGGCATACACCTTCTTGTCGTGCAGCGCCTTCAGGCGGGTGATCTCGTCGTTGATGATGCCGGCCTGCACCGGGCTGCCACCGGGCGAATTGATCAGCAGCACCACGGCCTGTGAGCCACTGTCTTCGAAGGCGGACTTGAGCGCGCCCACGATGTTCTCGGCGCTCGCTTCGGCGCCGTCGGCGATCTCGCCCTTGACATCGATCACCGCGGTGTGTGGCGAGCTGCCGGAGGTCGAGCTGGCTTCGGCCGAATAGATCAGCCAGACCACCGCGCCGAACAGCACCAGCCACATCAGGCGCCCGAACAGCCGCCAGCGCCGGGCCGCCTGCTGTTCGCGCAGCGTGGCGAACAGCAGCTTCTCGATCGTTTCGCGCTCCCAGCCTGCCGGTCCGGTGGCCGCAGCCGGTGCCGCACGCGGCGCCTTGTCGGAAGCGTCGTTCAGGGAGCCGGGAGAGGTCATGGGGAAAGGGTCGTGATCGTTCATGTCAGGGTGCCCGCAGGCTCAGAATTCAACCGGTTTGAATGGATATTGTGACCGCCAGTGGACCACGCCACGCTCCTCCACCAGCTCGATCTTGACCAGTCCGCCGCGGCAGGGGCCGCCCTGGCAGGCCCCGGTGTCGGGCTGGTAATGCGCGCCGTGGGTGGCGCAGAGCAGCCAGCGGCCGGAATCATCAAAGAACCGGTCTGGCTGCCAGTCGAGTTCCATGGCCACGTGGGTGCAGCGGTTCAGGTAGGCGTGCACACGGCCCTGCCAGCGGATCGCAAACGCCCTGCAGGTCTGCCCCGCGTGGTTGATGTCGAACGGCACCGCCCGTCCTCCGTCCTGAAGGTCGGCGCTGTTGCACAGCGGGATCAGGTCGTCGGGCGAGTTCATGCGGGCGGGCGAGGTGGAGTCCTCAGGCGTGGGTGTCGAGCCACTGCTGCAGCTCGGCCACCGAGTGGACCACCGCGATCGGCTGCAGTTCGGCCAACCCGCCGGGCTCATGCGCGCCGTAGCTGACCGCCACGCTGGCGCAGCCGGCGTTCAGCGCCATCTGCAGATCGTGGGTGGTGTCGCCGATCATGAGCGTGCGCTCCGGCTCGACGCCGAACTCGCGCATCAGCTCGTGCAGCATGCGCGGGTGCGGCTTGCCGGCGGTTTCGTCGGCGGTGCGCGAACCGTCGAACATGCCCTTGAGCTCCACCGTGTGCAGCACCTCGTCCAGACCGCGCCGGCTCTTGCCGGTGGCCACCGCCAGCCAGTGGTGGCGCTGGCGCAGGCCCTGCAGCAGGGGCAGCACGCCGTCGAACAGCGACAGGTCGTTCTGGTGCGCCAGGTAGTGGTGGCGGTAGCGTTCACCGAGCTGCGGGTAACGGTCGGCCGGCACGTCGGGGGCCGCATGGGCCAGGGCCTGCATCAGGCCCATGCCGATCACGTAGCGGGCCGCCTCGTCGGTGGGCACGGTGCCGCCCACATCCGCCACCGCCAGCTGGATGCAGCGGGCAATGACGGCGGTGCTGTCGTAGAGCGTGCCGTCCCAGTCGAAGGCGATCAGGTCGAAGCGGCGCGGGCGGTCGGCCATGGCATGCGGGCCCGATCAGTACTCGACCACGGTGCGGATCGACTCGCCGCGCTTCATCAGGTCGAAGCCTTCGTTGATGCGCGAGAGCGGCAGCTTGTGGGTGATGAGGTCGTCGATATTGATCTTGCCGTCCATGTACCAGTCGACGATCTTCGGCACGTCGGTGCGGCCACGGGCGCCGCCGAAGGCCGAGCCTTCCCACTTGCGGCCGGTGACCAGCTGGAACGGGCGGGTGCTGATCTCGGCCCCCGCCTCGGCCACGCCGATGATGATGCTGCGGCCCCAGCCCTTGTGGGTGCATTCCAGCGCCTGGCGCATGACCTGGGTGTTGCCGATGCACTCGAAGCTGTAGTCGGCGCCGCCGTCGGTGAGCTGCACGATGGCGTCCACCACGTTCGGCACTTCCTTGGGGTTGACGAAGTGCGTCATGCCGAACTGGCGGGCCATGGCCTCGCGGGCCGGGTTGATGTCGATGCCGATGATCTTGTCGGCGCCCACCATCTTCGCGCCCTGGATCACGTTCAGCCCGATGCCGCCCAGACCGAACACCGCCACCGTGGCACCGGCCTCGACCTTGGCGGTGAACAGCACCGCACCGATGCCGGTGGTCACGCCGCAGCCGATGTAGCAGACCTTGTCGAACGGGGCGTCCTCACGGATCTTGGCCAGGCTGATCTCGGGTGCCACCGTGTAGTTGCTGAAGGTGCTGGTGCCCATGTAATGGAAGATGGGCTGGCCGTCGATGCTGAAGCGGCTGGTGGCGTCGGGCATCAGGCCCTTGCCCTGGGTGCCGCGGATGAGCTGGCACAGGTTGGTCTTGCGGCTCAGGCAGAACTTGCACTGGCGGCATTCGGGCGTGTAGAGCGGAATGACGTGATCGCCCTTTTTCAGGCTGGTCACGCCCGGACCCACGTCGACCACGATGCCGGCGCCCTCGTGGCCCAGGATGGCCGGGAAGATACCTTCGGGGTCGGCACCGCTGAGGGTGTAGTAATCGGTGTGGCAGATGCCGGTGGCCTTGATCT
>PNMF01000157.1 GCA_013823485.1 Comamonadaceae bacterium
GACTGCGGCCTGACCGGCCGCAAGATCATCGTCGACACCTACGGCGGTGCCTGCCCGCACGGCGGCGGCGCCTTCTCCGGCAAGGACCCTTCCAAGGTGGACCGCTCGGCCGCCTATGCCGCCCGCTACGTGGCCAAGAACGTGGTGGCCGCCGGTCTGGCCCGCCAGTGCCAGGTGCAGGTGGCCTACGCCATCGGCGTGGCCCGGCCGATGAACATCACGGTCTACACCGAAGGCACCGGCGTGATCCCCGACAGCGAGATCGCCAAGCTGGTCGAGGCCCACTTCGACCTGCGCCCCAAGGGCATCATCCAGATGCTGGACCTGCTGCGCCCGATCTACAGCAAGACGGCGGCCTACGGCCACTTCGGCCGCGAGGAGCCGGAGTTCACCTGGGAGCGCACCGACAAGGCCCAGGCCCTGCGCGTCGCTGCCGGCCTGAAGTAAAGAGCGTCCGCTCACTTTCGCATCGAGCCCTGTGGTTGCGGCCACAGGGCTTTTTTGTGTCTTGTCCCCAGATGGGTGGACTGAAGTTTCGGCAGGCCGGGTCGATAGGTAGAGGACAACGCGTTCACGCATCCCCGATCCTCCAGGAGGCCCGCCCATGGACACCGACCGCAGCACCGCCGCCGTGGCGCCCGAGAGTCTGCTGCGCAGCATCACCGACCGGATTCCGGCCCGGGTGACCTACTACGACCGCGACCTGGTCTGCCGCTTTGCCAACATCGCCCACGCCGCCAGCTACGGCTGCCAACCCGATGAACTGCTGGGGCGGCACATGAGCGACATCGTCGACCCGGCGGTGATGGCGGAAATCCTGCCGCGGATCGCCGACGCCCTGAGCGGCCAGCCGCAGCGCTTCGAGGCGGTGCGGCGCGACGTCGACGGGGCCGAACACTGCTACGAGATCCACTACGTGCCCGACTCGCGCGGCGACGAAGTGGCCGGCATCTTCATCGAGCTGCACGACATCAGCGAGCGCAAGCGCACCGAGGAGCTGGTGCTCAACGCCAACCAGGAGCTGGAGGAGCGGGTGCGCGAACGCACCGCCGAGCTGTACGCCAGCGAGCAGCGCTACCGCCTGATGGTCTCAGCCATCCAGGACTACTGCGTCTATTTCGTCGATGCCGAAGGCCGCATCACCGAGTGGACCGACAGTGCCCAGCGGCTGCATGGCCACACCCGCCGACAGATCGAGGGGCTGCATTTCGAGGTGCTGATGAGCACCCTCAACCACGGCGAGGACGAGACCGACGCGCCGCAGGTGCTGCGGCTGGCGAAGGCCCACGGCCAGTGGGAGAGCCGGGGCTGGCGGCTGCGCTCCGACGGTTCGCGCTTCTGGGCCAACACCATCCTGACCGCGCTGCGCAACGAGCAGGGCGAACTGCAGGGCCTGTCGTGCATCACGCGCGACATGACGGCCGCCAAGAGCCTGGAGGACGTCATGAACGACCTCAACCGCGAGCTGGAGAAGCGGGTGGCCGAGCGCACCCGCCAGCTGGTGGCCGCCAACAAGGACCTGGACGTGTTCTCGCACATGGTCTCGCACGACCTGCGCGCCCCTCTGCGCCACATCAGCAGCTTCGTCTCGCTGCTGCAGGAACATGTGAGCGACGGCGGCGACGCGACATCGCAGCAGTACCTCGGCTCCATCGCCAAGTCCAGCAAGCGCATGGGCCTGATGATCGAGGGCCTGCTGGAATACGCGCGGCTGGGCCGGGTGACGGTGGAGCAGCACGCGGTGCCCATGACCCAGCTGCTGCGCGGCATCCTGGTGCATCTGCAGCAGGAGCACCGCGAGCGCCACATCGAATGGGTGATCGACGACGAGCTGCCGGTGCTGCTGGGCGACGCCATGATGCTGGCCCAGGCCTTCGGCCACCTGCTGGACAACGCGGTGAAGTTCACCCGCAAGACCGAGCGGCCACGGATCGAACTGGGGTGGCAGATCAACCCGGTCGGCGGGCGCATGTTCTACATCCGCGACAACGGCGCCGGGTTCGACATGACCAAGGCACACAACCTGTTCGTGATGTTCCAGCGCCAGCACCACTCGATGGACTACGAGGGCACCGGCACCGGGCTCTCGCTGACGCAGCGCATCATCGAGCGGCATGGCGGCCGCATCTGGTGCGAGTCGACACCGGGCCGTGGCTGCACCTTCTACTTCACGCTGCCCTGCGCCGAAGCCGAGCCCACCATGCGGTTCTCGGCATCGGCCCTGGCCGAGCTGTCGGTCTGAACGCCGGGGCGCCGGATAATCCGGCGCCTATGCGAAGCACATCCCTTTTTGATCTCGGTGGCCGTGTCGCACTGGTCACCGGCGCCACCCGCGGACTGGGCCGCGCCATGGCGGGCGGTCTGATCGAGCATGGGGCCCGCGTGTGGCTGGCCGGGCGCGACGCCGAGGCCCTGGCACGAACCGCCGCCGAACTCGGGCCGGCTACGGTCGCCTGCCCGCTGGACGTGAGCGATCTGCCCGCCGCCAGCGCCGCGCTGCAGCGCCTGCTGCGGGCCGAGGGCCGGCTGGATGTGCTGGTCAACAATGTCGGGCAACGCCACCGCGCACCACTTTCCGGACTGCCCGCCGAGGCTCTGCGCGAGCTGATGGAGGTGAACCTGGTGGCGGGCTGGCACCTGTGCCGCGAGGCCGCCGGCGTCATGGCACGGCAGGGCGCCGGCAGCATCATCAACGTGACCTCGATCGCCGGCCCGATTGCCCGGGCAGGTGACGCGGCCTACACCACCACCAAAGGCGCGCTGGCGGCCATGACACGGGCATTGGCGGCCGAACTGGGCCCCCAGGGTGTGCGGGTGAACGCCATTGCGCCCGGGTTCTTTGCCACCGAAACCAATCAGGAGATGGTGGCGGATGCCGGCATCCAGGACTGGCTGACCCGCCGCAGCTCGCTGGGCCGGTGGGGGCAGCCCCGGGAGGTGGCGGGCGCGGCGGTGTTCCTGGCCTCGGACGCTTCCAGCTACATCACCGGCCACACGCTGGCGGTGGACGGCGGGTACCTGGCCCATTTCTGAGCCAGGCCCGCCTAGCCGGTCAGGACTTGCGGCCCAGGCGGTGCTCGATCTCGCCGACGATGCCGCGGCGGAAGGCCAGCACGCAGACCACGAAGGTCAGGCCCATGATGATCGACACCATCGAACCCAGGTCCGCGAGGTAGTTCTGCATGGTCACGATGATGGCGGCGCCCAGGGCCGGACCCAGGATGGTGCCCATGCCGCCCAGCAGCGTCATCAGGACCACCTCGCCGGACATCTGCCAGCTCACGTCGGTCAGCGTGGCGATGCCGAAGGCGATCGACTTGGTGGCACCCGCCAGGCCGGCGATCGTGCCGGACAGCACGAAGGCCAGCAGCTTGTAGCGGTCGACGTTGTAGCCCAGTGACAGCGCGCGCGGCTCGTTCTCCCGCACCGACTTCAGCACCTGCCCGAACGGCGAGTGGATGATCCGGTAGATGAGCGCGAAGCCGAACACGAACACGGCCGCCACCACGTAGTACATGGCGGTGTCGTTGGCCAGATCGATCACGCCGAACAGCTTGCCGCGCGGAATGCTCTGGATGCCGTCCTCGGCATAGGTGAAGGGCGCCTGCACGCAGATGAAATAGATCATCTGGGAGAGGGCCAGCGTCACCATCGCGAAGTAGATGCCCTGGCGGCGCACCGCCAGCCAGCCGGTGACCACCGCAATGACGGTGGCACACAGCGTGCCCGCAATGATGGACAGCTCCGGGGTCAGCCCCCACACCTTGGCGGCATGGCCCGACACGTAAGCGGCGAAGCCGAAAAACATGGCGTGGCCGAACGAAAGCAGGCCGGTGAAGCCGATCAGCAGGTTGAAGGCGCAGGCGAACAGCGCGAAGCACAGCACCTTCATCAGGAAGATCGGGTAACCCACGAACGGGGCCACCAGAAGCGCCGCGAACAGGACGCTGTAGAGGATTCGGGTCTTGGACATCATTTTTCGCGACCGAACAGGCCCGCCGGACGGAACATCAGAACGATGACCATGATGATGAACACCACGGTCGAGGACAGCTCGGCATAGAAGACCTTGGTCAGGCCCTCGATCAGCCCCAGCACCAGGCCGGTCAGGATGGAGCCCAGGATCGAACCCATGCCGCCGATCACCACCACCGCGAACACGATGATGATGATGTTCGAGCCCATCAGCGGGCTGACCTGGTAGATGGGCGCAGCCATCACGCCGGCCAGGCCGGCCAGGCCCACGCCGAAGGCATAGGTCAGGGTGACCATCAGCGGCACGTTGATGCCGAAGGCCTTGACCATGTTGGGGTTCTCGGTGCCGGCGCGCAGGTAGGCGCCCAGCTTGGTCTTCTCGATCACGAACCAGGTCGCCAGGCAGACGAAGACGGCGGCAAAGATCACCCAGGCCCGGTACTTGGGCAGGAACATGAAGCCCAGGTCGAAGCCGCCCCGGAAGACTTCAGGCAGTTCGTAGGGCAGTCCCGACGAACCATAAAACTCGCGGAACACGCCCTCCAGCAGCAGCGCCAGGCCGAAGGTCAGCAGCAGGCCATAGAGGTGGTCCAGCCCATGCAGCCAGCGCAGCATGGTCTTTTCGATCAGCACGCCGATGATGCCCACGCCGATGGGGGCCAGCAGCAGCGCGAACCAGTAGTTCACGCCGGCGTAGTTCAGCAGCATCCAGGCGAAGAATGCGCCGGTCATGTACAGCGCACCGTGCGCGAAGTTGACGATGTTGAGCATGCCGAAGATGACGGCCAGGCCCAACGAGAGAAGTGCGTAAAAAGAACCGTTGACCAGCCCCAGCATGAGTTGCCCCATGAAGGCCGCCGTCGGTACGCCAAAGATCTGGTCCATTGCAGTCCGTTGAATGTGGACGGGCCGTGGCCGGCACGGCCCGTCTGATCGGCTCGGTGATTCAGGCCGGCATCAGCCGGCCTTCAGCATCACTTCTTGATGGCAGCGCAGCGGCTCTGGGCCAGCGGCTGGAAGGCGTCGTCGCCCTTGATGGTGCCCTTGAGGTTGTAGTAGTCCCACGCACCCTTGGACTCGGAAGGCTTCTTCACCTGGAACAGGTACATGTCGTGGACCATGCGGCCGTCTTCACGGATCTTGCCGCCCTTGGCGAACATGTCGTTGATCGGCATTTCCTTCATCTTGGCCATCACCGCAGCGGTGTCGTCGGTGCCGGCGGCCTGCACGGCCTTCAGGTAGTGCATGGTGGCGGAGTAGACCGAAGCGTGGTTGGAGTTCGGCTTGCGACCGTTCATGACCTTGCCGAACTTGTCGGCCCAGGCGCGGGTCTCGGCGTTCAGATCCCAGTACCAGCCCTCGGTCAGGTACAGACCTTGTGCGGTGTTCAGGCCGATGGCGTGCACATCGGTCAGCAGCATCAGCAGCGCGGCCAGATTCTGCTTGCGGGTGATGCCGAATTCGGCAGCGGCCTTGATGCTGTTGACGGTGTCGCCGCCGGCGTTGGCCAGGCCGACCACCTTGGCGCCGGAGGTCTGGGCCTGCAGCAGGAAGGACGAGAAGTCGCTGGTGCCCAGCGGGTGGCGCACGGCGCCCATGGTCTTGCCGCCGGCGTTCTTCACGACCTCACCGGTGTCCTTTTCCAGCGAGTGGCCGAA
>PNMF01000158.1 GCA_013823485.1 Comamonadaceae bacterium
TCCGGCTGGTCGGGATGGTTCTCCAGGTGCATGCGGCTGACGAAGGTCTCGTAGCCGCCCACGATGACCATGATCAGCAGGTTGCTGATCATGACCACGTCGATCAGGGCCAGCACCACCAGCATGATCACGGTCTCGTTCAGGCCGGTCAGCACCACGTCGCTCTTGTAGCCGATGCTGGTGACCAGCTTCTGCAGCGCCACCTCGTTGCCGAAGGCGGCCTCGATCAGGTGCACCAGCTCGACCCAGAAGTGGAAGACATAGATGGCCTGCGCCGCGATCAGGCCGAGGTACAGCGGCAGCTGCAGCCAGCGGCTGGCGAAGATCAGGTTCGGGAGCGGCCGGATGGGGCCGGTTTTGACGGGATCGGTCATGAAAATGGAAAATGCGTGGTGGTCCGGGCGGGGTTGTATCCACCCTGCGGGCAGCCTGCTATTGTAGGTGTCGCCTCTGTGTCAGTGGCTTGTAAGAGCGGCTGCGCACAGTGCCCGGCGTTCCGGATTTCAACAACATCACAGGAGACTTGCGCATGTCAGCACCCTCGTCGTCGATCGAATCCACCCTGGTCGAAAACCGGGTCTTCGAACCCGCTGCCGCCACCGTCCAGGCTGCCCGCATCTCGGGCATGGATGCCTACCGGGCCCTGTGTGCCGAGGCAGAGCGGGACCACGAAGGGTTCTGGGCCCGTCTGGCCCGAGAGACGCTGACCTGGCACAAGCCCTTCACCCAGACGCTGGACGCCTCGCAGGCGCCGTTCTACAAGTGGTTCCAGGACGGCGAGCTGAACGCCTCCTTCAACTGCCTGGACCGCCACATGGGCACCCCGGTGGAGCACAAGACGGCCATCATCTTCGAGGCCGACGGCGGCGAGGTCACCCGCGTCACCTACCGCGAGCTGCTCGACAAAGTGTCGCAATTTGCGAATGTTCTGAAGGCCAAGGGCGTAAAGAAGGGCGACCGTGTCGTCATCTACATGCCCATGACCATCGAGGGCGTGGTGGCCATGCAGGCCTGCGCGCGCATCGGCGCCACCCACTCGGTGGTGTTCGGCGGCTTCTCGGCCAAGGCGCTGCAGGAACGCATCCAGGATGCCGGCGCGGTGGCGGTCATCACGGCCAACTACCAGCTGCGTGGCGGCAAGGAACTGCCGCTCAAGTCCATCGTGGACGAGGGCATCGCCATGGGTGGCTGCGAGTGCATCAGGAACGTGATCGTGTTCCAGCGCACCCCCACCGCCTGCAACATGGTGGCCGGCCGCGACACCTTCATGCACGAGGACATGGCCGGCCAGTCCACCACCTGCCCGGCCGAGATGGTGGGCGCCGAGCACCCGCTGTTCGTGCTGTACACCTCCGGCTCCACCGGCAAGCCCAAGGGCGTGCAGCACAGCACCGGCGGTTACCTGCTGTGGGCCAACCTCACCATGAACTGGACCTTCGACCTGAAGGCCGACGACATCTTCTGGTGCACCGCCGACATCGGCTGGATCACCGGCCACAGCTACGTGGCCTACGGCCCGCTGGCCGCCGGCGCCACCCAGATCGTGTTCGAGGGCGTGCCCACCTACCCGAACGCCGGCCGCTTCTGGCAGATGATCGAGAAGCACAAGTGCACCATCTTCTATACCGCGCCCACCGCCATCCGCTCGCTCATCAAGGCGGCCGAGGGTGACGAAAAGGTGCACCCGGCGCGCTCCGACCTCTCCAGCCTGCGCCTGCTGGGCTCGGTGGGCGAGCCCATCAACCCCGAAGCCTGGATGTGGTACTACAAGCATGTGGGCGGCGAGCGTTGCCCCATCGTCGACACCTTCTGGCAGACCGAGACCGGCGGCCACATGATCACGCCGCTGCCGGGCGCCACGCCGCTGGTGCCGGGCTCCTGCACGCTGCCGCTGCCGGGCATTGCCGCCGCCATCGTGGACGAGACCGGCAACGACGTGGCCAACGGTGCCGGCGGCATCCTGGTGGTCAAGAAGCCCTGGCCTTCCATGATCCGCACCATCTGGGGCGACCCGGAGCGTTTCAAGAAGAGCTATTTCCCGGACGAGCTGCGCGGCTACTACCTGGCCGGCGATGGCGCGGTGCGCAGCGCCGACCGCGGCTACTTCCGCATCACCGGCCGCATCGACGACGTGCTCAACGTCTCGGGCCACCGCATGGGCACCATGGAGATCGAGTCCGCCCTGGTCGGCAAGACCGACCTGGTGGCCGAGGCCGCCGTGGTGGGCCGCCCGGACGACCTCACCGGCGAGGCCATCGTGGCCTTCGTGGTGCTCAAGCGTTCGCGCCCCACCGGCGACGAGGCCAAGGCCATTGCCAAGGAGCTGCGCGACTGGGTGGGCAAGGAGATCGGCCCGATCGCCAAGCCCAAGGACATCCGCTTCGGCGACAACCTGCCCAAGACCCGCTCCGGCAAGATCATGCGACGCCTGCTGCGCTCCATTGCCAAGGGCGAGGCCATCACCCAGGACACCTCCACGCTGGAGAACCCGGCCATCCTGGAGCAGCTGGCGGAAAACAACTGACCCGCGACGCACGCACAAAAAACCCGCCTTCAAGGCGGGTTTTTTCATGGGCTGCGCCAGCGGCGCAGGGGATCACTTCATGCCCAGGATCCAGGCGGAGAGCTTCTTCGCTTCGGCGTCGCTCACCTGCGGGTTGGCCGGCATCGGGATGGCACCCCACACGCCCGCGCCACCCTTCTGGATCTTGGTGGCCAGCATGTCGACGGCCTTGGCGTCGCCGGCGTACTTCTTGGCGATGTCCTTGTAGGACGGGCCGACCAGCTTCTTGTCCATGGCGTGGCAGGCCAGGCAGTTCTTGCTCTTGGCCAGGGCCTCGTCGGCCATGGCGGGAGCGGACAGGACGGCCAGCGAGGCCATAATCATCAGGGTACGTTTCATGGGGTTCGAGTCCTCTGGGGTGGTTGCAATCGCGCGCCGATTCTAGCGAATCGCGCTCGTTTCCGATCCCTGAAACGGCCGATCGTTCAGAACCATTACCGGTATTTACCCGGGCTTCACGGAGCTTCCTCATGTACCTCCTCATCGTCGGCGTCGCGCTGCTGCTGCTCAAGTACCTGGAGGTCGGCCCGGTGGCCGGCTGGTCGTGGCTGGTGGTGCTGTCGCCGTTCGGGCTGGCGGTGCTGTGGTGGGCCTGGGCCGACAGCTCGGGCTACACCCGCCGCAAGCAGATGGAAAAGATGGAACAGCGCAAGACCGACCGGATCGAAAAGCAGCGCAAGGCCCTGGGCCTTGACCGGCATCGTCGCTGACACGTCGTGCCGCCGCCAGCAGCCGTCCGATAATCGCGGGCTGACCGCAGCCCGGTCGCCCACCACCCCACAACGACCCCGAGACACCATGCCGCAATACCGTTCCAAGACCTCCACCGCCGGCCGCAACATGGCGGGTGCCCGCGCCCTGTGGCGCGCCACCGGCATGAAGGACGGCGACTTCAGCAAGCCGATCATCGCCATCGCCAACTCGTTCACCCAGTTCGTGCCCGGCCATGTGCACCTGAAAGACCTGGGCCAGCTGGTGGCCCGCGAGATCGAGGCCGTGGGCGGTGTGGCCAAGGAGTTCAACACCATCGCGGTGGACGACGGCATCGCCATGGGCCACGACGGCATGCTCTATTCGCTGCCCAGCCGCGACATCATCGCGGACTCGGTGGAATACATGGTCAACGCCCACTGCGCCGATGCGCTGGTGTGCATCTCCAACTGCGACAAGATCACCCCCGGCATGCTCATGGCCGCCATGCGGCTGAACATCCCGGTGGTGTTCGTCTCGGGCGGCCCGATGGAGGCCGGCAAGGTGCGTCTGGCCGTGCCGGGCAGCTCCACCATCCAGATCAAGAAGCTCGACCTGATCGACGCCATGGTCATGGCGGCCGACGACAAGGTCTCGGAGGCCGACCTGGCCGAGGTCGAGCGTTCGGCCTGCCCCACCTGCGGTTCCTGCTCGGGCATGTTCACCGCCAACTCCATGAACTGCCTGACCGAGGCCCTGGGCCTCTCGCTGCCGGGCAACGGCACGGTGCTGGCCACCCACGCCGACCGCGAAGAGCTGTTCAAGCGCGCCGGCCGCACCGTGGTCGAGCTGTGCCGCCGCTACTACGAGCAGGAAGACGCCTCGGTGCTGCCGCGCGCCATCGGCAAGAAGGCCTTCGAGAACGCCATGACGCTGGACATCGCCATGGGCGGCTCCACCAACACCATCCTGCACATCCTGGCCGCGGCCCAGGAGGCCGGCATCGATTTCGACATGACCGACATCGACCGCATGTCGCGTGACGTGCCGCAGCTGTGCAAGGTGGCGCCCAACACCAACAAGTACCACATCGAGGACGTGCACCGCGCCGGCGGCATCATGGCGATCCTGGGCGAGCTGGACCGCGCCGGCAAGCTGCACACCGACGTGCCCACGGTGCACGCGCCCACCCTCAAGCACGCCCTGGACGAGTGGGACATCGCCCGCAACCCCTCGGAAGCGGTCAAGACCTTCTTCATGGCCGGCCCGGCCGGCATCCCGACCCAGGTGGCCTTCAGCCAGAACACCCGCTGGCCCAGCCTTGACACGGACCGCGCCGAGGGCTGCATCCGCTCGTACGAACACGCGTTCTCCAAGGAAGGCGGTCTGGCGGTGCTGCGCGGCAACATCGCCGTGGACGGCTGCGTGGTCAAGACCGCCGGCGTGGACGACAGCCTGATGGTGTTCGAAGGCCCGGCCCATGTGGTCGAGAGCCAGGACGACGCGGTGCAGAACATCCTGGACGACAAGGTCAAGGCCGGCGACGTGGTGGTGGTTCGCTACGAGGGCCCCAAGGGCGGCCCCGGCATGCAGGAAATGCTCTACCCCACCAGCTACATCAAGTCCAAGGGCCTGGGCAAGGCCTGTGCGCTGCTGACCGACGGCCGCTTCTCGGGCGGCACCTCCGGCCTGTCCATCGGCCATTGCTCGCCCGAAGCGGCGGCCGGTGGCGCCATCGGCCTGGTGAAGAGCGGTGACCGCATCCGCATCGACATCCCGAACCGCAGCATCAATGTGCTGGTGAGCGACGAAGAACTCGCCCGCCGCCGCGCCGAGCAGGACGCCAAGGGCTGGAAGCCGGAGCAGCCGCGTCCGCGCCAGGTCTCGGCCGCCCTGCGCGCCTATGCGCTGCTGGCCACCTCGGCCGACAAGGGCGCGGTGCGCGACCTCTCCAAGCTCGAAGGCTGATGCTGGTCCACCCCGCCATCGACCCGGTTGCGCTGCAGCTGGGCCCCGTGGCCATCCACTGGTACGGCCTGACCTACCTCGCCGCCTTCGTGCTGTTCGTGGTGCTGGGGCGGCTGCGCCTGAAGCACGAGCCGTTTGCCCACCTGCGCGAGCCGGCCTGGACCCCCCGCGACGTCGAGGACATCCTGTTCCTGGGTGTGCTGGGGGTGGTGGCGGGCGGGCGCATCGGCTACTGCGTGTTCTACCAGCCGGGCTACTACCTGCAGCACCCGCTGGAGGTGTTCGCGGTGTGGCAGGGCGGCATGAGCTTTCATGGTGGCCTGATCGGCGTGTTGCTGGCCATGGTCTGGTACGCCCGCAGCCGGGGGCGGCCGTTCCTGCAGGTGATG
>PNMF01000159.1 GCA_013823485.1 Comamonadaceae bacterium
GATGGACTCCGGCAAGCAGACCTTCGAGGCCGAAAGCCTGGACGCGCTGACCGCGCGCGTGGGCGAGGAACTCGCCGTCAGCGACTGGCTGCCCATCACCCAGGAGCGGATCAACCGCTTTGCCGAGGTCACCGGCGACCTGCAGTGGATCCACATCGACGCCGAGCGCGCGCGCCGTGAATCGCCCTACGGCACGACCATCGCGCACGGCTACCTGACGCTGTCCCTGCTGCCGGGCCTCTCGCAAGGCTGCATCACGGTGCACGGCACCCGCATGGCGGTGAATTACGGGCTCAACCGGGTGCGTTTCATGGCGCCGGTGCGGGTGGACGACCGCATCCGCGCGCGTTTCACGCTGCAGTCGGTCGAAGCGCTGCCCGACGGCGGTGCCCAGGTCATCTGGCAGGCGCTGGTGGAGGTCGAGGGCAGCAGCAAACCGGCCTGCGTGGCCGAGATGGTGGCGCGCCGCTACACCTGAGCGGCTGCGCGCAGGGTTGGAGCACCGGGTGCGCACTGGTATACCCTGAGGAACGCCCCCCTGGGAACTCTCGACAATCCGGGTACAGTGATGTCTCGTTTTGCAGAACGGAGTTCCATTTTGAGCGCAAACCCCAGCAGCCCGGAGATGGCGGCGTCCGCGGTGGGCGACGGCAAGCCCTCAGAGCGCCCCAGGCGCCCCACCCCGGCGCGAAAGCCCAAGGAAGACCGCCACTTCGTGACCGCCCTGGCGCGCGGGCTGGAAGTGCTGGCCTGCTTTCGCACCGGTGAAACCACGCTGAGCAACCAGGAGCTGGCGGTGCGCTGCAAGCTGCCCAAGTCCACGGTCTCGCGCCTGACCATGACGCTGACCAAGCTGGGCTACCTGATCCATGTCGAAGAAAGCGGGCGCTACCGCCTGGGCACCGCCTGCCTGGCGCTGGGCAGCGCGCTGCTCACACGCCTGGACGTGCGCAAGATCGCGCGGCCGATGATGCAGGAGCTGGCGAACTTTTCCGGCGCCTCGGTCTCTCTGGGCGTTCGCGACAAGCTCTCGATGATCTATGTGGAGAACTGCCGCAGCAGCGCCGCACTCACGCTCACGCTGGATGTGGGTTCGCGCATGCCGCTGGCGGCCTCGGCCATGGGGCGTGCCTGGCTGGCCTCGGTGTCCGCCACCGAGCGCGAGGAGGCGCTGGAACAGATCCGCGAACTCGACCACCTGGCCTGGCCCGGCATCCAGGCCGGCGTGAACAAGGCGCTGGAGGACTACCGCACGCTGGGCGTGACCTGTTCCTTCGGCGACTGGAACAAGGAGGTCAACGGCATCGCACGCGCCTTTGACCCGGGCAACGGCCTGCCGCTCATGGCGGTCAACGTGGGCGGCCCGTCGTACAACCTCTCGCCCGACTTCCTGCTGCAGGAAGTGCGGCCGCGCCTGCTGGAAGTGGTGCGCTCGATCGAAGACGTGCTGCCGCGCTGAGGCGCCGATCCGGCGGCGCTCAGCCGTCCGTTTCGAGCACCGGGCGCACCCGAGCCACGGCGGCAAAAATGCCCGTGGCCCGCAACACCTCGCGCTCACCCACCCGGAGCACGCAGTCGCCAAACGCCAGCTGCTTGCCCAGTCGGCGGGGCGTCACATGCGCTTCCAGCCATTCGCCCACCCGGGCGGCCGCGAGGTAGTCCAGGCTCAGGTTGACCGTCACCATGGTCGGGCTGTGGCGGCGCGCGCGGTGCAGGTTGATGCCCAGCGCACCGTCGGCCAGCGTGGCCAGCATGCCACCGTGGGGTATGCCCAGCCGGTTGCAATGCTGCGGCAGCAGGCGCAGCCCCAGCACCAGCAGACCGTCGGGCCGCTCGCGCACGTACAGGTCGCCCAGGGTCTGAAAGTACGAGGCACCGCCGTAGACATGGGGCCGGAAGCCTTCGGGCACGCTGATGTCGTTCATGCCGGGCCGGCTTTGCCGGACGGCCAGTGCCGCCCCCCTGGATGGGGGTGACGCGAAGCGGCGCGGGGGTGTTTCACCATTTTCAAAACCAGGCGTCCTGCATGGCGCGGTGGCTGTCGTCCAGCGTGCGCAGCAGCGCCAGCTGCGGCGCGACCTTGGGCAGTTCCCAGCGGAAGAACCACTGTGCGGCCTGCAGCTTGCCGCGGTAGAAGGACACGTCAGCGTCGGTGTCGGTGCCACGCGACAGCGCCTGCTGCGCCACGGTGGCCTGGCGCAGCCAGGTCCAGGCCAGCAGCGTGTGGCCGAAGGCTTCGAGAAACAGGTGGGCATTGGCCAGCACGGCCTCGCCGTCGGTCTGCAGCGGCACGCGCAGGGCCTGCACCGAGTCGCTCACGTCCTGCCAGGCCGTCTGCAGCGCCTGCGCCAGCGGCACCTGCGGCGGCTGCTCCAGGGCCTCGGCGATGTTGGCAGTCACCACGCGGTGCATCGCCGCCAGCGCGGCGCCGTCTTTCATCACCACCTTGCGGCCCAGCAAGTCCAGCGCCTGGATGCCGTGTGTGCCTTCGTGGATCATGTTCAGCCGGTTGTCGCGCCAGTACTGCTCCACCGGGAATTCGCGCGTGTACCCGTAGCCGCCCAGAATCTGGATGGCCAGCGAGTTCGCTTCCAGGCACCACTGCGAGGGCCAGGACTTGACCACCGGCGTCAGCAGCTCCAGCAGCAGCGCCACTTCCTGCAGGCGCTGCGGATCGGATTCGGTGCGCTGTTCGTCCACCAGCCGGGCCGCGTACAGCGCCAGGCCGTAGGCGCCTTCGACATAACTTTTCTGCGCCAGCAGCATGCGCCGCACGTCGGCGTGCGCGACCAGTGGCAATGGCGGCGACAGCGGGTCCTTGTTCGACGGCGCCCGGCCCTGCACCCGCTCGCGCGCGTAGCGCAGCGAGGCCAGGTAACCGCGGTAGCCCAGCATGATGGCGCCCATGCCGACGCCGATGCGTGCCTCGTTCATCATGTGGAACATGCAGGCCAGGCCCTCGTGCGGGCGGCCCACGAGTTCGCCGATGCAGGCGTCCTGCTCGCCGAAGGACAGCATGGTCGACGTGGTGCCGCGCCAGCCGCATTTGTGGATCAACCCGGCCAACGCCACGTCGTTGCGCGCGCCCACGCGACCTTGCTCGTCGGTGTGGAACTTGGGCACGGTGAACAGCGAGATGCCCTTGACGCCCTGTGGCGCGTCGGGCAACCGGGCCAGCACCAGGTGCACGATGTTCTCGCTCAGTTCGTGGTCGCCGCCGGAGATGAAGATCTTCTGGCCCTTGATAAGGTAGCTGCCATCGCTGCGCGGGTTGGCACTGGTGCGCAGGTCGCTCAGGCTGGAGCCGGCCTGCGGCTCGGTCAGCGCCATGGTGCCGAAGAAGCGTCCGCTGCGCAGCGCCTGCAGGTAGCGCGCCTGCTGCACAGGGCTCCCGAATTTCTCGATCACGTTGGCGTTGGACGCCGTGAGACCCACATACGAGGTGGTGGCCACGTTGGCGCTGCGGAACACCGACAGACAGGCCTGCGCCACCAGCACCGGCAGTTGCATGCCGCCGGTCGCCTCGTCGGCGCTGGCCGAGAGGAAACCCGCCTCGCAGTACGCGCGCACCGCGGCTTGCACGCCCTCGGGCAACACCACCTTGCCGTCCACCACCTGCGGTTCCTGTTCGTCACCCAGGCGGGCGTGGGGCGCGAACAGGTCGGTGGCGATGCGCGTGGCCGTGTCCAGCACGGCGTCGAATGTCTCGCGGCTGTGCTCGGCGTAGCGTGGCCGTTGCAGCAGGCTCTGAGCATCCAACACCTCGTAAAGCTGGAATTGGATGTCGCGTCGGGGAATCAGATCGTCGTGCATGGGATTGTTCAGGGCATCGTTTGCCGCTATTATCCGCTTCGTTTTGAAACTGTGTTCTGCACTGCAGATCATGGTAATCCCTAGGTTGGGGCAATCCAGCCCCTGCGCCCTGCGCACCTTTTCTTTCCCACAACGGAGACATCCATGAACCCGGTGGACTACACCCAACAAGGCACGGTGGCCGTGCTCACCCTGCAGAACCCGCCCGTCAACGGCCTGGGCCACGCGCTGCGCAGCGGCATCGTGGCCGGGCTCGACCGCGCCCTGGCCGACCCGGCCGTCACCGCCATCGTGCTCACCGGCGGCGAAAAGCTGTTTTCCGGCGGCGCCGACGTGCGCGAGTTCGGCACGCCCAAGTCGTCCATGTCGCCCCACCTGCCGGACGTGATCCGTGCGCTGGAAAACGCCGGCAAGCCGGTGGTGGCCGCCATCGCCGGCCACGCCCTGGGCGGCGGGCTGGAACTGGCGCTGGGCTGCCACTTCCGCGTGGCGCTCAAGAACGCCACCCTGGGCCTGCCCGAGGTCAAGCTGGGCCTGCTGCCCGGTGCCGGTGGCACGCAGCGCTTGCCGCGCGCCATCGGCCTGGAGGCCGCGTTGAACATGGTCGTCTCGGGCGCGCCGCAGAAGGCTGCCAGCTTCGAGGGCACGGCCCTGCTGGACCAGGTGGTGGATGCCGATGTGGTGGCCGCCGCCGTGGCATTCGCCCGGCAGGCCGTGGCCGACGGCAAGCCGCTGCGCCGCCTGGGCGACCTGAAGTTGCCGACCGCCGGCACCGACGCTTTCCTGCAGTTCGCACGCAACAGCGTGAAGGCCGCCGCCAAGGGGTTGCCCGCACCGCTGGCCTGTGTGGAAGCCGTGGCCGACAGCGTGACCCAACCTTTTGACGAAGGCCTCAGGCGCGAGCGCGCCGCCTTCTTCGCGCTGATGAACACGCCCGAATCCCGCGCCGCGCGCCATGTGTTCGCCGCCGAACGCGCTGCCGGCAAGCTGCCCGACATCCCGACCGACACGCCGCTGCGCCCCATCGCCCGGGTGGGCGTCATCGGCGCCGGCACCATGGGGGGCGGCATCACCATGAACTTCCTCAACGCCGGCCTGCCGGTGGTGCTGCTGGAATCCAACCAGGAAGCGCTGGACCGGGGCCTGGCCACCATCCGCCGCAACTACGACAACAGCGCCAAACGCGGCAAGCTCACCGCCGAACAGGTGGAGCAGCGCATGGGCCTGATCACGCCGACGCTGGACTACGCCGGATTCAGCGACGTGGACCTCGTGATCGAGGCGGTGTTCGAGCAGATGGACGTGAAAGAGAAGGTCTTCCGCCAGCTCGACGCGGTGTGCAAGCCCGGCGCCATCCTGGCGTCCAACACCTCCTACCTCGACATCAACAGAATAGCCAGCTTCACCAGCCGCCCGCAGGACGTGCTGGGCCTGCACTTCTTCAGCCCGGCCAACGTGATGAAGCTGCTGGAGATCGTGCGCGGTGAAAAAACCGCCAAGGACGTGATGGCCACCGCGCTGGCCCTGGGCAAGCAGATCCGCAAGGTCTCGGTGGTCTCGGGCGTGTGCGACGGTTTCATCGGCAATCGCATGGTGGCGCGCTACGGCGCCGCGGCCAACGCACTGATCGTGGCTGGCGCCTCGCCGCAGCAGATCGACAAGGCTTTGGAGCGCTTTGGCTTCGCCATGGGGCCGTTCCGCATGGGCGACCTGGCGGGCCTGGACATTGGCTGGGCCACGCGCAAGCGCAAGGC
>PNMF01000160.1 GCA_013823485.1 Comamonadaceae bacterium
CCATGACCCAACAACTGCAGACCCTGATCGACAACGCCTGGGAACAGCGCGCCACCCTGTCGCCGGCTTCCGCCCCCCAAGAGGTGCTGGACGCGGTGGAACACGTGATCGCCGAGCTCAACAAGGGCCGCCTGCGCGTGGCCACCCGCGAGGGCGTCGGCCAGTGGACCACCCACCAGTGGATCAAGAAGGCGGTGCTGCTGTCGTTCCGCCTCAAGGACAACGCCGTCATGCGCGCCGGCGACCTGGGCTTCTTCGA
Source organism: Comamonadaceae bacterium (assembly GCA_013823485.1). Classification (GTDB taxonomy): domain Bacteria; phylum Pseudomonadota; class Gammaproteobacteria; order Burkholderiales; family Burkholderiaceae_C; genus Hydrogenophaga. The sequence goes on from PNMF01000160.1 coordinate 260, forward strand.
CAAGGTGCAGACCAAGTTCGCCCACCTCGACGAGGCCCAGATGAAGGCCACCGGCGTGCGCGTGGTGCCGCCGGCCGTGGCCCGCCGCGGCAGCTTCATTGCCAAGGGCGCCATCCTGATGCCCTCCTACGTGAACATCGGCGCCTATGTGGACGAAGGCACCATGGTCGACACCTGGGCCACCGTGGGCAGCTGCGCACAGGTCGGCAAGAACGTGCACCTCTCCGGCGGCGTGGGTCTGGGCGGCGTGCTCGAACCCCTGCAGGCCAACCCGACCATCATCGAGGACAACTGCTTCATCGGCGCCCGCTCCGAGGTGGTCGAGGGCGTGATCGTCGAAGAAAACTCGGTGATCTCCATGGGCGTCTACATCGGCCAGAGCACCCCCATCTACGACCGCGCCACCGGCGAGGTGAGCTACGGCCGCGTGCCGGCCGGCTCGGTGGTCATCAGCGGCAGCCTGCCCAAGGACGGCGGCAAGTACAGCCTGTACGCAGCCATCATCGTCAAGCGTGTCGACGCCCAGACCCGGGCCAAGACCAGCCTGAACGACCTGCTGCGCGACTGATCGGCAGCACCGCAGCACCCCCTGGCGTTGAATGAGAGGACGGTCATGAGCAGTGGAACGATGGAGCGCATCCTGCGCCTGATGGCCGAGAAGAAGGCGTCGGACGTCTACCTGACGGCCTATGCCCCGGCCATGATCAAGATCCACGGCCAGACCATTCCCATCAACAGCCAGGTGCTGCCGCTGGATGCGCCGCGCAACCTGCTCTCGGAGATCGTCTCGTCCACCCGCATGGAAGAGCTGACCGAGACCGGCGAGCTCAACATGGGTGTGACGCTCGACGGCCTGGGCAACTTCCGCATCAGCGCCTTCCGGCAGCGGGCCACCTATTCGGTGGTCATCCGCTTCGTGCCGAGCAACATCCCCCGGCTCAGCGAGATCAATGTCTCGCCCATCCTGGCCGACCTGGTGATGGAGAAGCGCGGCCTGATCCTGATGGTGGGATCGACCGGCGCCGGCAAGAGCACCACGCTGGCGGCCATGCTGGACCACCGCAACGAGCAGGCGACCGGGCACATCCTCACCATCGAGGACCCGATCGAATACACCTACGCCAACAAGAAGTCGGTGGTGAACCAGCGCGAGATCGGGTCGGACACCGCCTCGCTGCAGGTGGCGCTGAAAAACGCGCTGCGCCAGGCGCCCGACGTGATCCTGATCGGCGAGATCCGCGACCGCGACACCATGTCGGCCGCCATCGCCTACGCGCAGTCGGGCCACCTCTGTCTGGCCACGCTGCACGCCAACAACAGTTACCACGCGCTCAACCGCATCCTGAGCTTCTACCCGGCCGAGGTGCGCCCCACCCTGCTGAGCGACCTGTCGTCCGCCCTGCGCGCCGTGGTGTCGCAGCGGCTGCTGCGCACCGAGACCGCGTCGCGCGTGCCGGCCATGGAGGTCATGCTGAACACCGCCCTGGTGGCCGACCTGGTGCACAAGGGCGACTTCGGCGGCGTGCGCGAGGCCATGGAGAAGTCGCTGGCCGAGGGTTCGCAGACCTTCGAGCAGGACATCGCCCGCCTGATCCACGAGGGCGTCATCAGCCGCGCCGAGGGTCTGGCCCATGCCGACTCGCCCAACAACCTGCTGTGGCGCCTGCAGAACGACTTCGAGGCCAGCCGCGCCGGCGACCTGCCGGCCGACCTGTCCGAGGACGAAGACCAGGCCACCTTCACCGAATTCACGCTCGACGTGAAGTTCTGACCGTTCCATGTCCGACACGCTGCTGCTCACCGAAGCCCTGATCGCCCGCCCCTCGGTCACCCCGCGGGACGAAGGCTGCCTCGACCTCATCGGCGAACGGCTGGCGGCAGCGGGTTTCCGGCTGGAGCGCATCGACAGCGGCCCGGACGATTTCCGGGTGAGCAACCTGTGGGCCCGGCGCGGCAACGGCCACCAGCCCACGCTGGTGTTTGCCGGCCACACCGACGTGGTCCCCACCGGCCCGGTGGGCGCCTGGGCCAGCGACCCGTTCGCACCCACCCACCGCGACGGCAAGCTGTACGGCCGGGGAGCGAGCGACATGAAGGCCTCGCTGGCCGCCATGGTCGTGGCCTGCGAAGAGTTCCTGGCTGCCCAGGCCAACCCCGCCATCGACATCGCCTTCCTGCTGACCAGCGACGAGGAAGGCCCGGCGGTGGACGGCACGGTGGAGGTCTGCCGGCGCCTGCAGGCCCGGGGCGAGCGGCTGGACTGGTGCATCGTCGGCGAACCCACCTCGGTGGAGCGCACCGGCGACATGATCAAGAACGGCCGGCGCGGCACCATGAGCGGCAAGCTCACGGTCAAGGGCATCCAGGGCCACATTGCCTACCCGCACCTGGCGCGCAACCCCATCCACATGGCGGCGCCGGTGCTGGCCGAACTGGCCGCCACCCGCTGGGACGAGGGCAATGCATTCTTCCCGCCCACCAGCTGGCAGATCAGCAACATCCACGGCGGCACCGGGGCCAGCAACGTGATTCCGGGCACCGTGGTGATCGACTTCAACTTCCGCTTCTCCACCGAGTCCACCGCCGAGGCGCTGCAGCAGCGGGTGCTGGACACCCTGTCCCGGCACGGACTGCAACCGGGTCCGGATTTCGAGCTGACCTGGACCATCGGCGGCCAGCCCTTCCTGACCCCGCCCGGCACCCTGGTCGACGCGGTGCGCGCCGCCATTGCCGAGGAAACCGGCCTTGCCACCGAACTCTCGACCACCGGCGGCACCAGCGACGGCCGCTTCATCGCCCGCGTCTGCCCGCAAGTCATCGAGCTGGGCCCGCCCAACGCCACCATCCACAAGGTGGACGAGCACGTGGCCCTGGCCGACATCGAACCCCTCAAGAACATCTACCGGCGCACCCTGGAGCGGCTGAACGCTGCTCCCCAGGCCTGACGCCGCATCCCCTGTGAACCTGAACCAACTCCTGGCCGAGGCGACCGCCCGCCTGGCCGCCGCTCCGTTGTCCTATGGGCACGGCACCTCCAACGCCCGCGACGAAGCGGCCTGGCTGGTGCTGTGGTCGCTGGGCCTGCCGCTGGACACCGACACCGACGCCGATCCGTCCCCGCTCGACCCGGCCGCCGTGCAGCAGGCGCTGGCGCTGGTGCAGCGCCGCATCGACAGCCGCGAACCGGCGGCCTACCTCACCGGCGAGGCCTGGCTCCAGGGCGTGCCCTTCCACATCGATCGCCGCAGCATCGTGCCGCGCAGCTTCATTGCCGAACTGCTGGCCGATGGCAGCATCGACCCCTGGCTCAGCGACCGCACGCAGCAGGTGCTGGACCTGTGCACCGGCAACGGCAGCCTGGCCGTGCTGGCGGCCATGGCCTGGCCCGAGGTACAGGTGTGCGGCGCCGACCTGTCGGCCGATGCGCTGGCCGTGGCCCAGCTCAATGTGGACCGCCACAACCTGCAGGACCGCATCCGGCTGGTGCATTCCGACGGTCTGGCGGCCTGCCCCGGCCCCTGGGACCTGATCCTGTGCAATCCGCCCTATGTGAACGCGCAGAGCATGGCCGCCCTGCCCGCCGAATACCGAGCCGAACCCGAGCTGGCCCTGGCCGGCGGCGAAGACGGCATGGACTTCATCCGCCAGCTGCTGGCCGATGCCCCGCGCTGCCTCACGCCCGAGGGTGTGCTGGTGCTGGAGATCGGCAACGAGCGCGAACACTTCGAACGCGCCTTCCCCCACCTGGATGCAGTCTGGCTGCCGGTAAGCGCCGGCGACGACCAGGTGCTGCTGCTCACCCGCGAGGCCCTGACCGCATGATCACCCTTCGCGATGTGGTGCTGCGACGCGGCGTCAAGGTGTTGCTCGATGGCGCGAGCGTGGTCATCAACCCCGGAGAAAAGGTCGGCCTGGTCGGGCGCAACGGCGCCGGCAAGTCGAGCCTGTTCCGGCTGCTCGACGGCCAGCTGCACGAGGACAAGGGCGAATTCAACGTGCCGGCCCAGTGGCGCATGGCCCAGGTCGCGCAGGACATGCCCGAGACCGACCAGCCGGCCACCGCCTTCGTGATCGAGGGCGACACCGCCCTGCTCGCGGCCCGGCTCGAAGTGCAGGCGGCCGAGGACAGCGGTGACGGCGAGCGCATGGGCCATGCCTACATGGCGCTGCACGATGCCGGCGAACACGATGCCGCTGCGCGCGCCCAGGCGCTCATCCTGGGTCTGGGCTTCCGCACCGACGAGCTGGAACGCCCGGTCAACAGCTTCTCCGGCGGCTGGCGCATGCGCCTGCAGCTGGCCCGGGCGCTCATGTGCCCGAGCGACCTGCTGCTGCTGGACGAACCCACCAACCACCTGGACCTCGATGCCCTGGTCTGGCTGGAAGCCTGGCTGCAGCGCTACGAAGGCACGCTGCTGGTCATCAGCCACGACCGCGAATTCCTGGACGCGGTCACCAATGTCACGGTGCACATCGAACACGCGCGCCTGAACCGCTACGGCGGCAACTACAGCCGCTTCGAGGACATGCGGGCCGAGCAGATGGCCCTGCAACAGGCCGCCTACAGCCGCCAGCAGGAAAAGATGGCGCACCTGCAGAAGTTCATCGACCGCTTCAAGGCCAAGGCCAGCAAGGCCAAGCAGGCACAGAGCCGGGTCAAGGCGCTGGAACGCATGGAGAAGATCGGCCCGGTGCTGGCCGAGGCCGACTTCAACTTCGAATTCGCCGAACCGCAGAACCTGCCCAACCCCATGCTGGCGCTGGCCGACGTGGACTTCGGCTACCCGGCACCGTCGGAGGGCGCCGACCCCATCACCATCGTGCGCGACGTCAGCCGATCGGTGCTGGCGGGGCAGCGCATCGGCATCCTGGGGGCCAACGGCCAGGGCAAGTCGACCGTGGTCAAGACGATCGCCCGCACGCTGGAACCCCTGACCGGCCAGATCACCGAAGGCAAGGGCCTGAACATCGGCTACTTCGCCCAGCAGGAACTCGACGTGCTGCGCCCGCAAGACACGCCGCTCGAACACATGATCCGCCTGGCCAAGGAAGCCATCGCCAACGGCCGCAGCAATGTGCCCGGCCGCGAGCAGGAGTTGCGCAACTTTCTCGGCAATTTCAATTTCGGCGGCGAGATGGTCAAGCAAGCGGTCGGCACCATGAGCGGCGGC
>PNMF01000161.1 GCA_013823485.1 Comamonadaceae bacterium
TGCATGGTCTGGGGGTCGAGCACGCGCACGTCGCGCTGCAGGTGGTAACGCACACCCTGGCGCGCATTGAGGCGGGCGCGTTCGCCGATGTCCAGGGTGTCCCAGGCTTCATGTTTTGCACACACCGTGGCCGGGCCGTAGACCTCGGTCAGGCCGTACACATGGGTCAGGTCGAAACCCATCTGCTCCATGCCTTCGATCATGGAAGCCGGCGGCGCCGCACCCGCCACCATGGCCTTCACCCCCGCCGGCACACCGGCCTTCATGGCCGCCGGCGCGTTGACCAGCAGGCCGTGCACGATGGGCGCGCCGCAATAGTGGGTGACGCCGTGCTGGCGCATGGCGTCGAAGATGGCCTGGGCATCCACCTTCCGCAGGCACACATTCACGCCCGCGCGGGCCGCCACCGTCCAGGGGAAGCACCAGCCGTTGCAATGGAACATGGGCAGGGTCCAGAGGTACACCGAGTGCTTGGGCATGTCCCACTCCAGCACGTTGGAGATGGCGTTGATGGCCGCACCCCGGTGGTGGTAGACCACGCCCTTGGGGTTGCCGGTGGTGCCGCTGGTGTAATTAAGGCAGATGGCATCCCATTCGTCTGCCGGCATCTGCCAGGCGAAGCCCGGGTCGCCACCGGCCAGGAAGGCCTCGTAGGTGGTGCTGCCGACCGGGCCATGGCCGCCGGTGAAGAGTTCGTCCTGCACATCGATCAGCAGCAACGGGCGGGTTGACTGGCGCAGCGCCAGGGCACGGGCCATGGTGCCGCTGAACTCGGGGTCGACGATGACCACCTTCGCCTCGCCGTGGTCGAGCATGAAGGCGATGGTCTCGGGATCGAGCCGGGTGTTCAGCGCATTGAGCACCGCACCGGCCATGGGCACGCCGAAGTGCGCCTCCACCATGGGCGGGGTGTTGGGCAGCATGACCGCCACCGTGTCGTTCCTGCCCACACCGGCGCGCTGCAGGGCGCTGGCCAGCCGGCGGCAGCGGTCGTAGGTCTGGCCCCAGGTCTGGCGCAGGCTGCCGTGCACGATGGCCAGCCGGTCGGGGTAGACCTCGGCCGTGCGTTCGATGAAACCGAGCGGCGAGAGCGGCGCGAAGTTGGCCTCGTTGCGCGGCAGGTCCTGGTCGAAGATGCTGGGGGCGGCGGTCGGCTGGGTCACGGTCTTGTCTCCGGAAATCATAGGCGGTTGTCGGGTCGGCCCGGGGGCTTGCGCGAGAATACCCCGGTGGCCATTCCTCAGACTTTCATCCAGGAGCTGCTCAACCGGGTCGATGTGGTCGACGTGGTGGGGCGGTACGTCCAGCTGAAGAAGGGTGGCGCCAACCTGATGGGGCTGTGCCCCTTCCATGGCGAAAAGTCGCCATCGTTCAGCGTCAGCCCCTCCAAACAGTTCTACCACTGCTTCGGCTGCGGAGCCAACGGGAACGCCATCGGCTTCCTCATGGAACACGCCGGCATGAGCTTCATCGAGGCGGTCAAGGACCTGGCCCAGCAGACCGGCATGCAGGTGCCGGAAGACGAAGCCTCCCCGCAGGACCGGGAACGTGCCGCCCAGGAGCGCCAGAAGCAGGCCACCCTGACCAGCGTGCTGGAGAAGGCCGCCCAGGCCTACCAGAAAGACCTGCGCGGCGCCCAGCGCGCCATCGACTACCTCAAGGGGCGCGGCCTTTCGGGTCAGATCGCCAAGACCTTCGGCCTGGGTTACGCGCCCGAGGGCTGGCGGCACCTGGCCGGCGTGTTCCCGGACTACCAGGAGCCGCTGCTGGTGGAGTCGGGCCTGGTGATCGAACACGCCGACGAGAAGGACGCCAGCGGCCAGGCCAAGCGCTACGACCGGTTCCGCGACCGCATCATGTTCCCCATCCGCAATGTGAAGGGCGAATGCATCGGCTTCGGCGGACGGGTGCTGGACAAGGGCGAACCCAAATACCTGAACTCCCCGGAAACCCCGGTGTTCAGCAAGGGCCGGGAGCTGTACGGCCTGTTCGAGGCCCGCACCGCCATCCGCAACGCCGGCTACGCCCTGGTGACCGAGGGCTATATGGACGTGGTCGCCCTGGCCCAGCTCGGCTTTGCCAACGCGGTGGCCACGCTGGGCACCGCCTGCACGCCCGACCATGTGCAGAAGCTGTTCCGCTTCACCGATGCGGTGGTGTTCAGCTTCGACGGCGATGCCGCCGGCCGCCGCGCCGCCCGCAAGGCCCTGGACGCCGCCCTGCCCCTGGCCACCGACCTGCGCAGCGTGCGTTTCCTGTTCCTGCCCACCGAACACGATCCGGACAGCTTCATCCGCGAGCATGGTGCCGAGGCCTTTGCCGAACGGGTGAAGGAGGCGGTGCCGCTGTCGCGCTTCCTGCTGGAGTCGGCCACGGCGGACTGCGACATGGCCACCGCCGAAGGCCGTGCCCGCATGGCCAGCCAGGCCCGACCGCTCTGGACCGCCCTGCCCGACGGCGCACTGAAGCGCCAGCTGATCGGCGAGATTGCCGATGCCGTGGCCCTGGACACCCAGGACCTGCTGCAGCTGTGGCAGGCGCCTGTGCGGGGCGCCCCGCGCGCCGAGGCTCCCCGGTCCCGCACGAGCGGCCGCGACGGCAGCCCGGTGGACAACCGCCACCGGGGCGAGGCCACCGCCCACCGGCCCGCCCACCAGGGCTACGGCAGCGCGCCCCGCCCCGCTGCGCGCCGGCTGCCGGGCCAGCGGCGCGGCATTGCCAGCCGGGCCGACCGCGCGGTGGGCCTGCTGCTGGCCAACGCCCACGCCTGGGACACGCTCTCGGCCGACGACCACCACCGGCTGGGCCTGCTCGATGCGCCCCACGGCCCGGTGTTCGCCTGGCTGGAAGCCCAGCTGCACGAGCATGGCGCACAACCGTGGGCCGCGCTGCGCGAAGCCCTGCGCGGCCATGAACACGAAGCCTATGTCTGCGCCCAGGTGGAACAGGCCACCGCCGGCAACGACGCCCAGACCGAACTGGCCGAGCTGGCCGGCGTCATGCAGCTGCTGCGGCGCGACTTCCTGGAGGCCGAGGCCCGCACCCTGGCCGACCGGGTGGCCGCTGGCGACACCGCCGCCCTGGAGGAATACCGTCGCGTCAATGCCCTGCTGCAGGCCCTGCTGAGCGGCTCGCCGGTATAATCCACGTCTTGCACCGCAAGCGCGACAGCAGCACCTCCGGCAACGGCCTGGCCCCTAGAACGGGGCTGCATGGATACCCCTCCTGGCCAACCGGGCGCCCCCAGGGCCCCGGCACTCCCCGCAAGGACTGCACACCAAATGTTCGCCCCACCAGCTTGCAGGCCCGTCTCCACCGGCTAGCGCCGGGTCGTGTGGACGGATCGAGTGCTCACCCCATCCCTGACGAGTCCGCTGTGGCGGCCCGCCGGCGTTTGAGGTCTGAGTCTGCCGGTTCCTGTTGACGTTTTTTTGAGGTGTCCATGCCCGCGAAGAAGTCGAGTGCGCCCGTTGTCGCCAGTCCCAAGCCCGCCCGCAAGGCCGCTGCCGTGGCAGCCCCGGCGACCCCGCCGAAGAAAGCATCTGCTGTGACGACAAAACCGCCTGCCAAGGCTGCGGCCAAGGCCGCCCCCGCCAAGACCACCACGGCCCGCAAAGCCAAGGCCGAGGTCGTGGAAGACACCCTGCTGGAAGAAGCGGCTGCGCCCGCAGCCAAGAAAAAGCCGGGCCGCCCGGCCAAGGCCGCCGCACCGGCCGCCGACAAGCCGGCAGCCAAGCGGGGCCGCAAGCCCAAGGCCGCCAAGGAAACCTCCGACCTGGACGACGCCGACCTGAGCGACATCGAAGAGGACCTGACCGAGGAGGTGGTGGAGGAAGTCACCACCGGCGACGCGCAGCCGACCGAAAAGGCCAAGCCCCTGCGCATGAAGATCAGCAAGGCCAAGGAGCGCGCGCTGATGAAGGAATTCGGCCTGGACGAGACCGTCCTGTCCGAAGAGGAAGCCCGCAGCCGCCGCGAACGCCTCAAGACCCTGATCAAGCTGGGCAAGACCCGCGGTTACCTGACCCACGGCGAGATCAACGACCACCTGCCCGACAAGCTGGTCGAGGCCGAAACCCTGGAGGTGGTGGTCTCCCTGCTCAACGACATGGGTGTGGCCGTCTATGAACAGACGCCCGATGCCGAGACCCTGCTGCTGAACAACACCGGCCCCACCGCCGCGACCGAGGAAGAGGCCGAAGAGGAAGCCGAAGCCGCCCTGTCCACCGTCGACAGCGAATTCGGCCGCACCACCGACCCGGTGCGTATGTACATGCGCGAGATGGGCACGGTGGAACTGCTGACCCGCGAAGGCGAGATCGAGATCGCCAAGCGCATCGAGGGCGGCCTCAACGACATGATGGCGACCATCAGCGAGAGTCCGGCCACCATCGCCGAGATCCTCACCATGGCCGAGGAGATCCGTGAAGGCAAGGTGGTCATCTCCACCGTGGTGGACGGTTTTGCCGACGCCGACGAGGCCGACGACTACGTGGCAGAGGAAGACTTCGACGACTACGACGAAGCCGACGACGACGACGGCAAGGGCGGCTCCAAGGCCCTGACCCGCAAGCTCGAAGAGCTCAAGCGCGAGGCGCTGGAGCGCTTCGACGCCATGCGCGCGCTGTTCGAGAAGCTGCACAAGATCTACGACAAGGAAGGCTACGGCACCCCGGCCTACCTCAAGACGCAGCAGGCCCTGACCGAGAAGCTGATGACCATCCGCTTCACCGCCAAGGCCATCGAGAAGCTGTGCAGCACCCTGCGAGCCCAGGTCGACGAGGTGCGCAAGAAGGAGCGCGAGCTGCGCCGCATCATCGTGGACAAGTGCGGCATGCCGCAGGAGAAGTTCATTGCCGACTTCCCCGACAACCTGCTCAACCTCAAGTGGGTCGAGAAGCAGGCGGCCGCAGGCAAGTCCTGGAGCACGGTGCTGGAGCGCAACATCCCGCCGGTGCAGGAACTGCAGAAGGGCCTGATCGAGATCCAGAACAGCGTCGTGGTGCCGCTGGCCCACCTCAAGGACATCCACAAGCGGATGAACCAGGGCGAGTCGACCTCGCGCGATGCCAAGAAGGAAATGATCGAGGCCAACCTGCGCCTGGTGATCTCGATTGCCAAGAAGTACACCAACCGCGGCCTGCAGTTCCTGGACCTGATCCAGGAAGGCAACATCGGTCTGATGAAGGCGGTGGACAAGTTCGAATACCGCCGCGGCTACAAGTTCTCGACCTACGCCACCTGGTGGATCCGCCAGGCCATCACCCGCTCGATCGCCGACCAGGCGCGCACCATCCGCATCCCGGTGCACATGATCGAGACCATCAACAAGATGAACCGCATC
>PNMF01000162.1 GCA_013823485.1 Comamonadaceae bacterium
GCCCATGTGAGCATCCCGGTGGGGGTGGGCTTCGGTATCCGCGACGCCGACACCGCGCGTGCCATCGGTCGCACCAGCGATGCCGTGGTCATCGGCAGCCGGCTGATCCAGCTGATCGAGAACGAGCCGCGCGACCGGGTCGTGTCCACCGCTGCGGGATTCCTCGGCACCATCCGGCAGGCGCTGGACGCCTGAGCGGCGCCCGCTGACCACCGTGGTTTAATTTCGCCGTCGTTGAAGGAGAGACATCCATGTCCTGGCTTGAAAAACTGCTGCCCCCGAAGATCACCCCGACCGATCCCACCGAACGGCGCAGCGTGCCCGAGGGCCTGTGGGTCAAGTGCCCCAGCTGCGAGGCGGTGCTCTACAAGAACGACCTCGAAAAGAACCAGAACGTCTGCCCGCACTGCAGCCACCACCACCGCATCGGCGCACGGGCCCGGCTCAACGCCTTCCTGGACGCCGAGGGCCGTTACGAGATCGCGCAGGAGGTGCTGCCGGTCGACGCCCTGAAGTTCAAGGACAGCCGCAAGTACCCCGAGCGCCTGAAGGAAGCCCTGGAGAACACCGGCGAGACCGACGCCCTGATCGTCATGGGCGGTGCGGTGCACGGCATCAGCCTGGTGGTCGCGTGCTTCGAGTTCGATTTCATGGGGGGCTCGATGGGCTCGGTGGTCGGCGAGCGCTTCGTGCGCGGCGTCGAGGAAGCCATCGCCCAGAAGGTGCCCTTCGTGTGCTTCACCGCCACCGGTGGCGCCCGCATGCAGGAAGGTCTGCTCTCGCTCATGCAGATGGCCAAGACCAATGCGGCCCTGACCCGGCTGGCCAAGAAAGGCCTGCCCTACATCAGCGTGCTGACCGACCCGACCATGGGCGGGGTGAGCGCCGGCTTTGCCTTCGTGGGCGACGTGGTCATTGCCGAGCCCAAGGCCCTGATCGGCTTTGCCGGCCCCCGCGTGATCGAGAACACGGTACGGGTGAAGCTGCCCGAAGGTTTCCAGCGGGCCGAGTTCCTGCAGACCAAAGGTGCGGTCGACTTCATCTGCGACCGCCGCGAACTGCGCGGCACCATGGCCAACCTGCTGGCCATGATGCAGCGCCAGAGCGCCGATGCCGTGGTGAACGATTGACCTCCGGGTCGTCGACCGGGCCGCTGACCCTGACGCAGCTGCCCCTGTTCCCGCTCAACACCGTCCTGTTCCCGGGCGGCTGGATGCCGCTGCGCATCTTCGAGGTCCGTTACCTCGACATGATCGGCCGCTGCCACCGGGCCGGCGCTCCCTTCGGGATCGTCTGCCTGAGCGAAGGGGACGAGGTGCGCAAGGTGGACCGGCAGGCCGGCGGCGACAGCCCGGCCTTCGCCAAGGAAAGCTTCCATCCGGTCGGCGTGCTGGCCCGCATCGATTCGCTGGACAAGCCGCAGCCCGGTCTGCTGATGATCCGTTGCCAGGGCATGCAGCGCTTCAAGATCGACCGGCGCCAGCAGCTGCCGCACGGCCTGTGGGTGGCAGACGTCACGCTCGACGCCCCGGAACCCGAGGTGCCGGTGCCCGACCACCTGGACGGCGCCCGCAACCGGCTTCAGCAGCTGCTCATGAACCTGCGGGAGCGGCAGCCGGAAGTGCTGGCCCAGCTGCCGCTGCAGGAGCCCTACCGCTGGAACGACTGCGGCTGGGTCGCCAACCGCTGGGCCGAACTGTTGCCGGCGCCGCCCGAGCTGAAGCAGCGGCTGATGTCGCTGGACAACCCGCTGCTGCGCCTGGAGCTGGTGGCCGACCTGCTCGACCGGCTCGGCCTCGACGGCTGAGCCCGAACCCTCAACCCGGCAGTCCGTCCAGCAGGGTGAGCGCCTGGATGTACCGGGGGTCCACCATGAGCGCGTCCCACGGCGTGGCCGGACCCGACGGCAGCAGGGCCCGGCGGCGTTCCTCGCTGGCGTCGCGCGGCTGCCAGCGCCCCTCCAGAGCCGCCTGCGACAGCGCCTCGATGGCGGCATCGATCGGCGCCCCCCCGTCCTCGACGGACTGGTTGCACAGCAGCACCATGTCGCAGCCCGCGTCGAGCGCGGCCAGCGAGGCTTCGGTGAAGTCGACCGCACGGCCCTCGATCACCCGGGCGGCGGCCATGCTGAGGTCGTCGCTGAACACCGCACCGGTGAAGCCCAGGCGCTGGCGCAGCACCTCCTGCAGCCAGCGGGTCGAAAAGCCGGCGGGCCGGCTGTCCACCCGCGGGTAGATGACGTGCGCCGGCATCACCGCCGACAGGCTGGCCGACAACCAGCCGTAGGGCGCAGCATCGTCCGCCAGGATGGCCTTGAGCGAGCGGCGGTCGACCGGAATGTCCAGGTGCGAGTCGGCACGGACGAAACCATGTCCCGGGAAGTGCTTGCCGCAGTGGGCCATGCCGGCCTGCCGCATGCCATGGACCAGGGCCTGGGCCAGCACCGTGACCATGTGCGGGTCGCGTCCGAAAGCCCGATCACCGATGACGCTGCTGCCGCCGTGGTCCAGGTCGAGCACCGGCGCAAAGCTCAGATCGACCCCGCAGGCCCGCAGCTCGGCCGCCAGCACATGGCCGGCGGCGGTGGCCGCATTGCACGCCACCAGCGCTGACGCGGCGTCGCCGCCCGACAGCCAGGCGCGACCCAGCGCCGCCATGGGCGGCAGGTGGGTAAAACCGTCGGTGCGGAAACGCTGGACCCGGCCACCCTCGTGGTCGACCGCGATCAGCAGGTCCCGCCGCACCGCCTTGATCTGCGCGCACAAGCGGGTCAGCTGCGCCCGGTCTTTCCAGTTGCGGCCGAACAGGATCACGCCCCCCACCAGCGGGTGGCTGAGGCGGCGGCGGTCGGCCGGGGTCAGCCGGTGACCGGCGACGTCGATGACGAGAGGGGCGTGGTGGCTCATGGGACCAGGGTGTTGTCGGTGGGTGGAAGGATTTCGACGACGACGAAACTGGCGGCATGGTCGGCTTCGTCCGAAACCGTGACATGGGCTTTCAGCCGGCGCGCGTCGAACCATTCCAGCAAGTCGCCGTGCAGGCGGATGTAGGGCTGGCCGCCGGGGTGGTTGAGGATCTCGCAGCGCCGCCAGCTCATGGGCATGCGCATGCCCAGGCCGATGGCCTTGGAGAACGCCTCCTTGGCCGAAAAACGGGTCGCGAGGTAGCTCAGGCCGCGCCGGGGCCAGCGCGCCGACCGGGCCTGCCAGACCGCCAGCTCGGCCTCACCCAGCACCTTGCGGGCGAAGCGGTCGCCCTGCCGCTGCAGCGTGGCCTCGATGCGGCGGATGTCGCAGACGTCGGTGCCGATGCCGTAGATCATGCGCTGAGCTCAGCCGTGGGCCTGCTCGATGCAGCCCAGGTAGGCGGCCACGGTGGCGCCGTAACCCAGCTCGAGCGCGTCGGCCATCAGCGCGTGACCGATGGACACCTCGCTCACGCCCGGCACGGTGCGCAGGAACGGCGTGAGGTTGTCGCGGTTCAGATCGTGGCCGGCGTTGACGCCCAGCCCGGCGTCCAGCGCAGCCTGGGCGGCAGCCCGGAAGCGTTCGAGCTGCGCCGCCTGCTGCGGCGTGCCGAAGGCCGCGGCGTAGGGCTCGGTGTAGAGCTCGACCCGGTCGGCGCCCACGGCCCTGGCATGGACCATGGCCGACGCATCGGCGTCCATGAACAGGCTGACCCGGACGCCCAGCTCGCGGCACTCGGTCACCAGGGGCCGCAGCCGCTCGGCATCGTCGGGGAAGCGCCAGCCGTGGTCGCTGGTGAACTGCCCTTCGCTGTCGGGCACGAAGGTCACCTGGTGGGGCCGCAGCTCGCGCACGAAGGGCATGAGGTTGTGGAACGGGTTGCCCTCGATGTTGTATTCGCGGTCGGGCCATGCCTTGAGCAGGGCAGCGAGCTCGTGCACGTCGTGGGTGCGGATGTGGCGCTGGTCCGGCCGGGGGTGCACGGTGATGCCCTGGGCACCGGCCTGCAGGCACAGGACCGCCGCCCGGGTGACCGACGGAATGCCGAGATGGCGCGTGTTGCGCACCAGGGCCACCTTGTTCACATTGACCGACAAGGCGGTGCGCGGATGGGAGCGGTTCATCGGAGTTCGGGGGAGTCGGGGGATTCGGAAGCCGGCACGGGGGGACGGTCGGACGGATGGCCGGGCAGATGGCGCCGGCTCAGCGCCTGAACATCGAGCATGAGCTGGCGGGTGCCGAACACCCGCACGTTGCCATGGTAGTGCAGCAGGTTGCGCAGCGGAATGCGCAGGGTCTGGTGCAGCTCGGCCGCTGCGCGCAAGGTCGGCAGCAAGGGCGCCGGCGCGTCCAGGGCGACCTGCAGCGCGCCCCACTGATCACCCCGCAGGGCGTGGGCGTCGTCGTCGTGGGCCTGCCGCAATCCGCCTTCGGTCAGCAGCACATAGCGTTGCTGCGGATCGAGCGGCGCCAGGCTGCTGCCCTCGCAGGAGAGGTCGGGCAGCAGACCGATGGAGCGCAGCACCAGCAGCTCGAACGACCGCACCACCAGCGGCTGCAGCTCGCCGCCCCGCTCGGCCAGCAGCTGCACCGCCATGGCGTACAGATCGAACAGACGCGGATGCGGATCTTCGCGGGCCAGCAGCTTGAGCAGCAGTTCGTTCAGGTAACTGCCCGCCAGCAGGCCGTCGCCGGTGGGCATGACATGGCCACCCTGCCACTGGGCGGACTTGAGGGTGCGCACCTCGGCATCACCCGACCAGGACAAGGCCAGCGGCTGCAGCGGCAGCAGCACCGGCCGGAACTGCGAGGTGGGCCGCTTGACGCCCTTGGCCACAAGAGCGATGCGGCCGTGGTGGCGGGTGAACACCTCCAGGATGAGGCTGGACTCGCTCCAGTCGTAGCGGTGCAGGACGAACGCGGGTTCTTCGTGCGCCCGTTTGCTCATCACTCGTAGCCGAAGGAGCGCACGCGCGCGTCGTCGTCGGCCCAGCCCGAGCGGACCTTCACCCACAGCTCCAGGAACACCTTGCAGTCCCAGAGCTTTTCCAGCTCCTGCCGGGCTTCGGTACCGATGCGCTTGAGCTTCTCGCCCTTCTCGCCGATGACCATGCCCTTGTGGCCTTCGCGCTCGACCACGATGGTGGCCGCGATGCGTTTCAGC
>PNMF01000163.1 GCA_013823485.1 Comamonadaceae bacterium
AGTCGTCGTAGACGGGGCGGTCACGGCTGTGCAGGCTTGCTCATGGACACCGAGAACGAATTCGACGCTGGTGACCAAAGTGGGAACAAGCCGGTACCTGTCAGCGAGAGGCCTGCCCATTCGCTGACGTTCACCGTGCTGCCGTCGCTGGCGGTGACGCCAGTGGCCGGTCTGCGGTGCAGGAAACCCATGTCTGGCGAATTGATTGCCAGGGTTTCGGGCACGGTTGCACCGGTACCGGCGTTGATGACGCGGTGGCGCAGGTAGGTCTGTGGTGTGCTGGCGGCGTCGACACTGGCGACGGTTGAGCGGCCGTCGGCCAGTGCACTGTCAGCCACCAAGGCTCCCGTCACGCGCAAAGACCAGTTCTCGTTCACCCGGTCCACTGCGGGCAACGACAACGATCCCCGGCGGGTCATGAACAGGATGTCGCCGTATTCGTCGATGCCGACCAGCATCAGAGCGCCGCCACCGCTGCGGAAGGCCTGCATGCGGGCGGTCTGCTCTTCGGTCGCATCTTTGAGGTTGAAGCTGCCATCAGCGCGGGATTGGAAGGTGACCGACGACAAACCTTGTGGTGAATCAACTTCGCAGTTGTCGAAAGGCTCGCACCAAAAGCCGGAGGTGAAGTTGCCGGTTGACGTGACGTTGTACCCGCCGCGCGATGCCTCAGCGACAGCGCCCGTGGCGCCAAAAACAATGAAGTTCCAGTCACCAGCCAGATCGGCCAGGCGGTGCGACTGGACTGGGATTACCACACCCAGGCGCGCCACCCCACCATCATCCACCGAGCTCAGCAGCCCCACGCCAGCAGGCCCGATCACCAGTTGTCCGGTCGGGGTGTTGTAGCGGCAGTTGCCGTTGGGGATCAGCAGGGCCGCCTCTTCGGTGGGGTCGTCATCGGTGAAGGTCAGGGTGGTCGCGTCCAGCCGACCATCGATCACCGCGTGTTGGCCCAGTTGCCCACTGGGCCTGGCGATCAGGATGCGATACCGGCCCGAGCGCAGGCTGTCGCAATTGCTGGCCCTGGCGGCCAGCAACAGTTCAGGTGGCAGGCTGGGCGTGCCGCTGCCTGCCGCTGGTGGCGCACTCGGCGCGCCGACGATGATGAGATCCCGCAGGTCCTCGAGCTCCAGTCCTGCGCCTTCCAGTGCGGTCTGCAGGGCATCCAGGGCCTGGTCATGGGGATTGCCTGGGGTGGTGCCGATGGCCGCCACCAACAGCGCCGTGAAGGGGTTGCCCACGGCAGCGGTGTCGATGCCGACGGACGCGAGCACCGCCATGACGCTCGCCACCGCCTGCTCCACCAGATCAGCCCCGAGTTTGTCCACCACCAGGGTGTCCCACAGGGTTGACGGTGCTGCGCCCGCCAGGTAGGCCACCGCCAGGTCGGTCAACGGCGAGATGTTGGCGCGCACGCTGTTGCCACTGCCGAAAGCCACCGAGTGCAGCACGGTGCCGTCTGCCGTGGTGACCCGCAGCACGCAAGGCAGCGCACCGCCGCTGACGGTGACGTCAAAACCACCGTCGGCACGGCTGGTCGCATTGCCGTCCCCACTGGCGCACTTGGCCGCCACGGGCGCAGAGGCGATGGCAGCGCCCACGGCGGCGGTGCCGCTCAGGGTCAGGGTTTGATCTGAAGCGGATCGGGTGTCGCTCCCGCCCCCGCAGGCAGCGAGCGACAAGCACAGCATCAAGGGTATCGGACGCAGTCGGAAAAAGCGGTTGTTCATGTCGAATCTCCAGTAAAGGGTTTCGTGGGTCATGCCACGCAGTGAATGCACAGCGCAGCGCCGGTGTGCAGTCTGGAGACCCGAGCCCGCACTGACCATCCATCTGAAGTTGCAGACCCTGCGCCACTGCCAGCCTTTGCCGGTACAAAAGTTATAGGCCTCCGGTACCGCCCAATGGGGCACACCAAACACATGCACCCCGTGATAACTTCCGACTTCAGACGGGCCGCTTTGTCGACGTGGCGCCCCGGCACCGTTGCACAGGAGGCCTGCATGCGAGCGCTGATCGTTGACGACCATTCGATGTTCTGCGACGGGCTCAAGCTGCTGCTCAAAACGCTGGGTGTGGCTTCGCTGGTTGCGTCCTGCACCCGCGCCGAACAGGCCCTTTCGCTGGTCAAAGACGAGCCCTGGGACCTGATCCTGGTGGACTGGAACATGGGTTCGGATTCGACCGGCGGCGCCGAACTGATCGCCCAGTTCATGGCCTTGCAGCCGCAGACCCGGGTGGTGGTCATCTCAGCCGAATCGAGCGCCCGGCGGGTGCGCGAGGCGATTGAGGCCGGTGCTGTCGGGTTCGTGCCCAAGGAGGCTTCGTCCGAATTGCTGATCGATGCCATCCGCATCACCTCGCACGGCGGCATCTACCTGCCCGCCAGCGTGCTGGACGCACCGGCCAGCGACGATGCCGACACCAGACAAGCAGATGGCGCGATGTCGCTGCCGCAGACCTTTCCCCAGCTCACGCCACGGCAGATCGAGGTGCTGGTCTGCGCGGTCAAGGGCCAGTCCAACAAACTGATCGCGCGCACGCTCGGCATCTCCGACGGCACCGTCAAGCAGCACCTCAATGCCATCTACCGCGAGCTGGGCGTCGGCAGCCGCACCGAAGCCATCTACCTGCTGGCCCGCCGTGGCGTGAAGGTGTTTTAGTGGCCGAGTCCCTGGACCCCTCGATCCGCGACGATGCCCAGGAGGCCATGCTGCGGCTGCGGGTGGGCACCAGCAACCGCGTGCTGCTGGGTGTCTGCAGCGCCGGCGCGGTGGTGGCGGCGCTGGCCTGGTCCTCACAGCACTGGCACTGGATTGCGCTCTGGTACGCCACGATGCTGGCCAGCCAGGGCTTTCGCATCTGGAGCGAGGTGCATGCCTGCCAGGCGGATTCGGCGCGACCGCTGGCGCAACGCATCGACCTGGCCGCTGCGTCTGCGCTGGGTTCTGGCCTGGCCCAGGCCCTCTCTCTGGTGTTTTTCCCTCTGATGGATGGCTTCGAGCAGTCACTGCACACCCTGATTCTCCTGGTCATGGCCACGGGTGCGGTGGTCTACACCGCAGGCCACCCGCGCACCTACCTCCCATACCTGGCGCCCATCATCGCCGGGCTGGTGCTGGCCTGGTGGACGCTGTCGGCCGCAGCGCAAGAACGGCCTTGGCTCGCGGGCGGTTTCGGTCTGCTGATCGCTGTCTATGGCTTCAACCTGGTGGGCTATGCGCGCGACACCTGGACCATGTTCATCAACGCCGCCGCCATGCGCCACCACGAAGCCCTGCAAAGTCGGCACCTGGCGGTGGCGGTGCGGGCCGCCGAGGCCGCGAGCCACGCCAAGACCCGTTTCCTCGCCGCCGCCAGCCACGATCTGCGGCAACCCATTCACACCATCGCACTGCTGACCGGTGTGCTCAAGCTGCGCCACCAGCAAGACACGAGCGCCGAGGTGGTGAGCCTGCTCGACTCGGTGGTGCAGAGCCTGTCGCAACAGCTGGACGATTTGCTCGACATCTCCAAGCTCGATGCCGGCGTGGTCAAGGTGGCGGCCCAGCCGCTGTCGCTGCAGCGCTTTCTGCGTCGGCGGCTGGACGAAGTGCAGAACGACGCACAGGCCAAAGGCCTGTCACTGAGGCTCGACGCGGCGGACGACGCCACGGTCCACACCGACCCCAACCTGCTGGAGCGGGTGCTGCGCAACTTGCTGAGCAACGCGGTCAAGTTCACCGAACGCGGTGAGGTGGCGCTGGGTCTGAAGGTGCGAGGCGAATGGGCAGCGATCACGGTGCGCGACACCGGCTGCGGCATTGCACCCAAGCACCAGGACGAGGTGTTCCACGAGTTCGTGCAACTCAACAACCCGGAGCGCGACCGCACCAAGGGCATGGGGCTGGGCCTGTCCATCGTGAGTCGGCTGTGCCAGCTGATGGACGTGGCACTGAAACTGGACTCGGCGCCGGGCCAAGGCACGCGCTTCGAGCTGCTGCTGCCTTTGCACACGGCACCAGCCAGCGAATGGGCGTGTCCGCCGATCAGCCAGCACAGGCCGCGCCTGGACCTCACGGTGCTGGTGGTGGACGACGAAACCGGGGTTCGCAACGCGACCGCCCTGCTGCTGGCGGAGCTGGGTTGTCGTTGTCTGCAGGCCGAAAGCATGGAAGGTGCGCTGCGCGAAGCACAGACCCGGCGGCCCGATTTCCTGATCGCCGATTTCCGGTTGCGCGGTGCGGACAACGGGATCGAGGTGGTGCGCGCATTGCGCGAGCGCCATCCCGGCCTGCCCGCGGCCATCGTCAGCGGCGACATCGGGTCCGCCCAGTTGCAAGCCATTGAGCTGGCCGGCCTGCCCCTGCTGCACAAGCCGATGCGGCTGGACGCGCTGGTGCGGTTGCTGAGCACGCCTGCTGCTCAACGGGCACACGAGCCAGCGCCGGGTGCTCAGGCTGTGTAGTCAGGCCACCAAGGCCATGATCGGCAACGAGCACCGAGCTTCATCGCAGCAGAGAAGGTTCGTGGCGTGGGGATGCCGTGTGGCGACGCTCCCCTGGTCGACATCCGGGCGCACTGGGGTCTGGACGCGGTGTGAGCGCCCGCAGCGGTTTCAGTCCTTGACGTGAGGATTGAACCGCCGCTCCGCGCCGAACGTGCTCTCCGGCCCATGGCCGGGAATGAACACCGTGTCGTCGCCCATGGGCCAGAGGCGCTCGCGGATGCTGTTGATCAGCTGGGCGTGGTTGCCCTGCGGGAAATCGGTGCGGCCGATGCTGCCGGCGAACAGCACGTCGCCCACAAAGGCGCGCTTCGCTTCGGGCGAATGGAACACCACGTGACCCGGCGTGTGGCCCGGGCAGTGGCGCACGTTGAGGATGCTGTGCCCGATCCGCACCGTGTCGCCGTCGGCCAGCCAGCGCGTGGGGGTGAAGTGCCCGGCGGGCGGGAAGCCGAACATCTGGCTTTGCTGCGGCAGGCCGTCGATCCAGAACTGGTCGCCCGGGTGCGGGCCGATGATGGGCAGATTCAACTTCGCCGCGAGTTCGGCGGTGCCGCCCGCGTGGTCGATGTGGGCGTGGGTCAGCCAGATGGCCCTGAGGTTCAGGCCCAGGCGCTTCACCTCGGCG
>PNMF01000164.1 GCA_013823485.1 Comamonadaceae bacterium
AGCTGGCCAAGGCCAATTCGCAGGATCCGGGCTCCGCCGACCTGGGCGGTGACCTCGACTTCTTCGGTCGTGGTGCCATGGTCAAGCCGTTCGAGGACGCGGTGTTCGGTCTGAACAAGGGCGAGGTGGCCGAGCTGGTCGAGACCGAATTCGGCTTCCACATCATCCGCCTGACCGACATCAAGGCCCCGCCGCGCCGCAGCTTTGAAGAGATGCGCGCCGGCATCGAGGCCGATCTGCGCAAGCAGCAGGCCCAGCGCCTGTTCGCCGAGTCGGCCGACACCTTCAGCAACACCGTCTACGAGCAGGCCGACAGCCTGCAGCCGGCGGCCGACCGCCTGAAGCTCACGGTGCAGACCGCCAAGGGCCTGACCCGGCAGGGCACCGGCCAGGCCGGCGTGCTGTCGAACCCGCGCCTGCTCGAGGCCGTGTTCTCGCCCGAGGCGATCAACAGCAAACGCAACATCGAGGCCGTGGAGGCCGGCGGCAACCAGCTGGTGTCGGCCCGTGTGGTCCAGCACCGCCCGGCCCGCACCCAGGAACTGTCGGAAGTGCGCGAGCAGGCCACCGCGGCCCTGCGTGCGCGCCGTGCCGGCGAAATGGCCCGTGCCGACGGCGAGAAGCGCCTGAAGGAACTCCAGGCCGGCGGCAGCACCGCAGGTCTGCCGGCATCGGCCACCATCTCGCGCGGCATCCAGACCAGCCTGCCGCCGCAGGTGCTGAATGCCGCCCTCAGCGCCGACCCGGCCAGCCTGCCCCGGTGGATCGGTGTGTCGCTGGGTGACCGCGGCTACGCGGTGGTCCAGGTCGAGAAGGTGCTGCCCGCCACCGAGCGCAACGCCCAGCAGGTCGCACAAGAGGTGCAGCAGTACGGCCAGTGGTGGTCGGCTGCGGAAAGTGCTGCCTTGTACGAGATGCTCAAGGAGCGTGTGAAGGCGAAGATCCTGGTGCCGCGCCCGGCCGCTGAAACAACGGCCGCCCGCTGAGCCGAAGCGGGCCCGAGTCGGGCTATAATGCAAGGCTTGCGGTGGCTGTAGCTCAGTTGGTAGAGTCCAGGATTGTGATTCCTGTTGTCGTGGGTTCGAGTCCCATCAGCCACCCCAGAAAATCCCAGACAAAAGCCCGGCACCTGCCGGGCTTTTGTTTTGGCGGGTCCGGGTTGGTGTCCGCCGGATCAGTGCACGCTCTCTGGCGCTGCGTGCCACAGGCGGGATTCGGGCAGCTCGATGCCCAGGGCGGGTGACACGCCCCCCGCGCCGGCGTCCGACTGCGCCACGATCCCGTTCCAGTGACCATGCAGGCGCTGCACCACCAGCCGGAACGGCGGCGGCAGGGCCGGGTGCTGGGCCAGCAGGTACAGGTTGGACCGGATCTTTCGGGCCATCATCATCCGTTGCTGGGCGCAGGCGCACTGGGCATGCCCGGTGAGCAGGGCCAGGGTGCTGGCCAGCACGGCATCGGCGGCGGCCATGATGTATTCGTCGTCGGGAGGGGGCAGGTTCGATTCCATGGGAGCCTTCGGTGGGTCGATGGCTCCATATTAAATGAGAATCGTTATCAATCAAAGCCCATGTTTGTACCCGGGGTGTCCGCGCGTTTCGGCGCTGTCCGACGCACCCTGATGCGGGTACAGCTCGCCCGGCATCGAGGGTGGGCAGGCGATGCGGGCCAGCACGAACAGCATGTTCTGCAGCAGCTTGGCCATCTGCTCGCGCGAGGCGCGGTTGTTGTGGGCGGCGGTGAGCGCGATGCCGGGGATGCAGGTTTCGACGTCTTCATCGTCGGCCGGTGCCGCGCGGTCCAGCAGCGGATCACGGCCCATGGCCAGCCGCGACTCCACCAGGAAAAGAGCCCGTTCCAGCAACTGGAAGTCATCGAACGCCACTTCCCAGAGCACCCGGCCGGCCTGCAGGCGTTCGGTCACGGTGCAACCCAGCGGCAGCGCCCAGCTGCGCCGGGGAGCCCGCTGGCCCAGCAGACGGCGCGCGCCTTGCCAGAGCGAGTCGCCGTCGGCAACAAAGGTCTGGAGCGCCTGGCGGATCTGCAGCGCCATGTCGGACTGCGTCGAATGGCCGTTCATGACCACGACCCAGTCGGTGTCCAGGCGCGACGCGTCGACCGATTCGCGCCGGGGGCTGATCTGATCGCCCACGGTGACGGCCATGGCGCGGACGTCGTCGCGGGCATTCCAGGGCGTCATGATCAGGGTCACTCCGCTGGCCGACAGCATCTGCGGCTCGTTCATGAGCAGCGGGCCGCTGGCGATCAGGCGCAGCAGGGATTCGGCGGCCTCGCGCCGTTCGCGCCGCTCGCCGCCCAGCACGGCGGTCACGATGAAGGGCTCGCCCTTGTACATGGCCGGTGCGGTGCACACCAGCAGCTGCACCGCGCTGTCGGCGTGCGAATAGACCTCGCTGGGCGAACGTGGCAGCAGCCAGCCGCTGTGCGCCAGGAGGTGGTGCACGGTGCCGGGCGTCTCGGTCAACGGGGAGGTCATGCTGGGCTCGCAAGCAGGGCGGATGGGGCCTGTCTGACCTTTCCATCGACCCTGCCCGACGGGCCTTGAGCGTGAAATTGTTCTCAATCGTTACCGGGCCTGTGCGCCGGTACGGCGGCTGCGGCCCGCTCAGCCCCGGATCGGACCGGGCGTGACCAGCTGACCGATCGCGCTGCGCAGCCGGGTCGGCATCTGCTGCACCCGCTGCACCACCTCATGGGCGCTGTAGCGGTGCCCGGCCGGCAGCACGTGCAGGCGGACGTCGAGCATCTCCAGCCGCTCGCCAGGCTCGATCAGGGGGTTGTTGGACTTCATGTCGCGCGCATCCACCAGCGTCACGGCGCCCTGGCCGATCACCTCGATGGCGGTGTCCCGCTCGATCACCAGCGCGGTGTCTTCGTCCACCCCCACGCCCAGCAGCTCCGGCCGCTGGGTGATGGCCGAGAGCAGGCGCGCCAGCCGACCGCGCTCCGAAAAATGCTGGTCGACGATGGCCCCGGCCATGAAGCCGAGCCCGATGTCGAGTTCGGCGGCTTCCTTCTCGGGTAGCCGCACCGCTTCGCCCCGCACCAGCATGTGGCGCGACAGGGCGGCTGCGCCGGCGCTGGTGCCGCCGATGCAGCAGCCGCGCAGGTGGAAGGCCACGTGCAGGGCCCGGAACGCGTCGGTCTCCCACAGCAGGTCCATCAACCGGCGCTGGTCGCCACCGGAAATGAAGATCCCGTCGGCCTCCAGGATCAGGTCGGTCACGGTGCTGGTGTCGGCGGCAGCGCGGTCGGGAATCGGGATGGGGGCGCAGTCGGTCACGCCGAGCTCGCCGAAGGCTTTCTGGTAGTTGTCCCAGGCCCGCTCGGGGTTGCCGCTGGCCGCGCTCAGCACCCGGATGCGGCTGCCCGCGCCGCCGCACAGTTCGGTGAAGCGCCGCAGGATCACCTTGTCGTACAGCCGGTCCTCGGCACCGCCGATGACGACCAGCCGGCCGGTGCGGCGGGATTGCGCGTCGGCCGATGCGGCCATCAGGCCCAGGCCCACCAGAGATACGTCGCGTCTTCGCAGCATGGGGCGGGATTGTAGGGGGGGTATCTGAAGGCCGAATGAAGGTGCTGCGGCATCATGTCGCCATGAACACTCTCGGCACCGACGCGACCCCTGACCCGGTGTGGGCCGTGCTGCTGGCAGCGGGTTCGGCCTCGCGCATGGGACACCGGCCCAAGTGCCTGCTGGAGCGCGATGGCACGCCGCTGGTGGTCCGCCTGTTGCAGCAACTGCAGCGGGCCGGCGTGGCCGGTGTGGTGCTGGTGCTGGGCCATCACGGCCCGCGCATCGGCGCGGCGGTGGACGCCATGGCGCCCTTGCCCGGGATGGCCTTGCAGCGGGTGTTCAACCCCGATCCCGAAGCCACCCAGGACAGCTCCCTGCGGCTGGGTCTGTCGGCGCTGCCGGCCGATGCGGGCGCGGTGCTGGTGCAGCTGGCCGACCAGCCCTTGCTGGAGGCCGCCGACGTGAGCGAACTGCTGGCGTGCTGGCAGCACCGGCCGGCCGCCATCGGTTTCCTGCAGCCGGTGCACCAGGGGCAGCCCGGGCATCCGGTGGTGCTGTCGGCAACCGTGGCAGCCGCACTGTTGAACGCGCCGCCCGGGCAGGGTGGCCGGCAATGGCAGGCGGCCAACGCCGACCAGGTCTGGTGCTGGCCGGTGTCCCACGCCCGCTGCTCGACCGATGTGGACCGGCCGGAAGACGTGGAGCGGTTGCGTGCAGCAGGGGTGTCCCTGCGCTGGCCGGCCGACCTGGCCTGAGCGGCTCAGAGGAAGCGTTCGAGCAGCCGGCGCGAACCGCGGTCCAGCCGGGTGCGGTCGGGCACCTCGAACACCAGGCCATGGCTGCTGGTGATCAGCAGCCGGCGCTGGCCCGGCAGGCGGCGGATGTCTTCTTCCACCTTCAGGACCAGGCTGGTCGGCCCCCGGTCGGTCTGCACCTCCCAGGTGCTGGGGGTGGCGAAGGTGCTGACCGAGACGATGCGCTCGATGACCGGCACCATCTCGCGTTCGGCCAGTGCTGCGCGCACGACCAGCCGGCGCGCCTCGGGCAGGTCGGCGAGCAGGGGGATGAAGACCAGCTCGGTGCCGTCGGTGCCGACCAGCGAGACCGCTTCCTCGGGCGCGTTGAGCGGGAAGGCGCGCACGGCCTGAACGCCGGTGTGCAGGTGTCCGTCGGCGGTGCGGCAGACCCACTGGCCGTGGGCGTCGCGGTGGAGTTCGAAGTCGGGGGTGCTCATGCTGGGGGTTCCGGCGGGCATCAGTTCTGGGCGGTCTGGCCGTGGGCCGAGGGCTGCGGCAGGTGCCGGGCGAGCAGGGCGTCCTCGTGCTCTGCGTCTTCTTCGGCGGCGTGGCGGGCCTGGGCTTCGTACAGGCGCCAGTAGTGGCCTTGCCGGGCCATCAGTTCGTCGTGCGGACCGACCTCCACCACCTCGCCCCGGTCCATCACGACCAGCCGGTCGGCCTTGCGCAGGGTGGAGAGGCGGTGGGCAATGGCGATGGTGGTGCGGCCCTGC
>PNMF01000165.1 GCA_013823485.1 Comamonadaceae bacterium
GGAAGGTGAGCGTGACCGGGTCGGTGAGGTTGGCCGACGGCTGCACCGCAAAGAGGTTTTCGATCGCCACGCCGCCGCTGTTGCCGCTGCCGGGCGTGACCAGCACCGGGCTGGCCACGGCGAGCTGGTTCGGCGCCGAGAGCGCCATCTGCAGGTTGCGCGCGGCGGCGGCAAAGGGCCGCACCAGGAAGCTGTCGCCCACACCGGCGCTGCCGGCACTGAGCACGAAGTCCAGCCCGTCCATGGTGGCGGGCAGGCTGGCAAAGCTGTTGCTCGTGCCGTCGGCCATGCGCACGATGTCAAAGCCGCTGGCGGTGGCGGTGACCCGGTAGTCCGAGGCCTTGAGCGCGCTCGGGTCGTTGACGGCAGCGTGCATCTGCGCCGTGCCGGTGTTGCTGGTGGCGGGCATGGCGGCGGCGTTGGCCACCGGCACGAAAAAGTGGCCACCGGCGTTGCCCGCCAGGTCCACCCCCAGGCGGTGCTGGGTGTTCATGCTGCTGCTGAGCGCCAGCGCCATGCGCCCGAGTTCGTTTTGCACCGCAGGCAGGTCTTGCCGCAGAAAACCCATCAGGCCACCGAGCTGGCCGCCCAGGGTGGCGTCGGACAGGGTGTGCGAAACACCACCCTGCACGAAGGCGATGCGGGACTGCGTGGTGTCCACCGGGTCGCGCTGCAGGGCCAGCGCGTTGGCGGTCTGGCCCAGCACCAGCGGCTGGCTGCCGGCCACGAACACGCTCAGGCTGCCGTCGTCGGCGGCGACGGTGGTGACCTGAACGTACTGGCTGAGCTGGGCCATGAGGGCGTCGCGCTGGTCCAGCAGGTCGTTGGGTTGGCCGGTCTGGCCCTGGTTTTCGATGATGCGCTGGTTGGCCAGCGCAATGTCCTGCGCCAGGCGGTTGATGCTGGTCACCGTGTTGTTCGCCTGCTGGTGGCCGTTGTAGGCCAGCGCGTCCACCTGGCTGGCGGTGTCGCGCATGCGGGCGGCGAGCTCTTCGCCGCGCGCCAGCGCCACCACGCGCGCCGACAGGTTGGTGGGCGAGGAGGCGACGTCGGACCAGGCGTTGAGCATGTCGTTGACCGCCGAACCCAGGCCGGCCGCGCCGGTGGGGAACAGGGTTTCGAGCTGCTGCAGGCGTTGCAGGCGCTCGCTGTCGGCCGCCGCCACCGAGGACGCGAGCTGCGCTTCGCGCGTGAGGTAGGCGCTGTGGGTGCGGGTGACGGTGCCGATCTCGGCGCCCTTGCCGTAGTAATTGCCGCCCAGCGTCTGGTAGCCCGAAGACACCATGTTGACCGACTGGCGCGAATAGCCGTCGGTGTTGACGTTGGCGATGTTGTGGCCAATCACCTGCAGCGCCGCCAGGTTGGCGGTCAGCGCGCGCGCGCCGATGTTGAGCGCGGCGGTCATGCGGCGCTCCCTTCTTCCCGCTCAGAAACACCGTGGAACCGGCTTTGCCGGGCCACAGGTGTTGCCCCTTGAGGGGGATGCGGCCACAAGCGCCATCGGCTTTCGCAGATGACGGGGAAGTGGGCAAGCGACGGGGTGGTCATGTGTTCGCCCTTTGCAGGCTCAGCGTCATGTTGATCGCGCGGCTGAGCTTGGCGGCGTACTGCGGGTCGGTGGCGTAACCGGCCTGCTGCAGGCTGGTGGCAAAGCCCTGCACCGAGCCGAGCTGGTCCATGACCTTGTCGTAGCGCGGGCTGTTGCCGATCAGCCGGGCGTAGTCGCGGAAGGATTCGGCGTAGGAGTCGTAGGCGCGGAACCTGGCGGTCACTTTGCGTGGCTCACCGTTGATGTATTCGGTGGTGGTGATTTCGGCGACCTTGCCCTTCCAGTTGCCGGTGGCCTTGATGCCGAACAGGTTGAACGAGTTCGAGCCGTCGCGGTGGCGGATTTCGCTCCGGCCCCAGCCGGTCTCGTGGCCGGCCTGGCCGATCATGAAGCTGGCGGGGATGCCGGACTCGCGCGCCACCGTCTCGGCGGCCTGGCTGTGCTGGTTCACAAAACCGGCCTGGCGCGAGCCGCCGGTGGCCCGGCTCACCGTGCTGGCCGGTGTGGCGCTGGTCAGCGGGAAAGCACCGCCGGGGCTGGTGCTGGCGCCCATCTGGCGGCCGAGCTGGCGCTCGATGGCTTCGGACAGACCGCCGGACAAACCGGAGAGCTGCACCGAGAGCTGCTGGTCGAGCAGATCGGTGCCGAGCTCGCTGCCCTGGCCGTCCATCAGGCCGGACTTGGAGGTGGCTTCGCGCATGCTCTTGATCAGCTCGCGCATGAAGAGCGATTCAAACTGTTTGGCCGCTTCCTTCAGCGCCGCCTTGTCGTTGCCCTTGCCCGCCGCGCCGTAGCGCAGCGCGTTGAGCGCCGACGGATCGGCCGCCAGGCCCTGGGTGGACAGGGAGAACGAACTCATGCCCGCCTCCCGGATGCAGACTGCGCACGGCGGCGGTAGGCGACGGCCTCCACACGCAGCATGCCCGTTACGTTTCCGCGCTGGGTGCTGCCGAAGCCCACAGCCGGACGAACAGCAACCGCCCAACCGGGAACATCGCGGAACTGGCTATGCCAGGCCGCAGATGTTGCCCCTTGAGGGGCGGAGCGGCTACACGCAGTGAGCAAGCGATGGGGGTGGGCCTGGTACACACCGCGGAACTGGCTCTGCCAGGCCGCAGGCACCGCCCCCTTGAGGGGGTCGCGCGAAGCGCGGCGGGGGTGCTTCATATCACTTCCAGTTCCGCGTTCATCGCGCCAGCGGCCTTGATGGCTTGAAGAATGGCCAGCAGATCTTGCGGCGTGGCGCCGAGCGCGTTGAGCACGCGCACCACCTCGGACAGCTTGGGTGCGGCGCTCATCTCGACCAGCGCGCCGCTGTCCTGCGTGATGGCGATGTTGGCCTTTTCGGCCTGCACGGTCTGGCCGCCGATGGACAAGGGGTTGGGCTGGCTGATCACCGGCGTGGAGCTGATGCTGACCGAGAGGTTGCCGTGCGCCACGGCAAAAGCGCCGAGCGTGACGGCCTGGTTCATGACGATGGAGCCGGTGCGCGCATTGATGATGACCCTGGCGGCCGGGGCACTGGTTTCCAGCCGCAGCTCTTCCACATCGGCCAGGAAGCTCACGCGGGCGTTGGCGTCGCTCGGGGCGCGCAGGCGCACCACGCGGCCGTCCACGGCGCTGGCCGTGCCGGCGCCGTGCTTCTTGTTCACCGCTTCGGCCACGCGGCGCGCGGTCTGGAAGTCGGCGCTGCTCAGGCCGAGGTCGATGGTGTCGCCCAGCGCGAACGGCGTGGGCACGGCGCGCTCGACCTGGGCACCGCCCGGGATGCGGCCCGCGCTCAGGTGGTTGATCTGCACCTTGCTGCCGCCAGCCGCAGCCCCCGCGCCACCCACCAGCAGGCTGCCCTGGGCCAGCGCGTAGATCTGGCCGTCGGCGCCCTTGAGCGGCGTGGTGATGAGGGTGCCGCCGCGCAGCGACTTGGCGTTGCCGATGGAGGACACCGTGGCGTCGATGCTCTGGCCGGGCTGCGCAAAGGCGGGCAACTGCGCCGTGACGAGCACCGCTGCCACGTTCTTCAACTGCATGCTGGCGCCGGGTGGAAGACTCAGGCCGAGCTGCTGCAGGACGTTGTGCATGCTCTGCGCGGTGTAGGGCATCTGGGTGGTCTGGTCGCCGGTGCCGTCCAGGCCGACCACCAGGCCGTAGCCGGTGAGCGGGTTGCTGCGCACGCCCTGCACGGAGGCGATTTCCTTGATCCGCACGGCCTGCGCCTGGAGCGGAAAACCGAGCCAGGCCAGACCGATGAGCAACAGCGCGCAACCGCCCAGCACACGCTTGACGGTGTCGCGCGGCGTGGCGCGGGCGGTGAACAGGTGGCGCTTGATCGGGGTGTTCATGGTGGCAACAGGGCGCGACGACTTCATGCCTTTGATGCTAGGCAGGCTCAGAACGGCGAAAGGCTCAAAAAGAACCGGGAGAGCCAGCCTATTGCCTGCACTTCCCCCTGCGCGCCCCGGTTGCGCGACTGGATGCGTGCGTTCGCCACCTGGGTGGAGGTGATCACGTTGCCGGGCTGAATGTGCCTGGGATCGACCGTGCCGGAGAAGCGCAGCACGTCCACGTTCTGGTTCACGCCGATCTGTTTTTCACCCGCCACCACGAGGTGGCCGTTGGGCAGCACCTCCAGCACGGTGGCGGTGATCGAACCCGAGAAGGTGTTGGCGCTCTCGGTGCCGCCCCGACCCGCGAAGGTGTTCGACGACTCGGCGCCCACATTGAGCTTGTCGAGCAGCGGCGTCTTGAGGAACGGGAAGGCCGAGACACTGCCCGAGATGTCGCCCGAGCGGTCGATGCTGGAGGACGACTTCTGGCTCGCGGTGATGCGCTCGGTGATCTGGATCGTCAGGCTGTCGCCCGGCAGGCGGGCGCGCGGGTCCTCGAACGCCGGGCGGTACGTCACCGCGCTGAACAGGCTGCCCGTGGCGGGCGCCGCAGCAGGCTCCGCCGCAAACCGCACCGGCGCCACCGGCACCACGTCCACCTGCGGCGACCTCTGCAAGGTCTCACAACCACCGAGCAGCAGGCCCAGCGACAGCAGAACAACGGAAGAGAGAGCGGTGCGTTTCATGGGATGTCCCGATAACAAAATAGCCAACCAAACCAGCCGATGCGCAGCGAGCGAAGTGCCCGAAACACAGAACGCCGCGGATCGGGCTTTGCCCGGCCGCAGGCGTTGCCCCTTGAGGGGCGGAGCGGCCACACGAAGTGGGCAAGCGACGGGGGTGGGTCACAACTGAGCCAGGCGTTGCAGCATCTGGTCCGACGTCTGGATGGCCTTGGAATTCATTTCGTAGGCGCGCTGGGTCTGGATCATGGTCACCAGCTCCTGCACCAC
>PNMF01000166.1 GCA_013823485.1 Comamonadaceae bacterium
CATGGCCTCGATGCGGGTGCCGTTGTGCTGCACCACCAGGGCCAGCGGGTTGCGGGCCGTGCCGCGCTCGATCTGCGCGGTGAAGGGCCGGTCATTGCAGCTGCCGCTGATGCAGATGTCGTTCAGGCGGGACGGGCTCTGGATGGCGTAGCGCTTCTCGCCCACCGTCACCACCGCCGCACCGATCTGGCCCACCACCTCGTCCACATGCACCGGCGAATAGCGGTGCTCGCCGCCCTGACCATCCAGGGTGATGACGCGGTAGTCGTGCCCCACCTTCACGCCGTAACCGGGCAGCTGACCGCTGATGCCGGCGGCTCGCTCGCGGCTCTTGCGGCGCACGAAGGCGGCGAGTGCCACCAGGAAATCGGGGTCGTCGTGCGGCACGTCTTCGGCCCGGAAGCCGTGGCCGTAGTGCTCGGCGATGAAGCCGGTGTTGAACTCGCCGGTGACGAACTTCGGGTGCGCCAGCAGCGCCGCCTGGAACGGGATGTTGCTCTGCACGCCCCGGATGACGAAGCCGTTGAGGGCCTCGCGCATCTTGGCGATGGCGTCGTTCCGGTCCTTGCCGTGCACGATCAGCTTGGCGATCATCGAGTCGTAGAACATCGGGATCTCGCCGCCATCCAGCACGCCGGTGTCCACCCGCACGCCGAAGCGGTTGCCGGTGTCGGCTTGCCACATGCTCTGGGCCGGCGGCGCAAACCGCACCAGCCGCCCGGTGCTGGGAAGGAAGTTGCGGAACGGGTCTTCGGCGTTGATGCGGCACTCGATGGCCCAGCCCTCGCGCTTCACGTCGGCCTGCGCCAGCGGCAGCGGCTCGCCGGCGGCCACGCGGATCATGAGTTCGACCAGGTCCAGCCCGGTGATGCACTCGGTCACCGGGTGCTCCACCTGCAGGCGGGTGTTCATTTCCAGGAAGTAGAAGTCCTGGTCCTTGCCGACCACGAACTCCACCGTGCCCGCGCTCTGGTACTTGACCGCCTTGGCCAGCGCCACCGCCTGCTCGCCCATGGCCTTGCGGGTGGCCTCGGAAATGAAGGGCGACGGCGCCTCCTCGATCACCTTCTGGTGGCGGCGCTGGATCGAGCATTCGCGCTCGTTCAGGTAGATCACGTTACCGTGCGAATCGCCCAGCACCTGAATTTCGATGTGGCGCGGCTCCTGGACGAACTTCTCCATGAACACGCGGTCGTCGCCGAAGCTGTTGCGCGCTTCGTTGCGGCAGCTGGTGAAGCCCTCGAAACATTCCTTGTCGTTGAAGGCCACGCGCAGGCCCTTGCCACCACCACCGGCACTCGCCTTGATCATGACCGGGTAACCGATCTTCTGCGCGATGCCCACCGCCTCGTCGGGCGACTGGATCGGTTCGTTGTAGCCCGGGATGGTGCTGACCTTGGCCTCGTTGGCCAGCTTCTTGGAGGCGATCTTGTCGCCCATGGCCGCGATGCTGTAGTGCTTGGGGCCGATGAACACCAGCCCGGCTTCCTCGACCTTGCGGGCAAAGTCCTCGTTCTCGGACAGGAAGCCGTAGCCGGGGTGGATGGCCTGGGCGCCGGTGGCCTGGGCAGCGGCAATGATGGCGTCGCCCAGCAGGTAACTCTCACGCGAGGGCGGCGGACCGAGGCGCACGGCTTCGTCGGCCAGCTGCACATGGCGGGCTTCCTTGTCGGCGTCGGAATACACCGCCACGGTGGCGATGCCCATCTTCTTGGCGGTGGCGATCACGCGGCAGGCGATCTCGCCACGGTTGGCAATCAGGATCTTGTTGAACATGGAGTTCTCCGGTGCAAAAGTCAGTGGCTGTGGCTGGCCGTGGTTTCTGTGCCCGCTAGGATCGTGGCGGGTGTGCCTCCGCTCATGTCCCCCGCCGGCCTTCGGCCGGCTCCTCCTTTACTTCGCTGCGACACACCCGCCACGCTCCTTGCTGCGAAGGGGGTGACGTGAAAGCCCAGCGAACATAGACCTCTGAGGATCGGGGTGCTCGGGCGTTTTGCGCAGGTAAAGGAGGAGCGCGAAGCGCGGGGGACACGGAGCAAAACGTCCGGGCACCCCGAGCCGCCCCGGCGCGAGAAGACAACGGAGAAGCCCATCACAGCGGAATGTTCCCGTGCTTGCGCCACGGGTTCTCCAGCTTCTTGTCTTTCAGCATCACCAGCGAACGGCAGATGCGCTTGCGGGTCTCGTGCGGCAGGATCACATCGTCGATGAACCCGCGCGCCCCCGCCACGAACGGATTCGCGAAGCGGGCCTTGTACTCCGCCTCGCGCTCGGCCAGCTTGGCCGGGTCCTTCTTCTCTTCGCGGAAGATGATCTCCACCGCGCCCTTCGCGCCCATCACCGCAATCTCGGCATTGGGCCAGGCAAAGTTCACATCGCCGCGCAGGTGCTTCGACGCCATCACGTCGTAGGCACCGCCGTAGGCCTTGCGGGTGATCACCGTGATCTTCGGCACCGTGCATTCGGCGTACGCATACAGCAGCTTGGCGCCGTGCTTGATGATGCCGCCGTACTCCTGGCTGGTGCCGGGCATGAAGCCGGGCACGTCCACAAAGGTCACCACCGGGATGTTGAAGCAGTCGCAGAAACGCACGAAGCGCGCCGCCTTGATGCTGCTCTTGATGTCCAGACAGCCCGCCAGCACCAGCGGCTGGTTGGCCACGATGCCCACCGTCTGACCATCCATGCGGGCAAAGCCGATCAGGATGTTCTTGGCGTACTCGGGCTGGAGCTCGAAGAAGTCGCCGTCGTCCACGATCTTCAGGATCAGCTCCTTCATGTCGTAGGGCTTGTTCGGGTTCTCCGGCACCAGCGTGTCCAGGCTCAGCTCCATGCGGTCGATCGGGTCGCCGCTGGGGCGCACCGGGGCCTTCTCGCGGTTGTTCAGCGGCAGGTAGTTGTAGAGCCGGCGCAGCATGAGCAGCGCCTCCACATCGTTCTCGAAGGCCAGGTCGGCCACGCCGCTGCGGGTGGTGTGGGTGATGGCGCCGC
The DNA here is from genome assembly GCA_013823485.1 of Comamonadaceae bacterium. Taxonomy (GTDB): domain Bacteria; phylum Pseudomonadota; class Gammaproteobacteria; order Burkholderiales; family Burkholderiaceae_C; genus Hydrogenophaga. The sequence goes on from PNMF01000166.1 coordinate 2,992, forward strand.
CCAGTTCCTCGGCGGTCACTTCCTCGTGCGTCACCGTCTTCACCACCTCGGGGCCGGTCACGAACATGTAGGAGCTGTCCTTGACCATGAAGATGAAGTCGGTCATGGCCGGCGAATACACCGCGCCACCGGCCGAGGGGCCCATGATCATGCTGATCTGCGGCACCACGCCGCTGGCCAGCACGTTGCGCTGGAACACGTCGGCATAACCGCCCAGCGAGGCCACGCCTTCCTGGATGCGGGCGCCGCCCGAATCGTTCAGGCCGATCACCGGGGCGCCGACCTTCATGGCCTGGTCCATCACCTTGCAGATCTTCTCGGCGTGGGCTTCGGAGAGCGCGCCGCCGAACACGGTGAAGTCCTGGCTGAAGACGAACACCAGGCGGCCATTGATCATGCCGTAGCCGGTGACCACACCGTCGCCCGGCACCTTGTTGTCCTGCATGCCGAAGTCGGTGCAGCGGTGCTCGACGAACATGTCCCACTCTTCAAAGGTGCCCTCGTCCAGCAGCACCTCCAGCCGCTCGCGCGCGGTCAGCTTGCCCTTGGCGTGCTGGGCGGCAATGCGCTTCTCGCCGCCGCCCAGACGGGCCGCCGCGCGTTTTTCTTCGAGTTGTCGAAGGATGTCCTGCATGTGTCTTCTCCAGAAAAATCAGTCGAACAGGGCCAGCAGCTGGCGCGCGGCCGTGCTGGCGGGCAGCGTGCCGTCCAGCACGCGGCGGGTGGTGTCGTCCAGCGCCGCCTGCACGGCGGGATGGGTGCGGAAACGTTGCTTCAGGCCGGCCTCGATGCGCTCCCACATCCAGGCCCGGGCCTGCTGCTGGCGGCGCTGCGCCAGCTGGCCGTTGGCGGTCTGCAGATCGCGGAAGCGGCTCACCGCCTCCCAGAAGCTGTCCACGCCCTGCCCCAGCAAAGCACTCAGCTGGATGGCCTGCGGGTGCCAGATCGATTCATCGTGGTGCGCATGCTCGGGCCGCCCTTGCTGGCCCAGCAGCCGCAGCGACGAGGTGATCTGCGCCCGCGCGCGGGTGGCGGCGTCGGGGTCGATGTCGGCCTTGTTGATGACCACCAGGTCGGCCAGCTCCATCACGCCCTTCTTGATGGCCTGCAGATCGTCGCCGGCATTGGGCAGCTGCAGCAGGCAGAACATGTCGGTCATGCCGGCCACGGCGGTCTCGCTCTGGCCCACACCCACAGTTTCCACGATGACCACATCGAACCCGGCGGCCTCGCACACCAGCATGGCCTCGCGGGTCTTTTCGGCCACGCCACCCAGCGTGCCGCTGCTCGGGCTGGGGCGGATGTAGGCTCGGTCGTGCACCGACAGCCGCTCCATGCGCGTCTTGTCGCCCAGGATGGAGCCGCCCGACACCGTGCTGGACGGGTCGATGGTCAGCACCGCCACCCGGTGGCCACGGTCGATCAGGAACAGGCCCAGGGCCTCGATGAAGGTGCTCTTGCCCACGCCCGGCACACCGCTGATGCCCAGCCGGAAGGCCCGGCCGGTGTGCGGCAGCAGCTCGGTCAGCAGCGCGTCGGCCTGGGTGCGGTGGTCGGCCCGGGTGGACTCCAGCAACGTGATGGCCTTGGCCATGGCGCGGCGCTGGGCCATGCCCTGGCCGCCCACGATGCCGTCGAAGAACGCTTGGGGCGTCACGTCGCGCCTTCAGGCCACGGCTTTGCGGATCTGTTCCAGCACGTCCTTGGCGCTGGCGGGAATGGGGGTGCCGGGGCCGTAGATGCCCTTCACGCCGGCCTCGTACAGGAACTCGTAGTCCTGGCGCGGAATGACGCCACCCACGAACACGATGATGTCGTCGGCGCCCTGCTTCTTCAGCTCGGCAATGATGGCCGGCACCAGCG
>PNMF01000167.1 GCA_013823485.1 Comamonadaceae bacterium
GGGTCGCCCATCTGGACCCGGGTCTGCAGGCTCGATGCCTCGTTCTGGGCCTTGCTGACATCGCGCAGCGCGCTCTTGAAGCTCTCGGCCACACCGGCGCCGGCGCCCGTGGCGCCCAGGCCACCTGCACCGGCGGCCTTGCCGGCAGACAGCGATTTCAGACCGCCCAGGGTCTGGCTGGAGAGGGGGGAGAGTCGAACGTCCATGGAATGCTCCTTCCGCAAAAGGGAATGCCCCGACTCTAGGGAACGGACCCGGTCCGCGTGGCCGGAATAAGGGGCCAAAGCCGGGCCTTTTCACCGCTATGGCGCAGGGGGTGGAACTCCATACTCGGTCGCAACGGGGAATGTCTCCCCGACCGATTGCAGCCACCCCGCCATGAGCACCACCGTTGCCGAATTGGACATCCAGCCCGCGCGCCGCAGCCCGCTGGGCGACGGCCTGTCCCGCATGGACAACAGCCAGAAGATCAAGCTCGGCCTGGGCGCCCTGGCCCTGCTGGCGCTGGCCCTGGCCGCCTTCTTCATGGGCCGCCAGCCGGACTGGAAGGTGCTCTACAGCAACCTGGGGGACAAGGACGGCGGCGCCATCGTGGCGCAGCTCTCGCAGATGAACGTGCCCTACCGCCACACCGAGGGCGGCGGCGCCATCATGGTGCCGGCCGACAAGGTGCACGACACCCGGCTGCGCCTGGCCTCGCAAGGCCTGCCCAAGGGTTCGGTCACCGGCTTCGAGCTGATGGAGAGCAACCGCTTCGGCATGACCCAGTTCCAGGAGCGCCTGACCTTCCAGCGCGGCCTGGAGGGCGAACTCACCCGCTCGATCCAGTCGCTCTCCTCGGTCCAGAGCGCCCGCATCCACCTGGCCCTGCCCAACCAGAACGGATTCTTCCGCGAACAGCAGAAGGCCAGCGCCTCGGTGCTGCTGACCCTGCACCCCGGCCGCACGCTGGACCGCGCACAGGTGGCCGGCATCGTGCATCTGGTGGCCAGCAGCGTGCCCGAGATGAACCCCAAGGCGGTCAGCGTGGTGGACGACGCCGGCAACCTGCTGTCGTCGCCGCCGGACGCCGCCGGCCAGGCCCAGGGCGCCGACGTGCAGAAGTTGCAGTACGTGACCCAGATCGAGCAGCTGCACACCCGCCGCATCCTGGACATGCTCGAACCCCTGGTGGGCGCCGGCAACGTCAAGGCGCAGGTGACGGCCGATGTGGATTTCTCGCTGGTGGAGTCGACCTCCGAGCAGCACGCCCCCAACCAGGGCGGTGCGCCGAGTGCGGTGCGCAGCCAGCAGCTGGTGGAAGACGGCAGCGGTGCATCCAGCCAGCCCTCGGGTGTGCCGGGCGCAGTGAGCAACCAGCCGCCGGCCCCCGGCGCAGCCCCCATCAACGGCCCGGCCGCACCGGTGGGCGTGAACCCCCAGGGCGCCGCCACCGCCGACAAGGGCTCCATGCGCCGCGAGTCGACCGTGAACTACGAAGTGGACAAGACGGTGAAGGTGGTGCGCGAATCCACCGGCACGGTGCGCCGCCTGAGCGCCGCCGTGGTGGTGAACCACCGCACCTCGGTCAACCCGCAGGGCAAGAGCGTCACGCAGCCCATCCCGCCCGAGCAGCTGGAGCAGATGACCGCCCTGGTGCGCGAGACCATCGGCTTCAACAAGGACCGGGGCGATTCGGTCAACCTGGTCAACGCCGCCTTCAACGCGGTCAAGGCCCCGGAGGCCGAAGAGCTGCCGCTGTGGAAGCAGCCCGAGATGATCGACCTGGCCCGCAGCCTGGCCTGGCCGCTGGGCATGGTGGCGGTGGGGCTGCTGGTGCTCATGGGCCTGGTGCGCCCCGTGCTCAAGCAGATGAAGAATCCCGCGCCGCGCCTGACCGCCCTGGAAGCCCAGCCGCTCAATGCCGTGCTCAACGACACGCCGGAGCGTCCCGGACTGCCCATGCCCGCCAGCGAAGAGGTCACCCCTGAACAGCAGCGTCTGGCCGATGCCAAGCGGCTGGCGCTGGAGAACCCGGCGGCCGTGGCCAACATCGTCAAGGGCTGGGTCAACGGCGAAGCGCCGGCCTGATCCGCAGAGGACACACACATGGAAGACCAGGGAATCCAGGACGCAGCCATCTTCCTCATGTCGCTGGGCGAAGAGGAAGCGGCCGAGGTGTTCAAGCACCTCAGCCCGAAGGAAGTGCAGAAGCTGGGCGAGACCATCGCCAAGACCCGCGCCGTCTCGCACGACCGGGTCGACCAGGTGATGCTGCGCTTTGCCAGCGAGGCCTCGTCGCAGAGCCTGCTGGTGAGCGACACCGACAACTATGTGCGCGCCGTGCTCAAGCGCGCGCTGGGCGACGACAAGGCCTCGCTGCTGATCGACCGCATCCTGCAGGGCGGCGACGTGTCGGGCATCGAGAGCCTGAAATGGATGGACCCGCTGTCGATTGCCGAACTGCTGCGCAACGAGCACCCGCAGATCGTGGCCGCCATCCTGGTGCACCTGGAGGCCGACCAGACCGCCGGTGTGCTCAAGAACTTCACCGAACGCACCCGCAACGAGGTGATGCTGCGCATCGCCACGCTCGAAGGCATCCAGCCCACCGCGCTGAAGGACCTCAACGAGGTGCTCTACAAGGTGCTGGCCGGCGGCGACAAGATCCGCAAGACCAGCATGGGCGGCGTGAAGACGGCGGCCGAGATCATCAACATGATGGGCACCCAGATCGAGGGCTCGGTGATCGAATCCATCCGCGGCTTCGACCCGGACCTGGCCCAGAAGATCATGGACAAGATGTTCACCTTCGAGGACCTGCTCAAGCTCGACGGCAAGTCGGTGCAGCTGGTGCTCAAGGAAGTCGCCACCGACCAGCTGGTGGTGGCCCTCAAGGGTGCCAGCACCGAACTGCGCGAGCTGGTGCTGGCCAACATGTCCAGCCGTGCCGCCGAGGCGCTGCGCGAGGACCTGGAGTCGCGCGGCCCGGTGCGGTTGTCGGAGGTGGAGACGCAGCAGAAGGACATCCTGAAGGTGGTGCGTCGCCTGTCCGACGAAGGTCAGATCATGCTGGGCGGAGGCGAAGATGAAGCCTTTGTCTGAACGCATCGCCGCCATGGAGGCGCAGGCCGCCAAGCCGGCCGGCAGCGTGCATTCGCGCTTCATTCCGCGCGAGGAGATCGACGGTGTGGCCGCCTGGCAGTTCGACGCGGTCGACGGCAGCCAGCCCGCCGCAGCGGCCGACAGCGGCCCCGCCCTGAGCGAGGACGCCCTGCACGACATCCGCCAGCAGGCCTATGCCGAAGGCTTTGCCCACGGCCATGACGCCGGCAGCCAGGAGGTGCGCGATGCGCTCGAAGCGCCGCTGCGCCACCAGGCCGAAGAAGCCGGCGTGCGCATGGCCCAGATGCTGCAGAGCACCCGCAACAGCCTGATCCGCAGCGAGCAGCAGATCTCGCAGCACATCCTGGAACTGGCCTGCGACCTGGCCCGCCAGGTGGTGCGCCGCGAGCTGCGCGCCGATCACGAGGCGCTCAAGCCGGTGATCGACGAAGCGCTGCGCGAACTCATCGTCGATGGCCTGCCGGCCACCGTCCGCATGAACCCGGCCGACCTGCAGGCCATGGGCGGCGCCCTGCGCGAGACACTGGCCAGCCCGGTGCCCGAGCTGGTGGCCGACCCTGCCATCAGCCCCGGCGGCTGCGTGGTGGAGACCGCTTCCACCTCGGTCGACGCCACCGTCGAAAAACGCTGGGCCCGCGCCGTGGGCAACCTCGGCCTGAACACCCCCTGGGACCCGGAGGACGCCGATGTCTGATTCCATCCTCCCCGACCTGGACGGCCCCACCCACTGGGACCGTTACATGGAAGACCTGCGCACCCACGCCACGGTGCGCACGCCGCTGGAGGTCAGCGGCACCCTCACCCGCCTGGCGGGCCTGGTGCTGGAAGCCGTCGGCCTGAAGGTGCCGGTGGGTTCGCAATGCCTCATCGGCAACGGCCAGAAGACGCCGGTGCTGGCCGAGGTGGTCGGCTTCTCCAACGACCGCGCCTACCTCATGCCGGCGGGCGATGTGCATGGCCTGTCGAGTGGCGCAAGCGTCACCCCGCTGCCGCCCTACCGCGCCATGCCACGCCTGGGCCAGGACAACCGCCCGCCCTCGCCGGACGACCGCGGCACCCTGCAGCTGCCCATGGGCCGCGGCCTGCTCGGTCGGGTGGTGGATGCGCACGGCCATCCGCTGGACCACCAGGGCCCGATCGTGGATGTGGACATCGCCCCGATGGACCGCGCACCCCTGAACGCCATGGACCGCGACCCGGTGCGCGAACCGCTGGACACCGGCGTGCGCGCCATCAATGCCCTGCTGACCGTGGGGCGCGGCCAGCGCATCGGCCTGTTCGCCGGATCGGGCGTGGGCAAGTCGGTGCTGCTGGGCATGATGGCCCGCTACACCAAGGCCGACGTGATCGTGGTCGGCCTCATCGGCGAACGCGGCCGCGAGGTCAAGGAATTCATCGAGGACATCCTGGGCGACGACGGCCGGGCCCGCTCGGTGGTGGTGGCCGCCCCGGCCGACGCACCGCCGCTGGTGCGCATGCAGGGCGCCGCCTACGCCACCGCCATTGCCGAACGTTTCCGCGACGACGGCCTGCATGTGCTGCTGCTCATGGATTCGCTCACCCGCTACGCCATGGCCCAGCGCGAGATTGCGCTGGCCATCGGCGAGCCGCCGGCCACCAAGGGCTATCCGCCGAGCTGCTTTGCCCGCCTGCCGCAGCTGGTGGAGCGCAGCGGCAACGGCCTGAACGGCGTGG
>PNMF01000168.1 GCA_013823485.1 Comamonadaceae bacterium
CCCGCCGGACCCGCCGGACCCGCTGCCGGCAGCACCCGGCCAGCCCAGCGCACCGAGTCCGCCTTGCCAGCGCAGCGCCAGCTGCCCGGCGCCGGCCGCTTCGATGTCGGGCAGGGCCCCGGCAACCGCCGGACCCACCAGCGGCAGATCGCGCAGCCGGCGCGCCCAGGCCAGCGTGGCGGCGGCATCGCTGAGGGTGAGCCGGACATCGCCGTCGCCGGCGGCCGAGGCCAGATCCACATCGCCCTGCAGCCGGGTGCCCGGCAGCGCCAGGTTCCAGCGTGCCTCGGCGCGACCGGCCGGGTGCACATACCGGCCCTGGCCCTGCAGCCGGGCGTCGAGTGCATCGATGTCCAGCTCGGTCAGGTCCAGAGTGCCGGCCGTGGCGGTCGGGCCGGCAGCGGTCCAGCGACCCCGGGCCTGCACCTGGCGCAGTCGCAGCGCATCGGCGGTGCTGCGGGGCGGTTGCCGGCCGGAAGGCTGGATCGCCAGCTGCCAGTCGATCCCGTTGCCGCTACCGGTGCCGCCGGTGCGGGCCTGGGCACGGCCGTCGAGCGCGGCCGGCGCCAGCGTGCTCCAGAGCTGGGCCGGGTTGATGCCGGTCAGGCGGGCTTCCCCGTTCCAGATCGGAGGCTCCGTGCCACCTGCGTTGGCCGGCTGCCATTCGCCGCTGGCCTGCAGACGGCCGTTGCCCCGTCGGGCGTCCAGGCGTTCCAGGGTCCAGCGCGGGTCCTGCCATCGGGCGGTGGCCTGCAGCTGATCAAGCGGCACGCGCTGGCGGTCGGCCGGGCCGGCGGCCAGGTTCTGCAGGTCGGCCCGGACCTGCCAGACATCGCCCTCGGGCCGCGCAACCAGGGTGCCGCCGAGGGCCGTGACCGGTGCACCCGGCCACAGGCTGGCCAGATCCAGCCGGTGCAGCCGCACATCGGCTTCGTCCAGCAGCTGCCGGGCCCAGGGTTTGATGCGCGCCTTGGCGGCCAGGGCCGGGCTGGCCGGGCGCTCCTGGGCCGACTGCAGGTAGGCCGACAGGTTGAGTGCCGCGTCCGGTCCGGACAGGGTGCCGCCCAGCTGGGCCTTGCCCCGCAACGCCAACGGTTCGCCACCGGGTACGGTGGTGTCGACCTCGGCCTGCGCATCCAGGCGCAGCGGCATGGGGGCCTGCGCTCCCATGGCGGCCTGCACCCGGTAGCGGCCACCGGCGATGTGCAGGGTCTCGATGCGCAACGTGTGCACCTGCTGCACATCGGCGAGTTCGTGCGGGCCCAGCCGGCCATGGTCGGCGGCGGGGCCGTAGGCGTAGCGTGCCTTCATGGGGCCCAGGCGGGCCTGGAGCGCGCCGCTCAGTTCAATGTCGTCCAGCGCCAGCGCCACCGACACCGCCAGCGGCAGCTCCAGCGTGGTCAGGGGCTGCAGCGGGGTCGGCTCGGCGGGTGTCGGGCGGCGATCGTCGATGCGCAGCCGCGCCGCCGACAGCCGTTCCAGGTGAACGCCCTGACCGGTGAGCAGCCGCATCCAGAAGCCGCTGCCGGGTTCGATGGCCAGGCCCTGCAGCTCGACCGTCAGGCCGTCCTGCCGCCACTGCAGGCGATCCATCTGCCCACCCTCGCGGATGCTGCCCTGCACGCCGCTGGCATCGAGCTGCCCCCAGCTGGCGGGCGTGGCCGGTTGGGTCGCGCCGGGCCCCTCGCCCCGGCTGTGGCGGGCGGCCCAGTCCAGCGCGCGGGCCAGCGAACCTTCCTGGCCGGCCCAGACCCATAGGCCGCTCAGTGCCAGCGCCAGCAGCAGACCCAGTGCTGCCAGCAGGCCGGCAAGCCAGCGCAAGCCGATCTGCCACCGGCCAGGGGTGGGCGGCGGCGGGACAGACGCCGGTTCGTGGTCGCGCAGGGTGCCTTCAGCCATGCTGCCCTCAGAAGCTGAAGCCCACGTTGAGGTGCAGCCGCAGTTCGCGGGTTTCCAGGCCGTAGGCCAGATCGATCTGCAGCGGACCCACCGGGCTGTTGTAGCGCAGGCCGGTGCCCACGCCCCACTTCGGACGCAGGTCGCCGGCCCGGTCGGCCACGGCACCGCCGTCGACGAACAGCACGTTCTCCCAGGGCGAGCGTTGACCGTTCTCGGCCCATACAGGGCGCTGCCACTCCACGCTCACCACCGCCTTGTAGCGGCCGGCGCGCACCCCGCCGTTGGCCGAGGGCACGCCGATGTCGCGCAGGCCGTAACCGCGCACCGAGTTGTCGCCGCCGGTGAGGAACAGCTGCGTCTCGGGGACCGGTGCGTTGTCCCGGGCAATCACCGCACCGCCCTCCAGCCGCAGCGCCAGCCGACCCAGGTTCGATGGGGCTGCGCTGCCCGGTGCGGCCTCGGCGCGGTCGAGCGGCCACAGGCCGAGCCAGCGCGCCTGGGTGCGGGCAAACGGCTGGCGGTCGGTGCCCAGGGTGGTGCCCGCGCCCAGCTCCACCGCCAGTCCGTGGCCGCGCCGGGGCGAGACCAGGTCGTCGAAGCGGCGGCGGCTCCAGGCGTAGTTGGCGGTGATGGACGATTCCGCCGCCTCGGGCAGCAGCTGCGGCAGGTACTGCACCACGCGGGCCCGGTCGTATTGCAGGTACACGCTGCGGTCCAGGGTTTCGCCGTCCTGCCCCTGGCCCCAGCGCAGGCGCTGGCTGCTGGTGCGGGTCAGGCTGTCGTCCAGGCGTGACAACTGCGCCTCGGTGAGCCATTGCCAGCCTTTGTCGTCCACCGGCGATCGCCAGTCGGTGCGGGCGGTCTGGTCTTTCTGGTCCAGCCGCAGTTCGCTGCGGGCGCGCCAGCCAATGCCCGGCACCCGGTTGTGCAGGTGCTCGACCGACAGGCGCGCACCGCTGTCGGTGCTGGCGCCCACACCCAGCACCAGTTTCTGGCGCCTGGCCTCGCGCAGCTGCACCTTGACCGGCAGCATGGCGGCCTGTTCGGTCGGCTCCACATAGACGAAGACGGCATCAAAGTAGCCGCTGGCCGCCATGCGCTGCTGGGCCGCCTGCAGGCGTTCCAGGTCGTATTCGGCGCCGGGGGTCAGGCCCGAGAGGCGGGCCAGCCGTTCGCTGATGCCCGGGTCGTAGCGTTCGCTGCCCACCACCTCGATGCCGCCGATGCGCTGCAGCGGGCCGGATTCGAGTTCGATGTAGAGGTTGGCGCGCTGGTTGGCCGCGTCGATGTCGGCCAGGCTGTTGCCGATCCGCCCGCCCGGGAAGCGTTGACCGGTGAGCTGGCGCAGCGCCTGGTTCTTGATGCTGTCCCACTCCGACTGGGTGAAGGGCTGGTCGGCCCGGTGCACGGCAGCCGCCTGGATGGCTTCGCGCTGTGCCTGGGCCTGGGGCAGGGTGGCGATGTCGCCCTGAAAGATCACCTGCACCGAACCGATGCGGGTCTGCGGACCCGGGTCCACCCGCATGCGGACCGTGCCCAACGGGGGCAGGGCATCGGCTTCATCGTCGTCGTCGTCGGCCGCAGCGTTGGGCGCGTCGGCCGGCGGGGCCTGCAAGGGGTCGACCTGGATCACCGGGCTGAAGTGGCCCAGCGTGCCCAGCAGGTCGCGCAGGTTGTCGGGGGCCTGGAGCAGCAGCCGGTTCAGCTCGTTGATATCGAGCTGCCGCAACCGTCGAAAGCGCTGCAGCTCCATGTGGCGCAGCAGCGTTTCGCGCACGCTGTCGGGCGCGTCCAGTTCGATTTCGAAGCGCGGCGGCACCGGCGGGCGCTGTGCCCGCGCGCGCGCGGCCGTGCGCGGCTCACCCTGGGCGGCGCCCGGGGCGGTGTCGGTCTGGGCGTGGGCCGGGGTCGGCCACAGGATCAGCGGGTGGAGCCACAGGCCGGTCAGCAGCAGACCAGCCCGAAGGAAGAGGGTCATGCGGGGTTCATTTCGACAGCATGCGCATCGCGTCTTCCAGGCCCTTGAGGGTCAGCGGGTACATGCGCTGACCCATCAGCTGCTGGATGACGCTGATGCTCTGTCGATACTGCCACACCCCCTGTGGTTCCGGATTGATCCAGGCGAACTTGGGGAAGGCATGGGTCAGCCGCTGCAGCCACTCGGCACCGGCCTCCTCGTTGTTGTATTCCACGCTGCCGCCGGGCTGCAGGATCTCGTAGGGGCTCATGGTCGCGTCGCCCACGAAGATCAGCTTGTAGTCCTTGTTGTACTTGCGGATGATGTCCCAGGTCGGGAACTTCTCGGCGTAGCGGCGCCGGTTGTTCTTCCACATGAAGTCGTAGACGCAGTTGTGGAAGTAATAGAACTCCAAGTGCTTGAACTCGCCCTTGACCGCCGAGAACAGCTCCTCGACCCGCTGGATGTGTTCGTCCATGGTGCCGCCCACGTCCATGAGCAGCAGCACCTTCACATTGTTGTGCCGCTCCGGAATCATCTTGATGTCCAGCCAGCCTGCGTTGGCTGCGGTGCTGCGGATGGTGTCGGGCAGGTCGAGCTCCAGCTCGTTGCCCTCGCGCGCAAACTTGCGCAGCCGGCGCAGGGCGACCTTGATGTTGCGGGTGCCCAGCTCCTGGGTGTCGTCGTAGTCGCGGTAGGCGCGCTGTTCCCAGACCTTCACCGCACTCTTGCCACCGCCCTTGCCGCCAATGCGTACGCCCTGCGGGTTCTTGCCGCCGTTGCCGAAGGGCGAGGTGCCGCCGGTGCCGATCCACTTGCTGCCGCCTTCGTGGCGCTCCTTCTGCTCTTCGAGGCGCTTCTTCAGCGTGTCCATCAGCTCGTCCCAGTCGAGCTTGGGCGCCTGGGCCTTTTGCTCGTCGCTCAGCAGGCGCTCGAGTTCTTTG
>PNMF01000169.1 GCA_013823485.1 Comamonadaceae bacterium
AGCCCGACGTCTGGCTGCAGCTCGTGGCCTCGGTCACCGTGCCGCTGACCTGCCAGCGCTGCCTCGGCCCGGTGCCGGAGCCGCTGGAGGTGGATCGCTGGTTCCGTTTCGTGGCGGACGAGGCCGCTGCCGAAGCCCAGGACGACGACTGCGACGAAGACCTGCTGGCGCTGGAGCCCCGCCCGGACATGCTGGCGGTGCTGGAAGACGAGCTGTTGATGGCGCTCCCCCTGGTGCCGATGCATGAAGTCTGTCCGGAGGCGGTGCTGCTGGCCGATCCGAACCCGTTGCCCGAGGCGCAGGAAGAGCGTCCCAACCCGTTTGCCCAGCTCGCGCGCCTGAAGGCCGGACGCCCGGAGTGAGGGGCGGGCCGGTGGCGGGGTGGACGGGCGGCGCCTTCGGGCTATAATGCTAGGCTTTGCGCCAGTGCCCGTCCGACCTGACCGGGCAGACCTCACCGAAACACAGGAGCCCACCATGGCCGTTCAGCAGAACAAGAAGTCCCCCTCCAAGCGCGGCATGCACCGTTCGCACAACGCCCTGAACGTGCCGGGCATCGCCGTCGAGCCGACCACCGGCGAAATCCACCTGCGCCACCACATCAGCCCCAACGGCTTCTACCGTGGTCGCCAGGTGCTGAAGAACAAGTCCGAAGCCTGATTACAGGGCTGCAGCCAGCGCAGCCGCGCCCGCGCGCGGTCGCTGGTGGTCCGGCAGACACAGGCCCGCATGCCGCATGCGGGTCTTTTTTTTGCAAGGGCGCTCGGGAGCGTCCACTCGGGATGTTGAGATGATCACCGTCGCTGTGGATTGCATGGGTGGAGATATCGGGCCGCAGGTCACGATGCCCGCCTGTGCGGCTTTTCTCGCCAGTCACCCGCAGGCCCGGCTGCTGCTGGTGGGCCAACCCGGGCTCGCCGGCGAATGGCGCCAGCTGGAACGCCACGAGCGGGTGGAATGGGTCACCGCCACCGAGGTGGTGGCCATGGACGACCCGGTGGAAGTGGCACTGCGGCGCAAGAAGGACTCGTCCATGCGGGTGGCCATCGAGCAGGTCAAGAAAGGGCAGGCCCAGGCGGCCGTGTCCGCCGGGAACACCGGCGCCCTGATGGCGATTGCCCGTTATGTGCTCAAGACGCTCGACGGCATCGACCGGCCGGCCATCGCCACCCAGATGCCCAACGCCCGGGGTGGCGCCACCACCATGCTCGACCTCGGCGCCAACGTCGACTGCACGGCCGAGCACCTGCTGCAGTTCGCGGTGATGGGGTCGGCCCTGGTGGCCGCCGCCACCGGCAAGACCGAACCGTCGGTCGGATTGCTCAACGTGGGTGAAGAGGTCATCAAGGGCAGCGAAACCATCAAGAAGGCGGGCCTGCTGCTGCGCCATGCGGCCCAGGCCGGCGACCTGAACTTTGTCGGCAACATCGAAGGCAACGACATCTTCAAGGGCACCACCGACATCGTGGTGTGCGACGGCTTCGTGGGCAATGTGGCGCTGAAGGCCAGCGAAGGCCTGGCCTCCATGATCGGCGGATTCCTGCGGGAAGAGTTTTCCAGCAGCATCTGGCGCAAATTGGCCGCCATCGTGGCCTATCCGGTGCTTTCTTCGTTCAAGAAGCGGGTGGACCACCGGCGTTACAACGGTGCCGCCTTGCTGGGGTTGCAGGGTCTGGTGTTCAAGAGCCACGGGTCGGCCGACGCGTTCGCCTTCGAACAGGCGCTGGTGCGCGCTTATGATGCCGCCCACCGCGGCATGCTCGACAACGTCCGCGACCGCATCGCCCGCGCTGCTCCACTGCTCGTTCCGGACTCGGTGCCGGGCGCCCTGAAGAACATCCCGACGATCTGATCGTTCCGGCCGCGCCGGGGCATCCAGGTCCGACCGATCCCTGACACGACTGCAGTCCCATGAACCGTCATTCCCGCATCACCGGAACCGGCAGCAGCCTGCCGCCCCGCCGCCTGACCAATGCCGACATGGTGGAGCTGCTCGCCGCACGCGGCGTGGAGACCAGCGACGACTGGATCGTCGAGCGCACCGGCATCCGGGCGCGCCACTTCGTGGCCGACGGCGTGTTCTCCAGCGACCTGGCCACCGAGGCTGCACGGCGCGCGCTGGAAGCCGCCGGCACCGACCCGGCATCGATCGACCTGATCATCGTGGCCACGTCCACGCCGGACATGGTGTTCCCGTCCACGGCGGCCATCGTCCAGCACAAGCTCGGCATGGCCGGCTGCCCCGCCTTCGACGTGCAGGCCGTCTGCAGTGGCTTTGTCTATGCCCTCACCGTGGCCGACGCCATGATCCGCAGCGGCTCGGCCAGCAAGGCGCTGGTGATCGGCTCCGAGGTGTTCTCGCGCCTGCTCGACTTCAACGACCGCACCACCTGCGTCCTGTTCGGTGACGGTGCCGGCGCCGTGGTGCTGGAAGCCTCGGACACCCCCGGCATCCTGGCCACCGATCTCCATGCCGATGGCCGCCATGTCGGCATCCTGTGCGTGCCGGGCCATGTGAACGGCGGGCAGATCCTGGGTGATCCGGTGCTCAAGATGGACGGTCAGGCGGTCTTCAAGCTGGCGGTGGGCGTGCTGGAAGAAGCCGCCCGCACCGTGCTGGCCAAGGCCGGTCGCACCGAGGCCGACATCGACTGGCTCATCCCCCACCAGGCCAACATCCGGATCATGCAGAGCACCGCCCGCAAGCTCAAGCTGCCGATGGACAAGGTGGTGGTCACGGTGGACCAGCACGGCAACACGTCCGCTGCCTCCATTCCGCTGGCCCTGGATCACGCCGTGCGGGCGGGTCAGGTCAAGTCCGGTGACACCCTCATGCTGGAAGGTGTGGGCGGCGGTTTCACCTGGGGCGCCGTCCTGGTGGATTTCTGATCCTCCGGGCCTCCGTTTTTCATCTCGCAACACCATGAGTTCATTTGCATTTGTGTTTCCCGGGCAGGGTTCCCAGTCGGTCGGCATGCTGGACGCCTGGGGCGACCACCCGGTGGTCCGCGACACCCTCGCCGAAGCCTCGGAAGCCCTCGGCGAAGACATCGGTCGCCTCATTCATGAAGGCCCGAAGGAAGCCCTGGCCCTGACCACCAACACCCAGCCGGTGATGCTGGTGGCCGGCGTGGCCGCATGGCGCGTCTGGCGGGCCGAGGGCGGCGCCATGCCGGCGGTGATGGCCGGCCATTCGCTGGGCGAGTACACCGCCTGGGTGGCGGCCGGTGCCATGACCCTGGCCCAGGCCGCGCCGCTGGTCCGCTTCCGGGCAGCGGCCATGCAGGCCGCCGTGCCGGTGGGCACCGGGGCCATGGCAGCCATCCTGGGCATGGACGCCGAGCGGGTGCGCGCCGGCTGCGCCGAGGTCCAGGCGTCGTTCGGCGCCGGCAGTGCCGAGGTGGTGGAGGCCGTCAACTTCAACGATCCGGCGCAGACCGTCATTGCCGGCAGCAAGGCTGCGGTGGAGAAGGCCTGCGAGGTGCTCAAGGCAAATGGCGCCAAACGCGCGCTGCCGCTGCCGGTGTCGGCCCCGTTCCACTCCAGCCTCATGAAGCCCGCGGCCGACCAGCTGCGCGACCAGCTGGCCGCCACCGTGCTGGCACCGGCCCAGGTGCCGGTGGTGAACAACATCGATGTGTCGGTCGAGACCGATGCCAATCGCATCCGCGATGCCCTCTACCGCCAGGCCTTCGGCCCGGTGCGCTGGGTGGAGTGCGTGCAGGCCATCAAGGGCCGTGGCGTGACGACCATCGTCGAGTGCGGCCCGGGCAAGGTGCTGGCCGGCATGGTCAAGCGCATCGATGCCGAGCTCAACGGCCTGCCCCTGTTCGATCCGGCCACGCTGGCCGACGTGAAGGCCGCCCTGGCCTGATTTGCGGAGACTGACCCATGACCGACACCACATTCAAGGGGCAGATCGCCCTGGTCACCGGTGCCTCGCGCGGCATCGGCGCCGCCATCGCCCATGAACTCGCGGCCCGTGGCCTGACCGTCATCGGCACGGCCACCACCGAAGACGGCGCTGCCCGCATCGGCGCAGCCCTGGCCGCCGTGCCCGGCGCCGGCGCCGGTTCGCGTGGCGCCTGCCTGGACGTCAACGACGCCGCTGCCGCCGAAGCCCTGATCGACACCATCGTCCAGGCCCACGGGGCGCTGCACGTGCTGGTGAACAACGCCGGCATCACCCGCGACACCCTGGCCATGCGCATGAAGGATGCCGACTGGGACGCCGTGCTGGACACCAACCTGAAGGCGGTGTTCCGCATGAGCCGTGCCGTGATGCGGCCCATGATGAAACAGCGCTACGGCCGCATCGTCAGCATCACCAGCGTGGTGGGTGCTTCCGGCAATCCGGGGCAGGCCAACTACGCGGCCGCCAAGGCCGGCGTGGCCGGCATGACCCGCGCCCTGGCCCGGGAGCTGGGCAGCCGCCACATCACCGTCAATTGCGTGGCGCCGGGCTTCATCGAGACCGACATGACGGCCTCCCTGCCCGAAGCGCAGCAGCAGGCCCTGCTGGGCCAGATTCCCCTGGGGCATCTGGGCAAGCCGGCCGACATCGCCCACGCGGTGGCCTATCTGGCCAGTCCGCAGGCGGGGTACATCACCGGTCAGGAACTGCACGTCAACGGCGGCATGTTCATGGCCTGAGCGCGACGGGGCCGAACTCCGCCCGGCCCCCCGGTTCTGGGGAGAACTCCCTAGGCC
>PNMF01000170.1 GCA_013823485.1 Comamonadaceae bacterium
TGCCGATGAGCGAGGGCGCGTTCCACCTCGACGACTATGTGAACTATGTGCAGGAGTTCATCCGCTACCTGCAGGGCCAGTACGGCAACTGCCATGTGATGAGCGTCTGCCAGCCCACCGTGCCGGTGCTGGCCGCCGTGTCGCTCATGGCCAGCCGGGGCGAGGCCACGCCGCTGTCCATGACCATGATGGGTGGCCCGATCGACGCCCGCCGCTCGCCCACCGCCGTGAACAACCTGGCCACCCAGCGCAGCCACGCCTGGTTCGAGAACAACGTCATCTACCGCGTGCCGGACAAATTCCCCGGTGCCGGCCGCCGCGTCTACCCCGGCTTTCTGCAGCACTCCGGCTTCGTGGCCATGAACCCGGACCGCCATGCCAGCAGCCACTACGACTACTTCCAGAACCTGGTGAAGGGCGACAACGAAAGCGCCGAGGCCCACCGCCAGTTCTACGACGAGTACAACGCCGTGCTCGACATGGACGCCGACTACTACCTCGAAACCATCGAGACCGTGTTCCAGGAGTTCAAGCTGGTCAATGGGACCTGGGACGTGAAGAACCCCGCCGGCAAAGCCGAGCGCGTACGCCCGGCCGACATCCAGAGCACCGGGCTGCTCACGGTCGAAGGCGAGCTGGACGACATCTCCGGCTCCGGCCAGACCGCTGCAGCGCACGACCTGTGCAGCGGCATCGACCAGAACCACCGGCGGCACTTTGAAGCCAAAGGTGCCGGGCACTACGGCATCTTCAGCGGCCGCCGCTGGCGCGAGATGGTGTACCCGGTGGTCAAGCAGTTCATTCTGTCGCACCAGGAAGGCATCTCCAGCGCCCGAGCCGCAGCGCCCGCCCAGCTGGCGGTGAAGCCAGCCGCCAAGACGGCCGCCCGCAAGCCGGCAGCCCGCACCCGCAAGACCACCGCCTGAGGCATGAACGAACTGGCGCGGCGCATCGATGCCGCCCTGCCCCAGACGCAGTGCCAGCGCTGCAGCTATGCCGACTGCGCGGCCTACGCACAGGCCATTGCCTCGGGTGAGGCCGGCATACGCCAATGTCCGCCCGGGGGAACCGAGGGCATCGAGCGCCTGGCCGCCATCACCGGGTTGCCGGCCGGACCGCTGGACACCGACTACGGCATCGAAGGTCCGGTGACGGTGGCCATCATCGATGAGGACTGGTGCATCGGCTGCACGCTGTGCATCAAGGCCTGCCCCACCGACGCCATCGTCGGCATCCACAAGCGCATGCACACCGTGGTGGAGCCGCATTGCACCGGCTGCGAGCTGTGCATTCCGGTGTGTCCGGTGGACTGCATCTCGCTGGAGCCGGTCAGCGGCCAGCGCACCGGCTGGCAGGCCTGGACGCCGGAACAGGCCCAGGCCGCCAAAGATCGTTACGAGGCCCGCAAGTCCCGACTGGCCCGCGAGAAGCAGGCCCACGACGCCCGCCAGGCCGCCAGGGCCGAGGCCAAGCTGGCCGACCTGGCCACCCACTCGGCCATCACCGACCCGACCGCACTGGAGCGCAAGCGCGCCGTGGTGGAAGCCGCGCTGGCCCGTGCCCGGGCACGCCGCCAGGGCGGCTGACGCCGGTCAGGCCGCGGCCCGGGCCGCCACGGTCTTGTAGACGCCGCAGCCCAGGTACAGGTCGTCGACCTTCACCACATAAGACATCTTGGCCTGGACCGCGCCGGTGACCGGGTTGACGATGTCGTATTCCACCCAGCCCGGCCCGTGTTCGGCCTGCTCGATGATCGAGGCCAGCAGCGCGTTGCCGTCGATGCCGGCGATGTCCTGCACCCGGCTGCCCACTTTTTCGGGCTTGCCGCCGAACGCCCGGTACACGCCCGATGCATCGAGCGCAAAGATGTACATGTCGCGGTCGTGGAAACCGCGCGAGGGCTCGGTGAGTTCGCGCACGAAGGCCTCGCGCCCGACCTGCTGACGGAAACCGACCGCGCGCTCCACCAGGTGCAGTGCCTCTTCGGCCGTGCCCTGCTGCAGCATGAAGGTGGCCACCGCACGGGCCAGATGGGCCGCACGCTGTTCGAGCCGGTTGGCCTGTTCCACCGCCAGATCGACCATCTGGGCGTTGCTCTGGGTGATCTGGTCGAGCTGGCCCACGGCCGAGGCGATCTCGCTCAGCGCGCCGCTCTGCTCGGCGCTGGACGCGGAGATGAGCGACATGTTGGCCGCCACCCCGCGCACCCCGGCCACGATCTCGGCCATGTTGGTGCCGGCGCTGCGGATCAGGCCGACGCTGGACTCCACCTGGTTGCGGGAAGACTGGATCAGCTCGCGGATCTCGCGGGCCGAGGCGGCCGAGCGCTGGGCCAGCGAACGCACCTCGCTGGCCACCACCGCAAAGCCCCGGCCCTGCTCGCCGGCACGCGCGGCTTCCACCGCGGCATTGAGCGCGAGGATGTTGGTCTGGAAGGCCAGGCTGTCGATCACGCCGATGATCTCGTTCATCTGCTGCGCGCTCTTCTGAATGCCCTCGACCGACTCCACCGCCCGCACCATGGACTGCGACCCGGCCTCGGCCATGTCGCGCACGCGGGCGGCCTGGGCGTCGGACTGGCCTGCGGTGCTGGCGTTCTGTGCCACCGTGCTGGTGAGTTCCTGCACGCTGGCGGCGGTCTGCTCCAGGTTGGCGGCCTGCTGCTCGGTGCGGTCGGCCAGGTCGCGGTTGCCCGAAGCCAGGCTCTGGCCGGCATGCGCCACCAGCGCCGAGTTGCTGCGCACCTCGGCCACCATGGCCGAGAGGCTGCCGGTCATGCGGTCGAGCAGGCGGGTGAGGTCGGCCAGTTCATCGCGCCCGTGCACGCGCAAGCTGGCGCGCAGGTTGCCGGAGGTGGTCTGCTCCATGACGTCGATGATCTGGCGCAGGTCGGTCCGCAGGCTGGCGTCCAGCCCCCACAGCAGCCAGACCATGAGCACGGCCGCCACTGGCGCCACCATCAGCGACAGCTCCGGCATCAGCCACAGCAGCGGCAGGGGCCACAGCGCGGCGGTCGCCACCAGGGCCAGCTTGGAGCGCAGCCTCAGCCGGCGCATGAGCGCCGCCACCGGACGCACCAGAAAATTGTGTTGCATCTCGCGACCCCTCCGGACTCAATGAAGGCGGCCGAACACCGAAGGATCGGCCTCGAACTGGCGCACCAGCTCCAGGGCCATCAGCACCAGCAGCGGGTCGTCGATGGCGTGCGCATGGGCGGCCTGCTGCCGCGCATAGGTGGGGTCGGCCAGCATCATGCGGCGGCTCACCGACATGCCGTGGCGGGCCATCCGCAGGCTGAACGCCTCGATGAGGTCGGTCGCCCCGCCCAGGAGCGCCGTGGCGGGCTCCTGCGGCTCATGGGGAGGGAAGCTGAACCCCGAGTCGGGAACCGGTGTCATGGAAGATCCTCCTGGCGTCAAAGCCCCTCAAGGGGCCTGAAAACTGTAGATCGGCCGCCTTGCACCCGATGGCGGGAAGAAAGGCAGGTTTCAGGTTCAGATCGGCACAAGCGGGGGATTTCTGAAGCGGTGTTTGCGAGAATCGGGCGCCATGAATACCCCCGCCACCCTGATCAAGCTGACCGCCCACCCGGTCGACACCCCGGAGATCGACCACCCGAAACCCGAGCGCCGGGTGCAGGGCAACCCGCTGCGCGAAACCTGGAACCGGGTCGATGAAGCCCTGCCGGCCGGGCGGGTGTACTGCGGTGTCTGGCGCTGCGAACCGGGGCGCTGGCGCATTGCGCTGGGCGCGACCGAGCGCGAACTGTTCACCGTGCTGAGCGGCCGCTGCCGGGTGCACGATGCCCGGGGCGGCTACCAGGAAGCCGGGCCGGGGGAGGCGCTGTACCTGCCACCCGGGTTCGCCGGCGAGTTCGAGGTGCTGGAGCACCTCACCAAGACTTACATGATCGCCGAGTAGGCCGCCACCACCTCCGGCGGCGCCTGCACCAGCTCCACCAGCACGCCCTCGCCGGCGATCGGAAATTCGTCGCTGGACTTCGGGTGCAGGAAGGTGATGTCGTAGCCCGCCGCCCCCTTGCGGATGCCGCCCGGTGCAAACCGCACACCCTGTGCGGTCAGCCACTCCACCGCACGCGGCAGGTCGTCGATCCACAGGCCGATGTGGTTGAGCGGCGTGGTGTGCACCGCCGGCTTCTTGTCCGGGTCCAGCGGCTGCATCAGGTCGACCTCGACCTTGAACGGGCCGCTGCCGATGGCGCAGATGTCCTCGTCGACGTTCTCGCGCTCGCTCCGGAAGGTGCCGGTGACCTCCAGGCCGAGCATCTCGACCCAGAGCTTCTGCAGGCGCTGCTTGTCGGGGCCGCCGATGGCGATCTGCTGGATGCCCAGCACCTTGAAGGGACGCGCGCTCATTGCTCGAACTCCACGATGGGCTGATCCACTACCAGCGATTCGCCCTGGCTGGCGAGCACCTTGGCCACCACGCCGTCGGCGGCCGCGAACAGCACGTTCTCCATCTTCATGGCCTCGATGACGGCCACCCGTTCGCCGGCCTGCACCTTCTGGCCCGGCTGCACCGCCACCTGCACCAGCAGGCCGGGCATGGGGGACAGCACGAAGCGGCTCATGTCGGCCG
>PNMF01000171.1 GCA_013823485.1 Comamonadaceae bacterium
GCCGCCGCCACGATGCGACCGCCGCCCGACCCGCCCTCGGGCCCGAGGTCGATGATCCAGTCGGCCTCGGCCATCACATCCAGGTCGTGCTCGATGACCACCACACTGTGGCCGCCATCCACCAGCCGGTGCAGCACGCGGATGAGCTTCTCCACATCGGCCATGTGCAGGCCCACGGTGGGTTCGTCCAGCACGTACAGCGTGTGCGGCGCCTTCTGCCCGCGCCGGCCGACCTCGTCGCGCACCTTGGAGAGTTCGGTCACCAGCTTGATGCGCTGGGCCTCGCCGCCTGAGAGCGTCGGGCTGGGCTGGCCCAGGGTGAGGTAGCCCAGGCCCACGTCCTTGAGCAGCTGCAGCGGGTGGCTGATGGCCGGCATGCTGGCGAAGAACTCCACCGCCTCGTCCACCGCCATCTGCAGCACGTCGCCCACGCTCTTGCCGCGCCAGGTGACCGCCAGGGTCTCGACATTGAAGCGGGCGCCGCGGCAGGTTTCGCAGGGCACCTTGACGTCGGGCAGGAAGCTCATCTCGATGGTGCGCATGCCCTGGCCTTCGCAGGTGGGGCAGCGGCCTTCGCCGGTGTTGAACGAGAAGCGGCCGGGGCCGTAGCCGCGCGCCTTGGCCTCCAGCGTGTCGGCGAACAGTTTGCGCACGGTGTCCCAGAAGCCGATGTAGGTGGCCGGGCAGCTGCGCGGGGTCTTGCCGATGGGGGTCTGGTCGACTTCGAGCACGCGGTCCACCGGTTCGGTGCCGAGCACGCGCTGGCAGCCGACCCAGGCCGGGCGCTCGCCTTGGTCCCAGGCCTGGCGGCCGGCGAAGGTGCTGCGGGCGGTGACGGCGGCGGCGACGTTGGTGAGCAGGACGTCACGGGCCAAGGTGGATTTGCCGGAGCCGGAGACGCCGGTCACCACCACCAGACGGCGCAGGGGGACTTTGGCGTCGACGTTCTGGAGGTTGTGGAGGTGGGCGGCTTTGACTTCGATCCACTCCTCTACCGGCTTGTGTTGGGGGGCACTTGGGGGGGCGGCGGGAGTGGGCAGGCCGGGCTCCTCATACGGCTCGCCCAAATCGTCGCCCGGCCTGCCCACTCCCATCGCGACCTCGGCGCGCGCGCCATCGATGTTCTTGCCTTTGGATGCAGCTTTGGTCCGCCCCCGAGGGGATGGGGTGGCCCCGGGCGACGATTTGGGCTCGCCGTATGAGGAGCCCGGGGGAACCCCATCCTCGGCGAGCGCAACCACCAAACGGCGAGCCTGCAACGGGTGCTTCATCGCATGCAACAGGTACCGCCCCGTCAAGGAATCGGGAGCAGCAGAGAGGTCAGCCACCGACCCCTGCGCCACCACCCGCCCCCCACGTCGCCCCGCACTCGGACCGATGTCGATGATGTGGTCGGCGCGCCGGATGGTGTCCTCGTCGTGCTCCACCACCACCAGCGTGTTGCCCTGCCCGCCCAGCTTGTGCAGCGCGTCCAGCAGGATGCGGTTGTCGCGCGCATGCAGGCCGATGGTGGGTTCGTCCAGCACGTAGCACACGCCTTGCAGGTGGCTGCCCAGCTGGGCGGCCAGGCGGATGCGCTGCGCCTCGCCGCCGGAGAGCGAGGGGGCGCCCCGGTCCAGCGTGAGGTAGTTCAGGCCCACGTCTTCCAGGAAAGCCAGGCGGCTCTCGATCTCGGGCAGCAGGTCACGGGCAATGTCGGCTTCGCGGCCGGACAGCAGCGCCCCGTCCCGCATCTGCACCACCCGCTGCCGCACCTCGCTGACCGACAGGCGTGCGATCTCGGTGATGCCCATGCCGCCGAACTTCACCGCACGGGCCTGCGCATTCAGGCGCGTGCCTTCGCAGGTGGGGCAGGTCTCGTCGGTGATGTCTTCCACCTCGGGCTCGGCGAAGCTCTGCTCACGGCCTTTTTCGCGGTCGTCGCGGACCGAATCGTCCAGCACCTTGCGCTGCTCGCGGCTCAGCCGCACGCCGGTGCCCACGCAGTCGGGGCACCAGCCGTGCTTGCTGTTGTAGGAGAACAGGCGCGGATCGAGCTCGGGGTAGCTGGTGGCGCAGATCGGGCAGGCGCGGGTGGTGGAAAAGCTCTCCACCCGGCCGATGTCGCGCGTGCTGCGGCCTTCCTGCAGGGCGGCGGCCAGCTCGTCCAGCGGGTGCAGCACCGTCAGCGTGCCCTTGCCGATCTCCAGCGTGCGGGCAATGGCGTCGCGCAGCGTGGCTTCCTGCGCCGGGTCGACCACGAAGTCGGCCACCGGCAGTTCGATGGTGTGTTCCTTGAAGCGGTCGATGCGCGGAAAACCGGTGGTGGGCAGGAATTCGCCGTCCACCCGCAGGTGGGTGTGGCCGCGCGGGCGGGCCCAGTCGGCCAGCTCGGTGTAGACGCCCTTGCGGTTGACCACCAGCGGTGCCAGCAGGCCGATGTGCTGGCCGTTGTAGCGGCGCAGGATGGCGGCCGCAATGCTGTCCGGGCTTTGCGGCATGACCGCCGCACCGTCGTGCACACAGTGCTGGGTGCCCAGCTTCACATACAGCAGGCGCAGGAAGTGCCAGACCTCGGTGGTGGTGCCGACCGTGCTCTTGCGGCCGCCACGGGAGAGCCGCTGCTCGATGGCCACCGTGGGCGGAATGCCGTAGACGGCGTCCACCTCGGGCCGGCCGGCCGGCTGCACGATGCTGCGCGCGTAGGCGTTGAGGCTTTCCAGGTAGCGGCGCTGGCCTTCGTTGAACAGGATGTCGAAGGCCAGCGTGCTCTTGCCCGATCCGCTGACGCCGGAGATGACGTTGAACTTGCCGCGCGGGATGTCCACGCTGAGGTTCTTGAGGTTGTGTTCCTTGGCATTGACGATGCGGATGGCATGGCCATGTTCGGGCGCGGCAGCGCGCAGCGCCGGCCGGGGTTCGCGCGCCAGGGCGGCGGCGCCCATGTCTTCGGCGTACTCGCGCAGGGCCTGGGCGGTGTGGCTGGTGGGGTGCAGGCGCACCTCTTCCGGCGGACCCTCGGCCACGATCAGACCGCCGCCCGATCCGCCCTCGGGCCCGAGGTCGATCAGCCAGTCGGCGGCCCGGATGACGTCCAGGTTGTGTTCGATGACCACCAGCGAATGGCCGGCGTCCAGCAGCTTGCGCAGGCTGCGCATGAGCTTGGCGATGTCGTCGAAGTGCAGGCCGGTGGTGGGCTCGTCGAACAGGAACAGCGTGCCCTTGCGGGAGAGCGGCTGGCGGCTGGCGCTGGCCGACTTGGCGGCCTCGGCCAGAAAACCGGCGAGCTTGAGGCGCTGCGCCTCGCCGCCCGAGAGCGTGGGCACCGGCTGACCGAGCCGCACATATTCCAGGCCGACATCGACGATGGGCTGCAGCGCGCGGATGACCTCGCGGTCGCCGGCAAAGCGCTGCGCGGCCTCGCTCACGGTGAGGTCCAGCACGTCGGCCACGCTCATGCTGTGGCCGTCGCGGGTGATGGTGACCTCCAGGATTTCGGGCCGGTAACGGCGGCCGTCGCAGTCCGGGCAGCGCAGGTACACGTCGCTCAGGAACTGCATCTCCACATGCTCGAAGCCGGAGCCGCCGCAGGTGGGGCAGCGCCCGTCGCCGCTGTTGAAGCTGAACTTGGCCGGCGTGTAGCTGCGCTGACGGGCCAGTGGCGCGTCGGCGAACAGGGCACGGATGGCGTCCCAGGCGCCCACATAGCTGACCGGGTTGGAGCGCGCTGTCTTGCCGATGGGCGACTGGTCGACGAACACCACGTCGCCCAGCTGCTCGGCGCCCAGCAGGCGGTCGTGCGCGCCGGGCGATTCGGTGGACTGGCCGAAATGCCGCATGAGCGCGGGTGCCAGCACGTCCTGCACCAGGCTGGACTTGCCGGAGCCGGACACGCCGGTCACCACCACCAGCCGCTGCAGCGGAATCTCCACCGACACGTTCTGCAGGTTGTGCTCGCGCGCACCTTCCAGGATGAGGCGTGGCGTGCTGTCGGTCACCGCCCGCTTGAAGCCCATGCCGATGGTCTTGCGGCCACCGAGGTAGGCGCCGGTGAGGGTGTCGGCGTTGCGGATGGCACCCGGCGTGCCGTCGAACACGATCTGCCCGCCCCGCTCGCCGGGGCCGGGGCCCATGTCGATCAGGCGGTCGGCGGCCAGCATGACGGCGGGGTCGTGCTCGACCACCACCAGCGTGTTGCCGGCGTCGCGCAGGCGCAGCATGGCGTCGTTGATACGGGCCATGTCGCGCGGGTGCAGGCCGATGCTGGGTTCGTCCAGCACGAACAGGGTGTTGACCAGGGAGGTGCCCAGCGCGGTGGTGAGGTTGATGCGCTGGACTTCGCCACCACTCAGGGTGCGGCTCTGGCGGTCGAGGGTGAGGTAGCCGATGCCGACTTCGCAGAGGTAGCGCAGGCGGGTGTTGATTTCGGTGAACAGGAGGCGCAGGGCTTGCTGCTCTCCGGTCATTTCTCTTCTGCTGGAGGGGGGGGGG
>PNMF01000172.1 GCA_013823485.1 Comamonadaceae bacterium
GGAAGGCCTGGGCCTGTGCGCCGACCGACACGGCGGCCGTCAGGGCCAGGGCAAGGAGTTTCTTCATGGGCTGTCTCCGCAAGGTGAGGGGGTGAGGAGCGCGGATGGTAGTCCGCAGTACCGCCCCCCTGTATCGCGGGAAACACGTAGCGTGGGGTCTTTTGGGGGCGGTCTTCTGGAAAACCCCGAGCCCGGTGCGATCACTGGTAGCTGCGGGCGTCCTCGATCACCTTGCCGTCGTTGGGCAGGCTGCCCGGCGCCACCAGCTCCACCTCGGCGCGCAGCTTGGTGACGTCGCGCACGGCGGCTTCGATGGCGTTGCGCAGGCCGTCGTCGCCGGCGGCGGTCTCGACCCGCAGGCACATGTGGTCGTTGGCCATCTCGCCGCTGACCACCAGCCGGGCACGGCCCACTTCGGGGAAGCGGCGGGCCACGTCGGCCACCTGACCCGGGTGCACGAACATGCCGCGCACCTTGGTGGTCTGGTCGGCCCGGCCCATCCAGCCCTTGATGCGCGGTGCGGTGCGGCCGGTGGGGCAGCTGCCCGGCAGCACGGCCGAGAGGTCGCCGGTGCCGAAGCGGATCAGCGGGTAGTCGGGGTTGAGGGTGGTCACCACCAGTTCGCCCACCTCGCCTTCGGGCACCGGGTCGCCGGTGCCGGGCCGCACGATCTCCACGATCACGCCTTCGTCCAGCACCAGGCCCTGGCGCGAGGCGGTCTCGTAGGCCACCAGGCCAAGGTCGGCGGTGGCGTAGGTCTGGAACACCTCCACACCCTGTTCGCGGAACCAGGCGGTCAGGCTGGGCGGGCAGGCTTCCCCTCCCACCGAGGCCCGGGTCAGGCTGCGGATGTCGGCGCCGGCCTCCACCGCCTTCTCCAGCAGGATGCGCAGGAAGCTGGGCGTGCCGGTGTAGGCGTCCGGCCGCAGCTCGGCCATCGCCTGCAGCTGCTGTTCGGTCTGGCCGGTGCCGGCCGGGAACACGGTGCAGCCGACCGCCAGGGCGCCGGCCTCCAGGATGAAGGCGCCCGGTGTCATGTGGTAACTGAAGGCGTTGTGCACCAGGTGGCCGCTGCGGAAGCCGGCGGCGAACAGGGCGCGCCCGGTGCGCCAGTAGTCGCGCGCCGTGCCTTCGGGTTCGTAGATCGGGCCGGGCGAGGCAAAGATGCGCTGCATCCGCGGGCCGCGCACCACGGCGGCAAAGCCGCCGAAGGTGTCGGTGGCGCGCAGGGCTTTCTGGCGCTCCAGCAGTTCGCTCTTGCGGGTCACCGGCAGCCGGGCCAGCGCGGCACGGCTGTTCACGGCGGCCGCGTCGACGCCGCGCAGGATCTCGGCGAAAGCGGCGCTGCCGGCCTGGGCATGGGCCACCTGCCGGGTCAGTGCGGCCATCTGTTCGGCCTCGCGCTGGTCGGCGCTGCGCGTCTCCAGCCGGTCAAAGAATTCGCTCATGAAGGGCTCTCGGTGGGTGGTGGGAAGGTCAAGCCAGCCAGCGCTTGCGGCGCTTGTAGCTCTTCACGTCCTTGAACGACTTGCGCTCGCCCCCGCCCATGCCGAGGTAGAACTCCTTGACGTCCTCGTTGTTGCGCAGGTCGGCAGCGGCACCGTCCATGACGATGCGGCCGCTTTCCATGATGTAGCCGTAGTCGGCGTACTTCAGCGCCATGTTGGTGTTCTGCTCGGCCAGCAGGAAGGTCACGCCCTCTTTCTGGTTGAGGTCCTTCACGATCTCGAACACCTCTTCCACGATCTGCGGTGCCAGGCCCATGGAGGGCTCGTCCAGCAGCACCACGTTCGGGTTGGCCATGAGGGCGCGGCCGATGGCACACATCTGCTGCTCGCCGCCGGAGGTGTAGGCGGCCTGGCTGGTGCGGCGGGTCTTGAGGCGCGGGAAGTAGGTGTAGACCTTCTCCAGGTTGCGCGCCACCTCGGCCTTGTCCTTGCGGGTGTAGCTGCCGGTCATGAGGTTTTCCTCGATGCTCAGGTGGGCGAAGCAATGCCGGCCTTCCATGACCTGCACCACGCCCCGCTGCACGAGATCGGCCGGCGTGAGGTGTTCGATGCGTTCGCCCCGCAGCTCCACGCTGCCCTTGGTGACCTCGCCGCGCTCGGCCTTGAGCAGGTTGGAGATGGCGCGCAGCGTGGTGGTCTTGCCGGCACCGTTGCCGCCCAGGATGGCCGCGATCTGGCCCTGCGCGACGGTGAGCGAAACCCCCTTGAGCACCAGGATCACATGGTTGTAGATGACCTCGATGCCGTTGACGTGGATGACGGGTTGCGTTGTGCTCATGAAGATTCCTTCGGGACCATGGGTCAGGACAGCGCGCTGCCCTGACCGATGACCCGCGCGCCGGAGCGCGCGGGGGTGGATCAGGACTGGCAGTCCTGCGGGGTGCGGCGGGTCAGCTTCTTCTCGGCGGCGTACTTGTCGGCGGCGGCCTTGACCATCGGCTTGATGATCTGCTCGTCGGCCTGCAGCCAGTCACTGCTGAACACCCACTTGCTGCCGTCCCAGGTGTGGATGCGGGCCCAGTTGGCGCCCACATGGTCCTGGCAGCTGGTCGAGACCGGGCGCAGCACGTTCTTGAAGCCGAGCGCGTCCAGCTTGGGCTGGGTCAGGTTCAGGTTTTCGTAACCCCAGCGGGCCTGTTCACCGGTCATGACCTTGCCCTTGCCGAAGCGTTCCTGGGCGGCGCGCACGCCTTCCACGGCGAACATGGCGCTGATCAGGCCGCGCATGTAGAGCACTTCACCCACTTCGTCCTTCGGACCGGTGCCCTGGCCCTTGTCGTGCAGCTTGGCAATGACTTCCTTGGCGATGTCGGAGCCCTTTTCGGTGCCGTGCTGCATGGTGATGGCGTTGTAGCCCTTGGCACCGGCGCCGATGTCCTTCACATCGGGTTCGGCACCGGCCCACCACACGCCGTAGATCTTCTCGCGCGGGTAGCCGGTGGCCTGGGCTTCCTTCAGCAGGGTGGAGTTCATGACGCCCCAGCCCCAGTTGATGACGTAGTCCGGGCGGTCACGGCGGATCTGCAGCCAGGTGGCCTTCTGCTCAACGCCGGGGTGCGGCACCGGCAGCAGGCTGAGCTGGAAGCCGTGCATGGCGGCGCGTTCCTGCAGCGGCGGAATGGCTTCCTTGCCGAACGGGCTGTCGTGGTAGACCAGGGCGATCTTCTTGCCCTTGAGGTTGTTCACGCCGCCTTCCTTCTTGCCGATGTGCTGGACGATCACGTCGGCCGCCTGCCAGTAGGTGCCGGCAATCGGGAAGTTCCACTTGAACACGCCGCCGTCGGCGGACTCGCTGCGGCCATAGCCGGCGGTGATCAGCGGGATCTTGTCGATCGGGGCCTTCTCGGTCAGCGCGAAGGTGATGCCGGTGGACAGCGGCTGGAACACGGTGGCGCCGCCGTTCTTGCCCTTCAGGCGCTCATAGCACTCCACGCCGCGGTCGGTGGCGTAGCCGGTCTCGCATTCTTCCCAGCTGACCTTCACGCCGTTGATGCCGCCGCGCGCATTGGTGAGCTTGAGGTAGTCCACGTAGCCGTTGGCAAACGGCACGCCGTTGGGCGCGTAGGGGCCGGTGCGGTACACCAGCGCCGGGAAGAACTGCTCCTTGGCCTGGGCCGTGGCCGTGGCGGGGATCAGGGTGGCCGACAAGGCGGCGCAAGCCACCGAGACGGACAGAACCAGGTTTTGCACTTTCATCGCTTGTCTCCTTTAGGGAAGGTTGTCACTCACACAGAAAACGGGGGAAGAGGTCTCAATGCGGGAAGGGCCAGAGGCGCAGCTTCTGCTTGGCCGTGCTCCACAGCTTGGCCAGGCCGTGCGGCTCCACGATCAGGAACCACACGATCAGCGCACCGAAGATCATGAATTCGGTGTGCGAGATGGCGGCAGTCGAAATCTGCACCCCCACCAGACCGCCCAGCGCGGGAAGGAACTGGTTGAGGAAGATGGGCAGCACCACGATGAAGGCCGCCCCGAAGAAGCTGCCCATGATGGAGCCCATGCCACCGATGATCACCATGAACAGCAGCTGGAAGGAGCGGTCGATCGAGAAGGCCGCCGGCTCCCAGGAGCCCAGGTGCACGAAGCCCCACAGGCCGCCGGCCACGCCGATGATGAAGCTGGAGACGGCGAACGCGCTGAGCTTGGCGTACATGGGCCGGATGCCGATGACCGAGGCCGCCACGTCCATGTCGCGGATGGCCATCCACTCACGGCCGATGGCCGATCGCACCAGGTTCTTGGCCAGCAGCGCGAACACCACCACGAAGCCCAGGCAGAACAGGTACTTCTCGTGCGGGGTGTTGATGGTCCAGCCCAGCACCGACAGGTTGGAGACCGACACCGAGCCCGACGACGCGTTGTTGGTGAACCAGCCGATGCGCAGGAAGGCCCAGTCGCAGAAGAACTGCGCGGCCAGCGTGGCCACCGCCAG
>PNMF01000173.1 GCA_013823485.1 Comamonadaceae bacterium
CGCAACTTCCCCAACCGCCTGGGCAAGAACACCAACGTGTTCCTGGCTTCGGCCGAGCTGGCGGCCATCGCCTCCAAGCTGGGCAAGCTGCCGACCGTGGCCGAGTACCAGGAGGCCATGGGCATCATCAACAAGGATGCCGCCAGCGTCTACAAGTACATGAACTTCGACCAGATCGAGGAGTACGCCGAGACGGCCAAGGGCGTGTCGGTCTGAACCTGCGTTGACCTGAAGAAAAAACCCCCGGTGCTGTGAGGCCCGGGGGTTTTTTTCAGACGATGTCGACACCGTTCTCATGTGATCGACCGCTTTCACCGGGCGGACCTTGGGTGATGGGGGGCGAAGCCAGGGCGTCCTCCATCCGCCGGGCGAATGACGCCCACGCGGACGACACCGCGTTGCCCACGCCCGATGCCGCACCGGTCACGGTGGAGATTCCCAGCTCGACGGCGGGTGCCAGGGCCCGGAAACCCACCCAGCAACCGATGAGGGTCCATCCCAGCGTGGCCATGTCGGTGTAGGCCTCGGTCGTGGTCGTGGGATAGGCGTCCGCACCGAATGCTCCCGTCGAATTGGCGTGGTGCGCCTCATTGGCCGGTCCGTAGTGGGCGATCGAGTTGATCGTGTCCACCAGCGCGATGCTGTAGAGCATCAGCCCTGCCACGTTGGTGACGCCGCGGATCGCCGCCCGCTTGATTTTCAACGGGTCCGCCCGGTAGATGCCTTCCACGTCCTTGGTGGCGACCATCTGCCTGTACTTTTCCCCGATGGCATGGCTGACGTTGTAGGGCTGCTTGGCTTTTCGTGACCTCACCTTGACTTCGGCCAGCAGCTTCCGCCGGTCCTCCTGGGGAAGTTTCTCGAGCTCGATGCGGATCACATCACCCTGGGTCGCAGCATCGAGCGGGGCCACATGGGCGGCATAGAGCGCATCGGAGATTGCGCTCTCGATCCCGACCATGTCCGGCTGCGTCTGTGCCTGGGGCTCGGGGGCGTCCAGGCTTGCCTTGAGCGCATCTTTCAACGACTTGAGGCTGGCCTGTGTGAACTCGAGGTTTCGCCAGTTCAGACGGTCGAGCTTGATGTTGCTGCGCGCAGGGGAGTCGCCCGTGGCCTGAAGGGTGGCCCTGGCCGCGTTCTGAATGCCGACCGTGCCGATCCCGGACAGCAAGCCGCCTGCCACCGACACCAGCAGCTCTGTGGCCGTGGCCAGATTCTTGTTGTTGAAGGCCTCCAGAAGGGAGGTGCGCAACCACAGTCCTGCCGGGTTGGTCAGCATGTAGACCACCGAGAACGTGAAGAAGGGCAGCTCGTTGCTGGCGATGCCCCGGGCACCTGCCGTGAGCATGGCGGTGGCTTCTTCCCAAGCGCCCGGCATCGGTTTCTGCTGGTCGGCAGGTTTGCCGGGGTCGTGAGCGCAGTCGTAGTTGCAGCTGGCCAGAATGGCCCGAGCCACACGGCGGGCCTGTTCCATGCCGGCCTGGTCGCCCCGCATCCAGCTCTCCACATAGCTGGCCATCGAGGTGACGTAATTGTTGTAGTTGAGCGCGTCTTCGTCGCTGCGCATGCCCATTTTTTCGCGCAACGCGCCCACCACCGGCTCCACACCGAGGTGCAGCAGGCCCGCCACGGTCGCGAAGGCCATGGCCGCGCCGGTGGGGTTGGCACTGGCCGTCAGCGCGAACTGCGCGACCCTGGCGGCCATGAACGAACCTGCGTAGGCCACGGCGCCGGGCCACGAGGCACGGAGGGTGTCGTAACGCGCGTCGCTGTGTTTCAACGTGGGCTGGACATGGGGAGCCGCCAGTACCGTGTCAAGGCTGACCGGCCTTGATGTCGGATCGGCTGGCGGTCTGGGTTTCGGTTTCGGGTGCTGGGCATTGACGGTGACGCCCAGCGAATGACTGTGGGACGTGACCGACTGTGCATCGTCCGGACCGAAGTCCTGCCCAGAATGTCCGGTGCCGGAGTCTGAACTGCCGACGGTTTCACTGCCCTCGTACATCAACCGGGCCGGCACGCGCTTGACCTCGTCGAGTCTCGCAGGGTGACGTTGGGGAGGGTTCATGGACCCGTCCGACGATGGGGGAGTGCCCTTACTTTCGGACTCCGACCCCGAGCCGCTGACGCCGACACCCCTCGACCGGCTGGACACCCTGGAAGAACTCCGCGAACTGCTCATGAGAGACCTCCGCCGGACTCACGCGCGGAACGCGATGTGACCTGTTCGTCCGGCGACATGAAACCGGCAAAAGGTGTCTGTATCCGTGCCGGTCTGAGCAGTACTTCGCGCCAACGCTCCACTTGTAGCTGAAGCCTTTCCAGCAGCGCCCGCAGTTCCGACTCCTCCAGCAGCGCCACTGCGGGCAGACGGGTGCACAGCAGCACCTGGCGGGTCACCGGATCGAAGCCAAAACGCAGGTCGAGGTCGTTCCAGCCAGTGAGCTGCACCAGCAGCAACTGTTCGTAGACCTGCTTCGCATGGTCGTCGTCCACGGCCCCCAGATAGGTCAGCAGCACCGCCGCCTGACCATCCGGTTGCCACAGGATTTCAAAGGTTTCCCCCCGAATCTTGCTGGGCCGACCGGTGCCTAGCGCATCGGCATCCTCGGCTTGGAGCGACTGGCTCACGTGGCGGCAAAGGGCTTGAAAAGCCGGGAGGTTCATGGCGAGTCTCCTTGCAAAAAGCTGTCGTGTGGAATTCGTGATGGTTTCGTAACGCTTGGCGTGAACCAGTTCCGGTCCCGGTGCGCCCAGGTGCGCCTGCAGCCCGCCGGTCAGGTCGGGCATCGCTTGAGCCGTTGGTCGAAGCGCGGCATGATGGATTCGTCCTATCCAGGGGGTCCCATGCGCAAGCCCGTCGTGTACAGCCCTTCACGCCGCCCGTCGGCCGGCTCGGCTGTGGGGGCGGGGGAAGCGCCGGTGTCGGAGCCGTTGGTGCCTGCTGTGCCGAAGCCGCGCTGGCGTGACCGCCTGGCTTCCCCGCGTGCCGGCTGGCTGCTGTCTGCGGGCCTGATGGCGACGCTGATCGGTGTGCTGGCCTGGCAGGCGAGCCGCCCGGCCTCGTTGCCGCTGACCCAGAAGACCATCGATGACGCGGTGCTGCGGTCCCTGTCGACCCAGGTGCTGCCGTCGCCGGCCGCGCGTGCGGCCGAGGTGATCCGCCCCGCCGTGGTGCGGGTGCAGTCTTACGGCAGCACCGACGCGGAAGACGACGACGAGGACGGCGTGGGCACCGGGGTGGTGATCGTGGACAAGGGCGTGGTTCTGACCAACCTGCATGTGGTGGCCGGGGCCCGGCGCATCCGGCTGACCTTTGCCGATGGCAGCCACTCGGTGGCCACCATCGTCGGTGCCCAGCCCGAAAACGACCTGGCCGTGCTGCAGGCGCACACCATTCCGGACGATCTGGTGGCCGCCACCATGCGGTCCACCCACGACCTGCTGCCCGGCGAGGAGGTGGTGGCGGTCGGATTCCCGTTCGGCATCGGTCCTTCGGTGTCGGCCGGCGTGGTCTCGGGCCTGGGGCGCTCCTTCAAGTCGCCGGACGGCGAGCAGGAGGTGCGCAACCTGATCCAGTTCGACGCGGCGGCCAACCCCGGCAATTCGGGCGGCCCGCTGGTGACCATGGGCGGCGAGGTGGTCGGCATCGTCACCGGCATCCTCAACCCCACACAGCAACGCACCTTTGTCGGCATCGGTTTTGCCGTGCCGGTCGAGAGCGCGGCGTCGGCCGCCGGGCTCCCGCCGTTCTGAACCTTCATCCCCTCACAGGAGCCACCCATGACCCAGGACCCCGCCACCGACACCGCCCAGCTGATGGAGCAGATCCTGTACGAGGTGAAACGGGTGGTGGTGGGGCAGGACCGCTTCCTGGAGCGGGTCATGGTGGCCATGCTGGCCCAGGGCCACCTGCTGGTCGAGGGTGTGCCGGGCCTGGCCAAGACGCTCACCGTCAAGACCCTGGCCGACGTGGTGCAGGGCCGTTTCAAGCGCATCCAGTTCACGCCCGATCTGGTGCCGGCCGATCTGGTGGGCACCCGCATCTACAACCAGAAGACCGGTGACTTCAGCACCGCGCTCGGCCCGGTGTTCGCCAACCTGCTGCTGGCCGACGAGATCAACCGCGCGCCGGCCAAGGTGCAGAGCGCGTTGCTGGAGGTGATGCAGGAGCGCCAGGTGACCATTGCCGGCGAGACCCACCGCGTGCCGAACCCGTTCCTGGTGATGGCCACGCAGAACCCGATCGAGACCGAGGGCACCTACCCGCTGCCCGAGGCCCAGGTGGACCGTTTCATGATGAAGGTGGTGGTGGACTACCCGACCGACGAGGAGGAATACGTCATCGTCGAACGGGTCACCGGCCCGGCCATCCAGGTGCGCAGCGTGGCCGACACCACCCAGCTCGCAGCGCTGCAGGCGCGTTGCCGGCAGGTGTAT
>PNMF01000174.1 GCA_013823485.1 Comamonadaceae bacterium
CTCTCGCCGGTGCTGGCCGGCGAGCAGACGCTGGAGCAGATCGTGCTGAACGACTGGGCCTGGTACCGCGACAACGGCATCACCCTGCACGCCGGCAGCACAGTGACCACGATCGACCGGGTGCGCCGGGTGGTCAAGGCCACCGCCGCCGACGGCACCCTCCTGGAGGCCGGCTACGACCGGCTCATCCTGGCCACCGGCTCCAACCCGTTCATGCTGCCGGTGCCCGGCCGCGAGCTGCAGGGCGTGCTGGCCTACCGGGACATCGCCGACACCCAGGCCATGATCGACGCCGCCACCCGCCACCGGCACGCGGTGGTCATCGGCGGCGGCCTGCTGGGCCTGGAAGCCGCCAACGGCCTGATCAAGCGGGGCATGGATGTCACCGTGGTGCATGTGGCGCCGTGGCTGATGGAGCGCCAGCTCGACGAGGTGGCCGGGCGCATGCTGCAGCAGTCGCTGGAGCAGCGCGGCATGAAGTTCCTGATCGGCGCGCAGACCGAGGCGCTGCTGGACGACGGCCAGGGCCGGGTCGGCGCGGTGCGCTTCAAGGACGGCACCGAGGTGCCGGCCGAGCTGGTGGTGATGGCGGTGGGCATCCGGCCCAACACCACACTGGCCCAGCAGGCCGGTCTGCATGTGGAGCGCGGCATCGTGGTGAGCGACACGCTGCAGACCACCACCGACCCGCGCATCTATGCGGTGGGCGAATGCGCTGCCCACCGGGGTGTGGCCTACGGCCTGGTCGCGCCGCTGTTCGAGCAGGCCAAGGTGCTGGCCACCCACCTGGCCGAATTCGGCATCGGCCGCTACAGCGGATCGCTCACCTCGACCAAGCTCAAGGTGACCGGCATCGACCTGTTCTCGGCCGGCGACTTCATGGGCGGCGACGGCACCGAGACCATCGTCATGAGCGACCCGGCCGGCGGCGTCTATAAGAAGCTGGTGCTGCGCGGCGAGCAGTTGGTGGGCGCCTGCCTGTACGGCGACACGGTGGACGGCAGCTGGTACTTCAAGCTGCTGCGCGAGGGCCGCAGCGTGGCCGACATCCGCGACAAGCTGATGTTCGGCGAATCGAACATCGGCGACGTCGGCCACCAGGGTCACAACAAGGCCGGCGCCATGGCGGATGCCGACGAGGTCTGCGGCTGCAACGGCGTGACCAAGGGCACCATCTGCAAGGCCATCAAGGACAAGGGCCTGTTCACGCTGGAGGACGTGCGCAAGCACACCAAGGCCAGCGCCAGCTGCGGCTCCTGCACCGGTCTGGTGGAGCAGATCCTGATGGCCACCGCCGGTGGCGACTACTCCGCCACGCCCCGCCTCAAGCCGGTCTGCGGCTGCACCACCCACGGCCACCAGGCGGTGCGCGATGCCATCCGCGAGCAGCACCTCACGAACAAGGCCGACGTGTTCGCGGCGCTCGGCTGGCGCACCCCCGACGGCTGCGCCACCTGCCGCCCGGCCATCAACTACTACCTGATCAGCACCTGGCCCAAGGAGGCGCGCGACGACCCGCAGAGCCGCTTCATCAACGAGCGCATGCACGCCAACATCCAGAAGGACGGCACCTACAGCGTGATTCCGCGCATGTGGGGCGGCGAGACCACCGCCGCCGAGCTGCGCCGCATTGCCGATGTGGTGGACAAGTACCAGATCCCCACGGTCAAGGTCACCGGCGGCCAGCGCATCGACCTGCTGGGCGTGAAGAAGGAAGACCTGCAGGCGGTGTGGCGCGACATCGGCATGCCCAGCGGCCACGCCTATGCCAAGGCGCTGCGCACGGTCAAGACCTGCGTGGGCAGCGAGTGGTGCCGCATGGGCACCCAGGACAGCACCCAGATGGGCAAGGACCTGGAGCGCGCCATGTGGCGCATGTATGCGCCCCACAAGGTGAAGTTCGCGGTGAGCGGCTGCCCGCGCAACTGCGCCGAGGCCGGCATCAAGGACGTCGGCATCATCGGCGTGGACAGCGGCTGGGAGATGGTGATTGCCGGCAACGGCGGCATCAAGACCGAGGTGGCGCAGTTCTTCACCAAGCTGCAGACCGCCGAGGAGGTGCTGGAGTACACCGGCGCCTTCATGCAGCTCTACCGGCTGGAGGGCTGGTACCTGGAGCGCACGGTGCACTACGTCAACCGGGTCGGCATGGACTACGTCAAACGCCGCATCCTGGCCGACCACGCCGGCCGCCAGGCCCTGTGGGCCGAGCTGCAGGCCGCGCTCGACGGCGAGCCCGACCCGTGGTTCGAACACGAAAAGGCGGCGGTCGACACCCGCCAGTTCATCCCCATCCAGCCGGTGGCCGCCGAAAGGAGCGACGCATGAACCCGAACCCGCCCGACACCACCCGCCGCTGGATTCCGGTGGCCCGCATCGACGACATCCCGGTGGCCGGTTCGCGCTGCGTGCAGCGCCCGCAAGGGCTGGACGTGGCGGTGTTCCGCACCACCGACGAACAGGTGTTTGCACTGCTCGACCGCTGCCCGCACAAGGGCGGGCCGCTGAGCCAGGGCATCGTCTTCGGCCACCGCGTGGCCTGCCCGCTGCACAACTGGACCATCGGCCTGGACAGCGGCTGCGCCCAGGAGCCGGACGAGGGCTGCACCACCCCGTTCGCCGTCTCGCTGCAGGACGGCGTGGTGCATCTGGACGCCGACGAGCTGGCCACGCAGGCGCTGGCCGAAACCCGCCCGCTGGCCGGCCCGGCCCGGCGCAGCAGCTGCACCCCATGACCCCGTCCGGACCGGCCTGCGCCCCATCCACACGGTCCACCCGTTCCACCTGCCCCTACTGCGGCGTGGGCTGCGGGGTGATCATCCACAGCGAGGGTGAACACATCACCGGTGTGAGCGGCGATCCGGACCACCCGGCCAACGCCGGGCGGCTCTGCTCCAAGGGCCAGACGCTGCACCTCACCGCCGACCCGGTGGTCATGCGCCAGACCCGGCTGCTGCAACCACTGCACCGCGCGCAACGCGGCGGACCGCCTCAACCCATCGGCTGGGACGCCGCCCTCGACCTGGCGGCCGAGCGGCTGGGCGACATCGTGCAGCGGCACGGCGCCGACGCGGTGGGCTTTTATGTGAGCGGCCAGCTGCTGACCGAGGACTACTACGTCTTCAACAAGCTGGTCAAAGGCCTGCTGGGCACCAACCACATCGACACCAACTCCCGCCTGTGCATGAGCAGCGCGGTGGCCGGCTACAAGCTCACCCTGGGCGCCGACGCGCCCCCCGCCTGCTACGACGATGTGCAGCACGCCGGCTGCCTGTTCGTGGCCGGCAGCAACGCGGCCTATGCCCACCCGGTGCTGTTCCGCCGCATCGAGGATGCCCGCCGCCAGCGGCCCGGCCTGCGCATGGTGGTGGTCGACCCGCGCCGCACCGACACCGCCAGCCAGGCCGACCTGCACCTGGCCCTGCAGCCCGGCACCGACGTGATGCTGTTCCACGGCCTGCTGCACCTCATGCTGGCCCGCGGCTGGGTCGATGACGGCTACATCCGCGACCACACCAGCGGCTTCGATGCCCTGGAAGAACGGGTGGGCGGCTGCACGCCGGCCCGGGTGGCCGAGGTCTGCGGCGTGCCGGAAGCCAACCTGCTCACCGCAGCCCGCTGGTTCGCCTGGGGCGGTGCCGACGCACCGGCACCGGCCGGCGCCGCGCGCGG
The DNA here is from genome assembly GCA_013823485.1 of Comamonadaceae bacterium. Lineage (GTDB taxonomy): Bacteria > Pseudomonadota > Gammaproteobacteria > Burkholderiales > Burkholderiaceae_C > Hydrogenophaga. Next base: position 3,673 of record PNMF01000174.1, read on the forward strand.
CGCCACGCTCAGCCTGTACTGCCAGGGCCTCAACCAGAGCCGCAGCGGCACCGCCAAGAACGCCAGCCTGATCAACCTGCACCTGGCCACCGGCCAGATCGGCCGCCCGGGTGCCGGCCCCTTCAGCCTCACCGGCCAGCCCAATGCCATGGGCGGGCGCGAGGTCGGCGGCCTGGCCAACCTGCTCTCGGCCCACCGCGACCTGGCCAACCCGCAGCACCGGGCCGAGGTGGCCGCGCTGTGGGGCGTGCCCGACGTGCCGGCGAAGCCCGGCCTGACCGCCGTCGAGATGTTCCAGGCCGCCGCCGACGGACAGGTCAAGGCGCTGTGGATCGCCTGCACCAACCCGGCCCAGTCCATGCCCGACCAGACCACCGTGCGCCGCGCCCTGGAGCGGGCCGAGTTTGTGGTGGTGCAGGAGGCCTTTGCCACCGCCGCCACCGCCGACTTCGCCGACCTGCTGCTGCC
>PNMF01000175.1 GCA_013823485.1 Comamonadaceae bacterium
GGCGCGCAAGCTGCCCATCTCGACCCCGAGCCCACTGGCGGCGGCCGCCGCCTCGACCTCGCTCTCGCTCCAGAACTCCTGGGTGTAGGGCATCAGGTGCTCCAGCGCCGCTTGCATGCGCGCCTGCGACTCGGCCGTGCCGTCGCCCAAGCGCACCATCCAATCGCGCGCGTGGCGCAGGTGGTAGCGCGTTTCTTTGAGCGATTTGGCGGCGATGGCGGCCAGCTCGGGGTCGCTGGATTGCTGCAGCGCCTCCCAGCGCAGCACCATCAAGGCGCTGTAGAGGAAGTTGCGCACCAGGGTGGTGGCGTAATCGAGGTCGGTGTGGGCATAGCCGACCAGCGGGCCGTGGTGCGGCAGCTCCAGCAGGGTGTAGTTGCGGAACTCGGTGTCGTCGCGAAAGTAGGCCAGCGTGTCTTCGTTCACGCCCTCTCCCAGGCTCTGCGCCACCAACTGATACAGCAGCCGCGCCTGCCCGATCAGGTCCAGGCTGATGTTGGCCATGGCCAAGTCTTCCTCGATCACGGGGCCGTGGCCGCACCACTGGGCGTTGCGCTGCCCCAGCACCACGGCGTTGTCGGCCAGGTGCAGCAGGTAGGCGAGACGAAAGTCGGTCTGGGTCGCCTCCATCACATATGCCCCACTTCGGCTGGAATCTCGTAAAAAGTCGGGTGCCGATAGATTTTGTCGGCCGCCGGCTCGAAGAACTCCTCTTTGTCCTGCGGCGCGCTGGCGCTGATGGCGCTCGATGGCACCACCCAGATGCTCACGCCCTCCTGGCGCCGGGTGTACACGTCGCGCGCCATTTGCAGCGCATGCGCGGCGTCGCTGGCGTGCAGGCTGCCGCAGTGTTTGTGCTCCAAGCCCTGCTTGCTGCGGACGAATACCTCCCACAGCGGCCAGTCTTTCAAAGCGGGTGTGGCGTTCATGCGGCCTCCTTCAGGGCACGTTGTTGCTGTTTGCGGGCGTGCGCCAGGGCGGCGTCGCGCAGCCACTGGCCGTTTTGGTGCGCCTTGACGCGGGTCGCCAGGCGCTGCTGGTTGCACGGCCCCTTGCCGTTGACCGTGCTCCAGAATTCGTCCCAATCGATCGGGCCAAAGTCGTAGTGGCCGCGCTCGGGGTTCCATTTGAGTTCGGGGTCGGGCAGGGTGATGCCCAACACCTGCGCTTGCGGCACGGTGGCGTCGATGAATTTTTGCCGCAGCTCGTCGTTGCTGATGCGCTTGATGCCCCAGCGCATGCTCTGCTCGCTGTGCAGGCTGTCGGCATCGGGCGGGCCAAACATGGCCAAGCACTTCCACCACCAGCGGTTGACCGAGTCCTGCACCATGTGGCGCTGCGCCGGGGTGCCGCGCATCATCACCAGCAGGGCTTCGTAGCCTTGGCGCTGGTGAAAGCTCTCCTCCTTGCAGATGCGGATCATGGCGCGCGCATAGGGCCCGTAGCTGCAGCGGCACAGCGGAATCTGGTTCGAGATGGCGGCCCCATCGACCAGCCAGCCGATCACCCCCACATCGGCCCAGTTCAGCGTCGGGTAGTTGAAGATCGAGCTGTATTTGGCGCGCCCGCTGTGCAGCGCGTCGATCAGGTCGGCGCGCGCGGCCCCCAGCGTCTCGGCGGCGCTGTAGAGGTACTGGCCGTGCCCGCCTTCGTCTTGCACCTTGGCGATGAGTATCGCTTTGCGCTTGAGGCTGGGAGCGCGGCTGATCCAGTTGCCCTCGGGCAACATGCCCACGATCTCGCTGTGCGCGTGCTGGCTGATCTGGCGCACCAGGGTGCGCCGGTAGGCTTCGGGCATCCAGTCTTGCGGCTCGATCCGGCCGTCGGCGTCGATGCGCTCTTGGAAGCGTTGCAGCCGCTCGGCCGATTCGGCCACTTTGAGCGCAGGCGCGGCCTGCTCGGCTGGGTCGGGGATGCTCAAGGCTTGGGTGTACATGGTGGGCTGGCTCCTGCTGGGGTAAATTCAGGTTGGTTTGGGGCGTTGGTCGATCACCCGCTGCGCCTTGCCGGTTTGGCTGCGCGCGATCTGCTGCGCCTCCAGCACCGTGACGCGGCTGCTCACGCCGATGTGGGTCTTGATCTGGTGCTGCAACTGCTGCGCGATCGCCCGCACTTCGGCGGCCGAGAGCCTGCCGGAACACTCGGCTTGCAGCTCGCAGCGCACCTCGATTTGGTCCAGGTGCCCGTCGCGGCTGAGGTGGATCTGGTAGATGCCGGCCAGGCGCCGGTCGCGCAGAATCTGCTCCTCGATCTGGGTCGGAAAGACGTTGACGCCGCGTACGATCAGCATGTCGTCGCTGCGGCCGCTGATCTTGCCCAGGCGGCGAAAGGCGCGCGCGGTGGGGGCCAGCAGCCGGGTGAGGTCGCGGGTGCGGTAGCGGATCACCGGCATGGCCTGCTTGCTCAGCGAGGTAAAGACCAGCTCGCCACTGGCCCCGTCGGGCAGCACGGCACCGGTTTCGGGGTCGATGATCTCGGGGTAGAAGTGGTCTTCCCACACCACCGGGCCGTCTTTGGATTCCACGCATTCGCTGGCCACGCCTGGGCCCATGACTTCGGACAGGCCGTAGATATCGACCGCATCGAGCCCGAGTTTGCGCTCGATTTCGGCGCGCATGCCCTCACCCCAGGGCTCGGCCCCAAAGATGCCGATCTGCAAGGAGATGTCCGCGGGCCCCAGGCCCTGGCGCTCGAATTCCTCGGCAATCACCAGCGCATAGGAGGGGGTGACCATGATCAGGTCGGGTTTGAAGTCGCGGATCAGTTGCACCTGTTTTTCGGTTTGCCCGCCCGACATCGGCACCACCGTGCAGCCCAGGCGCTCGGCCCCGTAGTGCGCCCCCAGCCCGCCGGTAAACAGACCGTAGCCGTAGGCCACGTGCACGATGTCGCCCGCGCGCCCGCCCGCGGCGCGGATCGAGCGCGCCGCCAGGTTGGCCCAGGTGTCGATGTCTTGTGCGGTGTAGCCCACCACGGTTGGCTTGCCGGTGGTGCCCGATGAGGCGTGCAGGCGCAGCACCTGCTCGCGCGGCACGGCAAACATGCCAAAGGGGTAGTTGGCGCGCAGGTCGTCTTTGGTGCTGAAGGGAAAGCGCGCCAGGTCGTGCAGCGTGCGCAGATCGTCTGGGTGCACCCCGGCGGCGTCGAAGCTGCGCCGGTAGTGCGGCACGTGGTCGTAGGCGTGGCGCAGGCTCCAGCGCAGGCGCTGCAGTTGCAAGGCGGCGATTTCGTCGCGGCTGGCGCGCTCGATCGGCTCCAGGTCGCCGGGGCGGGGGTGTTTGACGGGCATGGGTCTTGGCTCTGGGGCTAAAGGTCTGGCTTCAGGCAGATTGGGGCAGCTCGATCACGGCACCCTGCACCCGGTGGCTCTTGCCCCGGAACAAGGCCACGGTGCCACCGCCGCGCAGGCGCACCGTCACGTCATAGACGCCGCTGCGCCCGCTCAGGGCGCGCTCCTGCGCTTGGGCTTCGAGCTCGTCGCCCAGGCGCGCCGGGGCTAGGAAGTCGATCTGGCAGGCCGAGGCCACGGTGTTGGCGTTGCTGCTGTTGCAGGCGTAGGCGAAGGCGGTATCGGCCAAGGTGAAGATCAGGCCGCCGTGGCAGATGCGGTGCCCGTTGACCATGTCGGGGCGCACCACCATGCCCAGGCTGGCGCAGCCCGGCCCAACGGCGTGCAGGCGCATGCCCAGCGCCTGCGCAGCGTGGTCGCGCGCCCACATGGACGCGGCACAGTCTTGCGCCAGTTGCTGCGCCGGGTCGGGTGCGCTGGGGTGCGCTGAATCGCAAATCGGATCGCTCATGGGGTCGTCGCTCATGGGTCGCTGATGGGTCGCTGATGGGGCCTTGCCACGGTCGGCACTGGGGTGCTAGGTGTGGGGCACAATTCCGATACAAAATTGCACCGAAATCCTTGGCTAAAGTATCAAGCCTAAACCCGGTGCTTGGCAAGACGGGGTTTTCCCTTGGTTGGGTGCCCGCTCCCGCCTGCTCGGGCCGACTGTTGCCGGGCGCGACTGGGCGTGCTGGGCGCTGCTCAGAGAGGCGC
>PNMF01000176.1 GCA_013823485.1 Comamonadaceae bacterium
GCAACAGCCCCAGCCTGTCGCCCACCATCTTCCGCAGCACCGAAGACATCGAGAGCTACGGCATTGCCTACGGCATGGGCCTGACCGCCGAGAAGGTGGCGCAGCAGTGGAAGGTGTCGCGCGACGCGCAGGACGCCTTCGCCCTGCAGTCGCACCAGCGTGCCGTCATCGCCATGAAGAACGGCGAGTTCGCCAACGAGATCACGCCGGTGGAAGTGACCGACCGCAGCGTCGACCTGGCCACCGCCGAGGTGTCCACCCGCACCCGCACCATCAGCCTGGACGAAGGCGCCCGCCCCGACACCACGCTGGAAGGCCTGGGCAAGCTGCGCACCGTGTTTGCGGCGCGTGGCTCGGTGACGGCGGGCAACAGCTCGCAGACCAGCGACGGTGCCGGTGCCCTCATCCTGGTGAGCGAGGCGGCCCTCAAGCGCTACAACCTCACGCCGCTGGCCCGCTTCGTGAGCTATGCCAGCCGGGGTGTGCCGCCGCACATCATGGGCATCGGCCCGGTCGAGGCCATTCCCGCCGCGCTGAAGAACGCCGGCCTGAAGCAGGACGACATCGACTGGTTCGAGCTGAACGAAGCCTTTGCCGCGCAGTCGCTGGCGGTGCTGAACACCCTGGGCCTGGACCCGGCCAAGGTCAACCCCATGGGCGGCGCGATTGCGCTGGGTCACCCGCTGGGCGCCACCGGTGCCATCCGCTCGGCCACCGTGGTGCATGCACTGCAGCGCCACCACAAGAAGTACGGCATGGTCACCATGTGTGTCGGCATGGGGCAGGGCGCAGCGGGGATCTTCGAGCGGGTATAACCGCCGGCATGAACCATCCCTTCGACACCGCCGTCGCGCTGCAGGCGCTCGGCGAGGGCGCCTTCCAGGGCGCCACCTCGGCGGCCTATGCCAACATGGTCGGGCCCTATGGCGGCATCACCGCCGCCACCCTGGTGCAGGCCATCCTGCAGCACCCCGATCGGCTGGGCGAGCCGCTCTCGCTCACCGTCAACTTCGCGGCGGCGGTGGCCGATGGCGGCTTCGAGGTGCGGGCCGATCCGGTGCGCACCAACCGCTCCACCCAGCACTGGGTGGTGACCCTGCAGCAGCAGGGCGAGGTGGTGGTCACGGCCACCGCCATCACGGCAGCGCGCCGCACCACCTGGAGCGTGGACGATGCCCCGCTGCCGCAGGTGCTGTCGGCGGCCGCCCTGTCGCGCCGGCCGGAGGCCCCGGTGCCCTGGATCGGCCGTTACGACATCCGCTTTGCCAAGGGCTCGCTGCCCCGCCACTGGGACGGCGCCGAGAGCCCGGCCGGCACCACGCTGTGGGTGCGCGACGAGCCCCCCAGGCCGCTCGACTTCGCCAGCCTCACCGCCATGTCCGACGTGTTCTTCCCGCGCGTCTGGCTGCGCCGTGCGACCCGCGTGCCGGCCGGCACCGTGTCCATGACCATCTACTTCCACGCCGGTTCGGCGGACCTGGCGGCGGTCGGTGAAGGCTGGCTGCTGGCCGAATGTGGCGCCAGCGCCTTCCGCAACGGCTTTTCCGACCAGCATGCCCACCTGTGGGACGCCGAGGGCCGGCTGCTGGTCACCACCCACCAGGTCGTTTACTACAAGGAATGACCGTTCTCGGGCCGGGCCCGCTCAGGGCCGGCCCAGGAACAGGTACAGGCCGGTGAAGCCTTTGGGCGCGCTCACCAGGCTCAGGTAGAGCGGACCGATGCCGGTGTCGGCCCCGATGAACAGGCTGCCGGCGCCCCGCAGGTCGCGCAGCGACACATCGCGCCGGTTGGCCCAGGCATTGCCCGCCTCCAGCGAACCGCCAGCGAACAGCGCACGCGCCGGGCCGGCATCGAACGGCAACCGCCGGTAGTAGGTGAGCCGCCCGAAGGCCAGGTAGTTGCCCGCCACCTGGCCGACCCGGTAGCCCGAGAGCTGCTGGAAGCCGCCCAGCGAGTACTCGTCGACCGCACCCAGCGGCACATCGCTGGCCCGCGCCAGCCGGGCACCCACGTTCAGCGTGTGCGGGCCCCAGCTCTTCACCGCCGTGACCGACGCCTCGACCCGGTCGAACGGCCCCGAGGGCAGGTTGTCGTAGCTGCGCCGGCCCACCACCGCCTCGCCCATGGCCCGGTAGCCGCGCGAGGGGAAGTTGGCGTAGTCCAGCTGGTCGGCCATGACGGTGGCGCGCACGCCGGCTTCACGCCAGCGCTGGGTCTGCGCGACGTTGAGCGGAATGGCCCGCGAAACCAGCTCGGGCGTGGTGCTGCGCTGCGCCCCGATCACGCCCAGCCGCATCTCGCCGATGGTGCCGCGCAGCCCGATCGGCCAGCCGATGTCGGCACCCACCTGCACGCCCTGCCGCTGCACCAGCGCCAGCGCCTCGCCCGACGGCGCGAACAGCTCCACCTTGCGCACCCGGCCGTCGATGTAGGCCGCCACGAAGCGCTCGCTGGCCAGCCCGAGCGGCTGGTAGATCTCGGAGAACACGCCCAGCGTCTCGCCCAGCTGCACCCGGTTGCGCCATTCGGCGCCGCTGTCGTTGAGCCAGTGGCGGTTGTGGCTGAGGCGCAGGTTGAAGGCCCCCTGGCCCTGGAAGTCGGTGCGCAGGTCGATGCCCAGGCGCAGGTAGTTCGGGCCCCAGTTGTTCTCGCGCAGCAGGATGGCCAGGTCTTCCTGGTCGGTGCCGGGGCGGCGCACCAGGCTGTAGTCGATGCGTTCGTAGTCGCCGGCGGCGGCCAGCTTCTGCAGGTCGTCCTCGATGCGGTCCACATCCACCCGCTGGCCCACGCTGGTGTCCAGCCCGGCCTCCAGCCGCTCGGCCCGGCGTTCGTTGACGCCCTCGAAACGGATGCTGGCAATGCGGCCCACCCGTTCGGTGTTGCCCACCGCCGCCTCGACGCGGGCACTCACCCAGCGGGCGTAACGGTCCTGCGGCGCCGAGAAGCGCTGCAGCGCGGCGGTGACGGTGTCGGCGTACTCGCGGCCGATGCGCACCAGCTCCGGCGCCCGTTCGAAGTCGGCCGAGGTCAGCTTGCCCAGCGGCGGGGTGAGCAGCAGGTCCGACGGGGTGAGCGTGGCGATGCTGGCCTGCACGTTCTGCTCGGTCAGGATGTTGACCATCTGCGCCGTGATGCCCAGCACCGTGCCCAGCGTCTCGCGGCCGGCCAGCGGGGTGCCGATGTTGACCGCGATGATCACGTCCGCCCCCATGCGGCGGGCCACGCCCACCGGCAGGTTGTCCACCAGCCCGCCGTCGCCCAGGATGCGTTCCCCCACCGTGACCGGCGAGAACACCCCCGGCACCGACATGCTGGCGCGCAGGGCGGTGGCCAGGTCGCCGCTGTCCATGACCACCGGCTGGCCGGTCTCCATGTCGGTGGCCACGGCGCGGAAGGGTGTGGGCAGCTGGTCGAAGCTGGTCAGGTGGCGGGTGGGCAGGGTGTAGCGGCGCAGCAGCATTTCCAGCGACCGGCTGGACACCGCGCCGGTGGGCAGGCGGAACCCGCCCTCCCGAAAACCCAGGGCCAGCACCGGCGAGAGTTCGAAGTCCTCTTCCTTGCGGCGCTGCGACAGCAGCTGGCGCGGCTCGCGGCTGTTGAACAGGTCGCCCCATTGCACCGCCAGGATCTCGCGCTCCAGCTCGTCGGCCGTCATGCCGCTGGCGTACAGCCCGCCGACGATGGCGCCCATCGAGGTGCCCACGATCATGTCCACCGGCACCCGGGCGGCCTCCAGCGCCTTGAGCACGCCGACATGGGCGAAGCCGCGTGCGCCGCCGCCGGAGAGCACCAGCGCCACCTTGGGACGCGCAGCGGCATCGGACGGTGCGGGCGGGCCGGGGGGGGTCTGGGCCAGGGCCGGCAGCCAGCACAACGGCAGCGCCAGCAGGAGGGTCAGGAGGGTTCGCATGGCCCGAGTTTAGGAGGCCGGCCTGGGCTGCCCGCCCCAATCCACACCGGGCTTTCGTGTTAATTTGTGCCCCGCGTCCGGACCCGCCGGACCGACATCCGCATCCA
>PNMF01000177.1 GCA_013823485.1 Comamonadaceae bacterium
GGTGGCCATGATCTTCGACGACCACGACATCACCGACGACTGGAACCTGAGCGCCGAATGGGAAACGGTGGCCTACGGGCATCCGTTCTCGCGCCGGGTCATCGGCAATGCGCTGCTGGGCTACCTGCTGCACCAGGGCTGGGGCAACCGGCCCGAGGCGTTTGCAGACGCGCTGCCCCACCTGAAGGCTGCGCTGCAGCAGCCCGGCGCCGAAGCGCACGACGCCGCCATCACCCACCTGCTGCACTTCCACCAGTGGCACTACGTGTGGCCGACCGAGCCGGCGCTGGTGGTGCTGGACAGCCGCACCCACCGCTGGCGTTCCGACCTGTCGTCGCGCCAGCCTTCGGGCCTGCTCGACTGGGAGTCGCTGACCGACCTGCAGCAGACCCTGCTGGACCGCGAGGCGGTGCTGCTGGTGTCGTCGGCTCCGATCTTCGGCGTCAAGCTGATCGAGACGATCCAGCACCTGTTCAGCTGGGCCGGCAGCCCGCTGGTGGTGGACGCCGAGAACTGGATGGGCCATCCCGGAGCGGCCAGCGCCATCCTCAACATCTTCCGGCATCCGCGCACGCCGCAGCATTTCGTGGTGCTCTCGGGCGATGTGCATTACTCGTTCGTGTACGACGTCAAGCTGCGCCGCCGCACCCGGCTGCGTACCGGCGCACGCAGCCCGGACATCTGGCAGATCTGCAGCAGCGGCCTGCGCAACACCTTTCCGTCCGGGCTGCTGGCGGTGCTGGACCACGGCAACCGCTGGCTCTATTCGCCGCGCTCGCCGCTGAACTGGTTCACCCGGCGCCGCCATCTGCGGGTGGTGCCGCGCAAGCCCGAAGGCCTGCCCAGCGGCCGGCGCCTGCTGGATGCCAGCGGCGTGGGACTGGTGGAGCTGGACGAACACGGTCGGCCCTGGCGCATCCGCAGCCTGCTCGCCGACGGCCGCGACGTCAGTTACGTGCCCAGAGAGGCTGAGGCGCGCTGGGACTGATCCGCGCCAGGCTGCAGGTCCTGTCGCAGGAAGCTGAGCAGGGCGCGGTTGCGGCCCACCCGGAGGCGGTCCGGGGTGGTCAGGGCGGTGATGAGCGTGCCGAACTTGGTCCGTGGCACCCAGTCCGGCAACACCGGGCGCAGTCGGCCGTCCTGCAGGGCCTCGCGGCACAGGTAGCTCGGCATCAGCGCGATGCCCATGCCGGCCAGAGCGGCGTCGACCACCGCCTCCGGGTTGTCGACGTGGTAACGGCTGCTGACCCGGACCTGGACCTGTTCGCCCGGATCGCTCTCGCGTGCCAGCAGCCAGGCCTCGTCGGACGACTCGCGCCAGTAGGCCAGGCAGGTGTGGTGCCGCAGCTCCTGCGGCTGTGCGGGCTGGCCGGCTTCGGCGAGGTAGGCGGGGGCTGCCGCCATGACCCAGTCGATCCGGGCCACCGGGGTGCAGACGAATTCGGGGGCCGGCGCGGTCGACCAGCGCAGCGCGATGTCGATGCGTTCGAAAGCCAGGTCCATGATGCGGTCGGCCAGCTGCAGGTCGATCTCGATGCCCGGGAATTCCTTCAGGAAGCAGGGCAGCTGTTTGGCCAGCACCCGCTGGCCCCACGACACCGGTGCGGTCAGCCGGATGCGCCCGCTCATCTCCGAGCGCAGGGCTCGGACCTCTTCCTCGCCGGCCAGCAGCTCGGCCAGGGCGCGGCGCGCGTGGGAGGCGTATACCTCGCCTGCGGGCGTGAGCACGATGCGCCGCGTGCTGCGCGCAAACAGCGTGGCCCCCAGCGCCTCTTCGAGCTGCGCGACGCGCTTGCTGACCACGCTCTTGCCCACGCCGAGCTCGTCGGCCGCATGGCTGACGCTCAGCCCGTCTACCACCTGCAGAAAGGTGGCCAGCATGTCGCGCGAAATGGTCATGGGCGGGCGGGATTGTTTCCGGATCGGACACAAAGCGTTCGCATTCGAGCAGATGCGGCTGCGGGTGTCCATCCCTAGACTCCCCCATCGGTGGCCCGGACCGCCCTGACATAAGACCCATCCACGGAGACAAACCGCATGAAGATCTACGCTGACCCGATCACGATCAACTGCCGCAAGGTGCTCGCAGGCCTGGACCTGATGGGGGCGCCCTACGAGTTGCACCACGTGGACTATTTCAAGGGCGAACAGAAGGGCGACGCCTACACGGCCGTGAACCCGAACCAGTCGATTCCGGCCATGGTCGACGGCGATCTGGTGCTGTGGGAGTCGAACGCCATCCTGCAGTACGCCGCCGACCGGAATGGCGGTTCGTCGGCCTACCCGACCGACCTCAAGACCCGCGCCGACATCAACCGCTGGCTGCTGTGGGAGTCCTCGAGCTGGTTCCCGAGCTGCTATGTGTACCTGGTGGAAAACTGTGTGAAACCGCTGCTGGGCGGCGCGGCCGACCCCGCCGTGCTGGCCGCGCAGGACGCGCAGTTCCACAAGCTGGCGGGCATCCTGGATGCCCGGCTGGCCGGTCGCCAGTGGGTCGCCACCGACCAGCCCACCATCGCCGACATTGCCCTGGCGTCACCCATGCACTTGCACGGCTGGCAGCGCCTGCCGCTGGATCCCCACCCGAACCTGCGCCGCTGGCTGTTCGAGAGCGTGGAGCGCCTGCCCAGCTGGGACAAGACCTGGGTCGGCGAAGGCTTCACCACCGAGCGCGCCCGGCAGGCGGCCTGACCTTCCCACCGCGCCACCCCGACAGCCATGACACCTGCACGATCCGTCCGCGCCACGCTCAACTACACGGTCGACAACGGCCGGCCGCCCGACTACTACTTCTACGAACCCGACCCCGGTGTGGAGCTCAACCCGCCCGGGACCGACCTGAAGGAAGTGGACATCCACGACGGCTGGCCCGAGGTGCATCAGCTATCGGCCGATCGTGAGGGGTTCGAGCTGCACGACTTCGGTGCCGAGTTCCGGCAGTTCGACGACGATGCCGCCATCAAGACCTGCTTCTACGACCAGGTCATCGACTTCGTGAAGCGCCACACCGGTGCGCGCCGTGTGGTGGTGTTCGACCACACCATCCGCAAGCGCCTGCCGGCGGACCTCAAGGTCCAGACCACGGTGCAGCGCCCGGCGGTGCTGCTGGTGCACAGCGACTACACGGTGGCCAGCGGGCCGCAGCGGGTGCGCGACATCCTGCCGGACGAGGCCGACGCACTGCTGCAGCGCCGGGTGGCTTTCTTCAATGTCTGGAAGCCGCTGCGCGAGCGGGTGGAAGAGCTGCCCCTGGCCATGTGCGACGCCCGCACCCACGACGAGGCCGACATGCTGCGCATGGACCTCAAGTACCGAGAGCGCACCGGCGAGATTTATGTCATGCGGCATTCACCCCGGCACCGCTGGCTCTACTTTCCGCAGATGCAGGCCCACCAGGCGCTGCTGCTGAAAACCTACGACTCCGAGACCGACGGGCGCGCCCGCTTCATGGGCCACACCGCATTCGAGGACCCCACCACGCCCCCGGGTGCGCCCAAGCGCGAGAGCATCGAGGTGCGGACCATGGCCTTCTTCTGAAGGCCGTGACTCAACCCCGCTGCGCAGCGTCCAGACCCGGCAGACCCGGCAGGGCCTGCAGGGCCTCCGCTTCGGTGCGGTAGGTGCGCAGGCCGGCGGCGTCGTCCAGGTGGCCGGCGCGCTGCAGCAGCTGTTCCACCGGCAGCTTGATGCCCACCAGGTGCAGCGTGATGCCACGCCGGGCCAGTGTGCGGCGCAGCCGGCCGAACGCCTCGGCTCCGGTGGCGTCGGTCCAGTTCACCGGGTGGGCGATCCACATCACGTGGCGGGTGTCGGGGTGGGCATCGAGGTGTTCGGCCACGGCGCGCTCGAAGCCGGTGGCGGTGGCGAAGTCCAGTGCGGCATCCATGCGCAGCGCATAGAGGCCGGGCGCCAGCGGCGGCAGCTGCCACAGGTGCCGGTCGCGCAGGCTGCCGTCGGGGTGCAGGCCGACCTCGAT
>PNMF01000178.1 GCA_013823485.1 Comamonadaceae bacterium
GTCTGCATGCGTTGAAGGGGATCAGAAGGTGGAAAGCATCATGGCCAGGGGCAGCACCGGCACCAGGGCGTCGACCCGGTCGAGCACGCCCCCATGGCCGGGCAGCAACTGGCTGGAGTCCTTGACGCCGGCCGATCGCTTGACCAGCGACTCGACCAGATCGCCGGCCACGCTCATGGCGGTCAGCCCCAGGAGTGCGGGCAACGCCACCAGCCAGCCGTGGGAAGCCAGGCGTGCGTACAGGCTGTGGCCGTCACCCCAGCCGGCGGCGTCGGCCCACAACCAGCCGCTGGCCAGCAGCAGCACCCCGAGCAGGCCACTGACGGCCCCTTCCCAGCTTTTGCCTGGGCTGATGCTGGGCGCCAGCTTGCGGCGCCCCAGGGTCTTGCCACCGGCATAGGCCGCGATGTCGGCCACCCAGACCAGCAGCAGCACGGAGAGCAGGAAGCTCAGGCTCTGCAGGCGGGCCTGCACCAGCGCCAGCCAGGCACAGGCCAGCAGGAACAGACCCAGCCACAGACGCAGCGGCGCAGGCCAGCGGCCCCAGCCGGCCACACCGCGCCACAGCATGACCGCCGCGAGAGCCAGCCACAGGCCGCCGACGGCCAGCCACAAGGGCCGCCAGTCGTGTGCGAGCCCGCCCACCAGCCACAGCAGCAGCAGCACCGCGCCCAGACCGAGGCCCAGCAGCCGGGCAACCGTCGGGCCGCAGCCGTTCAGGCGCGCCCACTCCCACCCCGCCGCCACGATCAGCAGCAGCGTGAACCCGGCAAACGGGGCGATCGAGGAATGGAACAGCGCAGGTAGCAGGATGGCCAGCAGGACAACCGCCGTGATGACGCGCTGCTTAAGCATGGAGGCGCGTGTCGGCCACGGCGCTGGCCTGGGCCTGCGGGAGCTGTTCGGAGGTCTTGCCGAACCGGCGTTCGCGACGGGCGAACTCCGCCAGGGCCCGGTCGAGCTCGGCGGCATCAAAGTCGGGCCACAGGGTGTCGGTGAAGACGAATTCGGTATAGGCCGATTGCCAGAGCAGGAAGTTGCTGATGCGCATTTCACCGCCGGTGCGGATCAGCAGGTCGGGGTCGGGCACATGGGACAGGGCCATGGCCTTCGACAGGCTGGCCTCGGTGATCTCGGCGCCGCTGGCGGCCAGCTGCCGGGCGGCCTGGACCATGTCCCAGCGCCCGCCGTAGTTGAAACACACGTTGAGCACCATGCGGCGGTTGTGCGCCGTGTTGCGCTCGGCGGCTTCCAGCCCTTGCACCACACGCGCCGACAGGCCGGAGCGGTCGCCCGGAAAATGCAGGCGGACACCGTTGTCGGACAGGCTGGGCACCTCGCGCTGCAGCGCCATGGACAGCAGCTCCATCAGGCCGGAGACCTCGTCGGCCGGCCGGCTCCAGTTCTCGGAGGAGAACGCAAACACACTGAGCACCGGGACGCCCCGCTCCAGGCAGGCACGCACGACACGGCGCAGGGATTCCACGCCCTGCTTGTGACCGGCCACGCGGGGCAGCCAGCGCTGGCGGGCCCAACGGCCGTTGCCGTCCATGACGATGGCCACATGGGCCGGAATCCGGCCCTCAGGGCTGCCGTTCGGGTCGACCACGGGCATGCTGGTGGCGGAGGCGTCCATCTCGGTACAGCCGTCAGACGGCCATGATGTCCTGTTCCTTGGAGACGACCAGCTTGTCCACCTCCGCGATCATGCGGTCGGTCAGCTTCTGGATGTCTTCCTGGGCACGGCGGTCGTCGTCTTCCGACGCCAGCTTGTCCTTGACCAGCTTCTTCACTGCTTCGTTGGCATCGCGGCGCAGGTTGCGGATGGCGATCTTGGCGGCTTCGCCTTCGTTCTTGACCACCTTGGTCAGCTCACGGCGGCGCTCTTCGGTCATGGGCGGCATGGGCACACGGATCAGGTCGCCCTGGGAGGCCGGGTTCAGCCCGAGGTCGGACTCGCGGATGGCCTTCTCGATCTTGGCGCCCATGCCCTTTTCCCAGGGCGCCACGCCGATGGTGCGGGCGTCGAGCAGCGACAGGTTGGCCACCTGGGACAGCGGCAGCATGGAGCCGTAGTAGTCGACATGCACCGTGTCCAGCAGCTGGGGGTTGGCCCGGCCGGTGCGGACCTTGGTGAGGCTGTTCTTGAACGCCTCGATCGACTGCTGCATCTTGTGCTCGGCGTTCTTGCGGATGTCGGCAATGGTCATGAAAACTCCGGAGATGGGGTGGTGATCGGTGTGGCCTCAGACGTGGACCAGGGTGCCCTCGTCGGCACCCATGACCACGGCCCGCAGGGCACCCGGCTTGAAGATGGAGAACACCTTGACGGGCAGCTTCTGGTCGCGGCAGAGCGCGAACGCGGTGGCGTCCATGACCTGCAGGTTGCGCGCCATCGCCTCGTCGAAGCTGATGGTGGTGTAGCGGGTGGCCGTCTTGTCCTTGTTCGGGTCGGCGGTGTAGACGCCATCCACCTTGGTGGCCTTGAGCACCACCTCGGCGCCGATCTCGGCGCCGCGCAGCGCGGCGGCGGTGTCGGTGGTGAAGAACGGGTTGCCGGTGCCGGCGGCGAACACCACCACCTTGCCCTCTTCGAGGTACTGCAGGGCCTTGGGCCGCACATAGGGCTCGACCACCTGCTCGATCGCAATGGCCGACATGACCCGGGCCACCAGCCCGGCCTTGTCCATGGTGTCGGCGAGCGCCAGCGAATTCATCACCGTGGCCAGCATGCCCATGTAGTCGGCGGTGGCACGGTCCATGCCGACCGACCCGCCCGCCACACCCCGGAAGATGTTGCCGCCACCGATCACGATGGCGACCTGGACCCCCAGGCGGGTGACATCGGCGATTTCATCCACCATGCGGACGATGGTGGCGCGGTTGATGCCGAATGCGTCGTCGCCCATGAGGGCCTCCCCCGACAGCTTCAGCAGTATCCGTTTGTAGGCTGGCATGAATGACCTTCAGCAGAGCAGTTCTGGAATTCTGGACATGTCACCGGCGAAGTGTAGCGGCCAGCAGGCCGCCGTCGAATCGTCGCCGGATGTGACAACGGGCCTTGCGGCCCGTTGGTTGGCTGGGTTGCCGGCGAGCCGGCCGACCCGTGTCAGGCGCCTTTGGCAGCAGCCACCTGGGCGGCCACTTCAGCGGCGAAGTCGTCGACCTTCTTCTCGATGCCTTCGCCCACCACGTACAGGGTGAAGCCCTTGACGTTGGTGCCGGCGGCCTTGAGGTAGGCGGCCACGGTCTGCTTGCCGTCGGCGGCCTTCACGAACACCTGGTCGGTCAGCGAGACCTCCTTGAGGTACTTCTGCACCGAGCCTTCGACCATCTTGGCGACGATGTCGACCGGCTTGCCGGACTCGGCGGCCTTGGCGGCGGCTACCGAACGCTCGCGCTCGATCAGCTCGGCCGGCACATCGGCCGAGGTCAGCGACACCGGCTTCATGGCGGCGACATGCATGGCAACGTCCTTGGCGGCAACGGCGTCGCCGTCAAACTCCACCACGACGCCGATGCGGGTGCCGTGCAGGTAACCGGCCAGCTGACCACCGTTGGCCCAGCGCTTGAAGCGACGGAACGACATGTTCTCGCCGATCTTGCCGATCAGGCCCTTGCGCACATCTTCCAGGGTGGGGCCGAAGCCGTCCTGGCTGTAAGGCAGCGCACCCAGCGCCTCGATGTCGGCCGGGTTGTGCTCGGCGATCAGGCGGGCAGCGGCCGCGGCCAGCGACAGGAAGCTGTCGTTCTTGGTGACGAAGTCGGTTTCGCAGTTGACTTCGATCAGGGCACCGGTGGTGCCGTCGATGTGGGATGCCACCACGCCTTCGGCGGTGACGCGGCTGGCGGCCTTGCCGGCCTTGGTGCCGAGCTTGACGCGCAGCAGCTCTTCGGCCTTGGCCATGTCGCCGTCGGCTTCGGTGAGCGCCTTCTTGCACTCCATCATC
>PNMF01000179.1 GCA_013823485.1 Comamonadaceae bacterium
GCGCGGCCCCGGTGGCTGTTTGCGTTCTTGACCTCGGTCGGCAGCTCGGCAAAGGTCTTGCCGAATTCGGGCAGGAACATGACCGGGTCGAATCCGAAGCCGTTGCTGCCGATGCGCTCGCGGGTGATGAGACCTGGCGCTCGCCCGGTCGCCACCAGCGGTTCCGGGTCGTCGGCGCTGCGCAGGGCCACCAACGTGCTCACCAGCGCCGCGCGCCGGTCGGTGATGGGCTGCATCTGCTCCAGCAAGGCGGTGACGTTGTGGTCATCGCCCTTGGGATAGCCGTGCTGCGTGGCATAGAAGGCGGTGTCCACACCGGGCAGACCACCGAAGGCTTCGACACACAGGCCGGCATCGTCGGCCAGCGCCGGCAGGCCGCTTTCGCGGGCGGCGTGGCGGGCCTTGGCCAGCGCGTTCTCGATGAAGGTGCGGTGCGGCTCGGGTGCCTCCGGAATGCCGAGGTCGGCCTGGCGCACCAGCTCCACACCCAGCGGTGCAAACAACGCCTGCAGCTCGGCCAGCTTGCCGGCGTTGTTGGAGGCCAGCACCAGCTTCATGCGCCGAGTGCCTGCTTCTGCAGAGCCACCAGCTCGGCAATGCCCTTCTCGGCCAGGCCCAGCAAGGCATCCATCTCGCGCCGCGAGAAGGCCACGCCCTCGGCGGTGCCCTGCACCTCGACATAGTGGCCGGCACCGGTCATGACCACGTTCATGTCGGTGTCGCAGGTCGAGTCCTCGACGTATTCCAGGTCGAGCAGCGGTTGCCCCTGCAGGATGCCCACCGAAATGGCGGCCACATGGTCCTTGATCGGCGACTCGGCGATGCGCCCCTCGGCCATCAGGCGCGCCACCGCATCGGCCGCCGCCACGAAGGCGCCGGTGATGCTGGCGGTTCGCGTGCCGCCGTCGGCCTGCAGCACGTCGCAGTCCAGCGAGATGGTGCGTTCACCCAGCTTCGACAGGTCGAACACCGAGCGCAGCGAGCGGCCGATGAGCCGCTGGATTTCCTGGGTGCGGCCGCTCTGCTTGCCCTTCGCCGCCTCACGGTCGCTGCGGGTGTGGGTGGCGCGCGGCAGCATGCCGTATTCGGCCGTGACCCAACCCTCGCCACTGCCCCGCTTGTGCGGCGGCACCTTCTCTTCAACCGAGGCGGTGCACAGCACACGGGTATGGCCGAACTCGATCAGCACCGAGCCTTCGGCGTGCATGGTGTAGCCACGGGTGATGCGCACCGGGCGCAGAACATCGGCGGCCCGTTGGCCGGGCCGGGAAACAGCGGTCATGGGGAGATCCTCGGAAAACTCAGGAATTCTTTTCGGCGGTGCGCCGGATCGCGGCATTGATCTCGGCGATCGACCGCTCGATGGCGGCGTCGTCCAGATCGTCCATGGTCGAGTCGGGCGTGCCCGACTGGATGGTGGAGGCGAAGAAGCCGTCTTCGACATCGTCGGTCGAGACGCGCGAGTTCTGGTACGCCTCGGCGGTTTCCCATTCCATGGCCAGCACGGTAACGTTGTCGCACCGCGGACCGCCGCGTTTCAAGGCGGTCTCGACCAGGTCGGGCACCGAATGCTCCAGTGCATGGCGCGACAGCTCTGCCGCGATCTCTTCGTCCGACACCGTGCCCCACAGACCATCCGAGCACAGCAGCACCCGGTCGCCCTGCTGCAGCGACAGCGGGCCGGACAGATCGAACACCGGCTTGGCCGGCGAGCCGAGGCAGGTGAACAGGATGTTGCGGTTGATGTGTTCGGTGGCCCGGCCCATATGGGCCTGCTGCTCCATGTAGGAGTGGTCCCGGGTGCGGGTGAGCAGGGCACCGTCGCGCACCACGTACAGACGGGAGTCACCGCAATGCACCCAGTGCATCTGGCCCCGTTCCATCAGGGCCGCCACCAGCGTGGTGCGTGGCGTGTCCAGCATGCCCTTCTCGGCCGCGTACCGGATGATCTGGTGGTGCGCCGCCATGAGCGCACTGGAGAGGAAGTCCGGCACCTCGCGGACGGTCGGGTTGGCGGTCTTCTGGAAATAGGCCGAGAAGGTCTGCAGCGCGAGCTGCGCGGCCATGGCGCCTTCGGGGTGACCGCCCATGCCGTCGGCCAGCACGAACAGGCCGGATTCGCGCGTGTACGCGTAACCCATCCGGTCCTCGTTGCGCTCGCGCCCGCCTTGCCGGCTGATCTGGTAGACCGAAAATTTCATCGGAATCGGGTGCCCGCCTGGGTGGAACGGCCGCGCCCGCCCTTCTTGTCGGAGACGATGTTGTCGAATTGCAGCCGCATCTTCTCGGCCACCGTCAGCTTGGTGTAGCTGCGTTCGGTCTCACGGCTGAGCTCCTTCTGCAGGGCAAACACCGACTGCGGCCGCGACAGCGGATCGAGCGACATGCACCACTCCACCACCTCGATCAGGTTGTCCGAGTAGACGCCGCGCAGGCGGGAGAGCGCGAGCGAGAGCCGGTCTTTCTCGAGCCGCTGCGGCGCATCGTTGGGCGGGTAGCCCTGCATGCTGGCGTAGATGCAGGCGCCGATGGCGTAGATGTCGGTCCAGGGGCCCATGGACGAGTCGCGCCGGTACATCTCCGGGGCAGCGAAGCCGGGGGTGTACATGGGGCGGATGAAGTTGCCTTCCTTGCTCAGCACCTCGCGCGCCGCGCCGAAGTCGATGAGCACCGCCCGGTTGTCGTCGGTGATGAAGATGTTGGCCGGCTTGATGTCGAGGTGCAGCATCTTGTGCTGGTGCACGATGCGCAGGCCGCGCAGCACCTCGTCATACAGCGAGCGGATGGTCGACTCGCGGAAAACCTTCTGCTTCTTCTGCTCGCGGGCCGTGATGATGAACTCCTGCAGGGACGAGCCCTCGAGGTAGTTCATGACCATGTACACGGTCTCGTTTTCGCGAAAAAAATTGAGCACGCTCACCACCGACTGGTGGGAGATCTGTGCGAGCGCCCGGCCTTCCTCGAAGAAGCTCTTCAGACCCAGGCGGTACAGCGAGAGTTTTTCGGGCTGCACCTGCGGTAGCAGCTCCCCGGGGCCCCGGGTGGCCAGCGAGGATGGCAGGTATTCCTTCACCGCGACCTGCTGGCCCTCGGTGTCGATGGCCAGATACACAACGCCGAATCCACCTGCTGCCAGCTTGCGAACAATGCGGTAACCACCGATCACGGTGTCGGGCGGCAAGGGTGCGGGTTTGACCTTTGACATAATTCGGCAGGCTTCCGGAACGCGTCGTTTCGGACCACTCCTTCTGATCGGGCCCAGTGCGATGGCAGTTTACAGCATGACCGGTTTTGCCACGGCCCACGCAACGCCGCAGGGCGATGCCGTGTCACCGGGCACCGGCGGCGCGTTGGGCCTTGAAATCCGCTCGGTCAACAGCCGCTTTCTCGACCTGGTCTTCAAGCTCCCCGAGGAGCTCCGCGGCACCGAACCCGCCCTGCGGGAGCTGCTGTCTGGCGGACTCAAGCGGGGCAAGGTGGAACTGCGGGCCTGGACCGAAAACCGGTCCGACCAACCCCTTCGGCCACCCGGGGTGGGAGAGCTGCAGCGGCTGGTCGGCGTTCAGGACGCCATCCGGGCCTGGCTGCCTACCGCAGCACCCCTCTCGGTAGCGGAGGTGATGCACCTCACCGGCCGCCAGGCTGCCGCACCGGGCAACCAGCATGAACCCCTGATGGAACTCGCCAACCAGGCCCTGGAGGGCTTGCGGCAGGCGCGTGCGCGGGAGGGTGAACGGCTGGCCGCCATGCTCACCGACCGGCTGGACCAGCTGCGAACCCTGTCCCGCGAA
>PNMF01000180.1 GCA_013823485.1 Comamonadaceae bacterium
GTAGGGCAGCTCGTCGCCGGTCAGGCGGAACAGCTTCTCGCGCACCATCTCGCTGGCCATGAAGCGTTCGCTGCGGTCGGTGAGTTCGTCGGGGTCGAACATCCAGGGCTGCTGCGGCAGGTACTTCTCGCAGATGCCGAGCAGGCGCTGCACATCGCGCGGGGTCTTGGCCGACATCGGCACGTATTCGGCAAACGGGTGGCGGTCCTGCATGGAGCGCAGCCAGGGGGCCAGTTCGCCCCGGCGGTGCAGCAGGTCGAACTTGTTGGCCAGCAACATGACCGGCACGTCCTTGGGCAGCAGGTCCAGCACCTTGGCATCGGCCAGGTTGAAACGCCCGGCCTCCACCACGAACAGGATCAGGTCCATGTCGGCCACGGCGCCCAGCACGGTCTTGTTGAGGGCGCGGTTCAGTGCGTTGCCATGGCGGGTCTGGAAGCCAGGGGTGTCGACAAAGACGAACTGGGTGGCGCCCTCGGTGCGCATGCCGGTGATGCGGTGCCGGGTGGTCTGGGCCTTGCGCGATGTGATGCTGACCTTCTGGCCCACCAGCGCATTGAGCAGCGTGGACTTGCCCACGTTGGGCTTGCCGACGATGGCCACATAGCCGCAGCGCTGCTCGGCCGGGTCCACCGGTTCGACAGCATCAGCCACCGGGGCATCGGCTTCGGTAGCCGCCGGGTCGGCATCGGCGGGCGTGCCCGCTGGCGCCGATTTGCCCAGCGCGCGGGCCAGCATGGCGTCCAGGTCCTGGGTCGGCTGGGGAGGTGGCGGGGTCTTGGCCATGGGGTCAGGTGGAGGTGGAAGGCGCGGGCGCCTGGAGTCGTTGCATGACGGCTGCCGCCGCCGCCTGTTCGCCTGCCCGGCGCGAGGCGCCGATGCCGCGTTCGCTGATGCCGGCCTGGGGCACCGCGCATTCCACATCGAAGGTCTGCTGGTGGGCTTCGCCGGTGAT
This sequence comes from Comamonadaceae bacterium, assembly GCA_013823485.1. Taxonomy (GTDB): domain Bacteria; phylum Pseudomonadota; class Gammaproteobacteria; order Burkholderiales; family Burkholderiaceae_C; genus Hydrogenophaga. Next base: position 956 of record PNMF01000180.1, read on the forward strand.
GGCAACCACCCGGTAGGCGGGCAGCGGCATTTTGCGCGCCTGCAACCACTCCTGCAATTCGGTCTTGGGGTCCTTGCCGAGCGAGGTCATGCGGGCGTCGAGCTCGACACCGCTGTAGAGGCGGCGGACCAGCGCTTCGGCCACCGGGAAACCGGCATCCAGGTGCACGGCACCGATGATGGCTTCCAGCGCATCGGCCAGGATGGACGGGCGTTTGTGCCCGCCCGACCGTTTCTCGCCATCGCCCAGCCGCAGGCCCTGCGCCAGGCCCAGCACCGTGGCCAGCTGGAACAGCGTGTCCTGCTTGACCAGATGGGCGCGGATGCGGGAGAGGTCGCCTTCGGGCAGGGTGGCCAGCTTCTCGAAGAGCAGACCGGCCACCGCCAGGTTGAGCACCGAATCGCCCAGGAATTCCAGCCTTTCGTTGTGGTCCGCGCTGAAGCTGCGGTGCGTCATCGCCCGCTCGAGCAGGCGGGGGTTGTTGAAACGGTGCTGCAGCTTCTGCTGCAACACGACCAGTTCGGGACTCACGACGCTCCCCCGGCACAGCGGGGGTGGTGGACAGGCTGACGGATCAACGCGAGGAGCCTTCGTACTTCATGACCAGCCAGGCCGGACCGGCGAGGTGGATCTCCTTGCTGTACGAGAAGCTCACCACCACCGCATTGCCCGCCTTGGTCACATTCAGGTCGGCGCCGCGCACCGAGGAGATGTTGTCGATGGCCGCGGCCTTGTCGAACAGGGTGCGCACTTCGGCCACGGTACCGCCCTGAGCGGCCTTCACCGATGCCTTCTGGACCGCCAGGTATTCGATGTAGGTCGGGAACACCTGGGCCACGACCAGTGCGGCCATGGCCACCAGGATGCCGACCACCAGCAGCCCGACGAAGGTCAGACCACGCTGGCGCACGACCGTTGGCCGACGATGCGATTGGCGATGTTGCGCGTACATGCTTGCAGCTCCCTCGATGTGTGTCACTCGAACCGACCGATGCGTCCGGGATCGCTGAAATTCATCCAGACGAAGAACGCCTTGCCCACGATGTTCGCCTCGGGGACGAAGCCCCAGAAACGCGAATCCAGCGAATTGTCGCGATTGTCGCCCATCATGAAATAGTGACCCGGAGGCACCTTGCAGGTCACGCCCTCGACGGTGTAGCGGCAGCCATCGTTGAACGGAAACTCGGTGGCACCCGGCACAAACGCCGGCCGGTCGTCATCGTTCAGGGTCGAGTAGGTCCTGTCGCCCACCGTCTCGCGGAACTGGCGCGAGAAACGCATGGTGTCGCGGTCCAGGAAGTCGGGTTCGGCCACGCGCGGCACCGGCTGGCCATTGATGGTGAGCCTCTTGTTGAGGTAGGCCACCTCGTCACCCGGCAGACCGACCACCCGCTTGATGTAGTCCAGGCTGGGCTGGGGCGGGTAGCGGAACACCATCACGTCGCCGCGCTCGGGGGAATGGTTGTCCAGGATCTTGGTGTTGAACACCGGCAGCCGCACGCCGTAGTGGTACTTGCTGACCAGGATCAGGTCACCCACCCGCAGGGTGGGAATCATGGAGCCCGACGGGATCTTGAACGGCTCGAACAGGAACGAGCGCAGGATGAAAACCGCCAGGATCACCGGGAACAGGCCGGCGGTCCAGTCCAGCCACCAGGGCTGGGCCAGCAGCTTCTGCCGGGCAGCCTCCAGGCCGGCGTCGGCGTGGCCAAAACCCTGCGCGGCCAGCGCCTGCTGCCGTTGCTGCTGCTCGTCGACCAGCTGCTGGGCTGCCTTCTTGCGTGCCGGCAGGAAATACAGCCGTTCGGCCAGCCAGTACAGGCCGGTGACCAGCGTGGCCAGCATGAGCAGCAGGGCGAAGTTGCCCTCGACCGCGCCGCTGTACCAGGCACCCGCATAACCGACGAATGCGGCCAGCACCACCGCCGTGAGCGTTCCCATGGCGGCCTGCATCACTCTTCCACCTGCAGGATGGCCAGAAAGGCTTCCTGGGGCACCTCGACCGAGCCGATCTGTTTCATGCGTTTCTTGCCTGCCTTCTGTTTCTCGAGGAGCTTGCGCTTGCGGGTGATGTCGCCGCCGTAGCATTTTGCCAGCACGTTCTTGCGCAGCGCCTTGATGGTCTCGCGGGCAATCACGTTGCCGCCGATGGCCGCCTGGATGGCCACGTCGAACTGCTGGCGGCTGATGATCTCGCGCATCTTCGCGGCCACGGCACGGCCCCGGTACTGGGACTGGCTGCGGTGCACGATGATGGACAGCGCATCGACCTTCTCGCCGTTGAGCAGGATGTCCACCTTGACCACATCGGAGGGCCGGTACTCCTTGAACTCGTAGTCCATGGAGGCGTAGCCGCGGCTCACGCTCTTGAGCTTGTCGAAGAAGTCCAGCACGATCTCGCCCAGCGGCATGTCGTAGGTCAGCATGACCTGCTTGCCGTGGTAGGCCATGTTGATCTGCATGCCGCGCTTCTGGTTGGCCAGCGTCATGACCGCGCCCACATACTCCTGCGGCATGTACAGGTGCACCGTCACGATCGGCTCGCGGATCTCCTCGATGCGGCCCTGCTCGGGCATCTTGGAGGGGTTCTCCACCATCAGCACCTCACCGTCGCCGCGCACCACCTGGTACACCACGCTGGGCGCCGTGGTGATGAGGTCCTGATCGAATTCCCGCTCAAGCCGCTCCTGCACGATCTCCATGTGCAGCAGCCCCAGGAAACCGCAGCGGAAGCCGAAACCCAGCGCCTGCGACACCTCGGGCTCGTAGTGCAGCGCGGCGTCGTTGAGCTTGAG
>PNMF01000181.1 GCA_013823485.1 Comamonadaceae bacterium
GCCCTGGTCACCGGTGGTTCGCGCGGCCTGGGCCTGCAGATGGCCCAGGCCCTGGGCGAGATGGGCTGCAAGGTCGCCATCAGCGCGCGCAAGGCCGACGAACTGGCCGAAGCGAAGGCGCATCTGGAGACGTTGGGCATCACGGTGCAGACCGTGGTGAGCGACCTGCAGAAAACCGAGCGCATCCCGGCGCTGGTGGACGAGGTGATCCATGGCCTGGGGCCGATCGACATCCTGGTCAACAACGCCGGCGCCACCTGGGGCGCCCCGGCCGAAGACTACCCCGACGAGGCCTGGCACAAGGTGATGAACCTGAACATCAACGCGCCGTTTTTCCTCTCGCGCGAGGTGGGGCGGCGCTGCATGATCCCGCGACAAAGGGGCAAGATCATCACCATCGCTTCGGTCGCCGGCCTCAAGGGCATGGGGCCGGGCGTGCACACCGTGGCCTACAACACCTCCAAGGCGGCCGCCATCAACTTCACACGCGCGCTGGCCAGCGAATGGGGCCGCTACAACATCAACGTCAACGCGATCTGCCCCGGCTTCTTCCCCACCAAGATGTCCGAAGGTCTGCTCGACATGATCGGCGAGGCCATGACCGCGCGCACGCCGCTCAAGCGCCTGGGCGGCGACGAGGACCTGATGGGCTCCGTCGTGTTCCTGGCCAGCGAGGCTTCGCGCCACATCACTGGCCAGTTCATCGCGGTGGACGGCGGCGCCTCGGCCATCTGACGATGAACGCACCCCAGACCCTCTTCACCGGCACCCAGCCGGTGAGCCCGGCCAATGCCTTCGACGAGGCGGCGCTGGCGCGCTGGATGCAGGCCCACGTGCCGGGCTTCAGCGGCACGATGGCGGTGGCGCAGTTCAAGGGCGGGCAGTCCAACCCCACCTTCCTGCTCACGGCCGGCGGGCAGCGCTACGTGCTGCGCCGCAAGCCCATGGGCGAGCTGCTGCCCTCGGCCCACGCGGTGGACCGCGAGTTCCGCGTCATCCGGGCGCTCGTCGGCACCGACGTGCCCGTGGCGCGTGCCCACGCCCTGTGCGAAGACGACGCGGTCATCGGTTCGGCCTTCTACGTGATGGACCATGTGAAGGGCCGCATCTTCTGGGACCCGACCCTGCCGGGCATGACACCGGCCGAGCGCGGCGCCATCTTCGACGAGCTCAACCGCGTGCTGGCCGCCCTGCACAAGGTGCAACCGGCCAGCGTCGGCCTGGCCGACCATGGCCGCGCCGGTGCCTACCTGGAGCGCCAGGTGGCGCGCTGGACGCGGCAGTACAAGGCAGCCGAGACAGAACCCATCGAGGCCGCCGACCGCCTGATCGACTGGCTGCCCCGGCACATGCCGCCCGAGGGCGAAAGCCGCATCGTGCACGGCGACTACCGGATCGACAACGTCATCTTCCACCCCACCGAGCCGCGCATCCTGGCCGTGCTCGACTGGGAACTCTCCACCTTGGGCGATCCGCTGGTGGACTTTGCCTACCACTGCATGAGCTGGCGCATGCCGCCGACCTCTCGCGGGCTGGCGGGCGTGAACATCGCGGCCCTGGGTATCCCGAGCGAGGCGCACTACCTGGCCAGCTACCTGATGCGCACCGACCGCAGCGCCGCGGTGCCCGCGTGCGACTGGAACTACTACCTGGTGTTCAACATGTTCCGCCTGGTCGGCATCCTGCAGGGCATTGCCAAGCGCGCCCAGCTGGGCAACGCGTCCAACGCCAGCGCGGTGGAAACCGGCAAGCGCGCCCGTCCCCTGGCCGAACAGGCCTGGGCGCTGGCCCAGACCCTCTAGTCTCAAACCAACTTTCCCGAACGGAGCCCCCATGGATTTCGACCATTCCCCCAAGGTCCAGGACCTGCAAGCCCGCGTGCGCGCCTTCCTGGACGAACACATCATCCCGGCCGAACCGGTGTTCGAGGCCGAGATGAAAGCCTTCCGCGCCGCCGGCAACCCCTGGCAGGAGCCGCAGGTGATGGAGGAACTCAAACACAAGGCCAAGGCCGCCGGGCTGTGGAACCTGTTCCTGCCGGAGTCGCCGCTGGGCGCGGGCCTGAGCAACCTGGAATACGCGCCGCTGGCCGAGATCATGGGCCGCTCGCCCATCGGCTCCGAACCCTTTAACTGCTCGGCGCCCGACACCGGCAACATGGAAACCATCGTGCGCTACGGCACCCCGGCGCAGCAGGAGCGCTGGCTGCAGCCGCTGCTGGACGGCCACATCCGCTCGGCCTTTGCCATGACCGAACCGGCCGTGGCCTCCAGCGACGCCACCAACATCGAAGCGCGCATTCAGCGCGACGGCGACCACTACGTCATCAACGGCCGCAAGTGGTGGACCTCGGGCGCCAACGACCCGCGCTGCCAGGTGCTGATCTTCATGGGCAAGACCAACCCCGACGCGCCCAAGCACTCGCAGCAGTCGATGATCCTGGTGCCCATGGACGCCCTGGGCGTGCAGGTGCTGCGCTCGCTGCCGGTGTTCGGCTACGACGACGCGCCGCACGGCCACGCCGAGGTGCAATTCACCAACGTGCGCGTCCCGGTGGAGAACATCCTGCTGGGCGAGGGCCGCGGCTTCGAGATCGCCCAGGGCCGTCTGGGCCCGGGCCGCATCCACCACTGCATGCGGGTGATCGGCCGCGCCGAGCGCGCGCTGGAAGACATGTGCCGCCGCGCCACCCAGCGCACGGCTTTCGGCCGCACGCTGGCCGAACAGGGCGTGACGCGCGAACGCATCGCGCAGTCGCGCATCCTGATCGACCAGGCGCGTTTTCTGGTGCTGCACGCCGCCTGGAAAATGGACAAGGTCGGCAACAAGGCGGCCAAACAGGAGATCGCCATGATCAAGGTGGCCGCGCCGTCGATGGCCTTGCAGGTGATCGACTGGGCCATGCAGGTGCACGGCGGCGCCGGCGTGAGCGACGACTTCGGTCTGGCGCGCTCCTATGCGTCCACGCGCACGCTGCGTTTCGCCGACGGCCCGGACGAGGTGCACCGCAACGCCATCGCCAAGGAAGAAATCGGCCGTTTCCTGGCCCGCCAGACATGAATACCCTGCACCACGCCCACTGGCCGCCCGGACTGCCCCGGCAGCTGACGCTGCCCGAGACCAGCCTGTGGTTCAACGCCGAGGTCTCGGCCCGGCGCTACCCCGACAAACCCTTCATCGTTTACTACGACTCGCCACTGGGCTTTGACCGCTTCCGCGACGATGCCGAGCGCCTGGCGGGTCACCTGCAGCAGGTCTGCGGCGTGCAGGCCGGCGACCGCGTGCTGCTCTACCTGCAGAACAGCCCGCAGTGGGTGATCGGCTACTACGCCATCCTGCGCGCCAACGCGGTGGTGGTTCCGGTCAACCCGATGAACATGAGCGAGGAGCTGGCGCATTACGTGGCCGACAGCGGCGCGCGCGTGGCCATCACCGCCCAGGACCTGCTGGCGCAGCTGACGCCCCACCACAGCGCCCACGGCGCCACGGGCGCGGATGCGCTGGACCATGTGGTGGTCGCCACCTACAGCGACCACCTGCACACCGCCACCGACCTGCGCCTGCCCGACTTCGTGACCGCGCCGCGCCAGCGCGTGGACGGTGCCGGCCTGCACGCCTGGGCCGAGGCACTGGCGGCGAACCACGCGCCCGGCCCGCACACCGCCGGCCCGGACGACCTGTGCGTGATGCCCTACACCTCGGGCACCACCGGCCACCCCAAGGGCTGCATGCACACGCACCGCAGCGC
>PNMF01000182.1 GCA_013823485.1 Comamonadaceae bacterium
ATCTCCACGGCGTCGCGGTGGCGGGCCAGCAGCAGGGCGCGGGGCATGGCCGTCTGCACCAGCACCTGCGAGCGCATGGCCGTGGACAGCGCATCCACCGCCAGGCGCATCTGCTCGCGCGAGGTGAACAGCACCAGGGCGCCCCGGCGCACCTGCTGCAGGTCGAGCATGAGCGCGTCGAGCATTTCGCGGGTGTAGGCCTCCACCTCCTTGGGGTCTGCGCGGGTCTGCACCACCACCAGCCGGCCCTGGCGGGCATGGTCGAACGGGCTCTGCACCTGGCAGGTGGCGACGGCCTCGTCCCAGGCCAGACCGGACTCGTGCAGGAAATGCTCGAAGCCGCCGCAGGTGGTGAGCGAGGCCGAGGTGACCACCGCCCCCCGCACATGGCGCCACAGGTGGCTGCGCAGCAGGTGGCCCGGCTGCAGCGGGCAGGCATGGGCGGTGAGCGTGACCAGCCCGTGCTGCACGCCGGCTTCCAGCCACTTGGCCAGCGGGGGCTGGCCGTCGGCTGCGGTCTGCAGCCACAGGTCGGCGGTTTCCTGGGCGTGCTGCAGGCGCGGTGCAAAGCCGCCGATGCGGCTGTAGAGCTGGGCGCAGCGGGCCGCCTCCGACGGCTCCTCCCGGGCCATGGCCTTGAGCTGGGTAGCCAGCGATTCCGCCACCTTCAGCAGCGCCGTGGCATGGGCCGCGATGGTGCCGACCACCTCGTCCCAGCCGGCGGGCAGCACGCCGCCCTCGAAGCGGTCGACCGTGGGCGGGGCGTCGGGCCGGCGCTCGCCCCAGCCGGGCATGCCGCCGACACGGACCATGGCCAGCCGGGCCAGCTCGCCCATGGCGGCCTTGAGATCGCGGGCGCGCACCGCCACATCGTCGGCCGGGTGGTGCGAGATGGCGCTGGCCACCTCGTCGAAGGCGCGGGGCAGGCGGTCGAGCCAGCTGGTGCGCATGAGGTCGACCTGGGCGGTGAACTGGCCCTGGGCGATGGAGCCGAGGTGGTGGGCTTCGTCCAGCACCAGGTAACAGTCCTGCGGGGCCGGAAGGGCGTGCAGCCCCAGGGTGGACAGCAGCAGGTCGTGGTTGACCACGATCACCTGCGCCTGCGCCAGCCGCTGGCGCGCCTGGTAGTAGCTGCAGCTGTTGTAGGCCGGGCAGTGGCGGGCGGTGCAGGTGTGGCGTTCGGCCGCCACCGGGCCCCACAGGCCGGGATCGGGCGGGTCGTCGAGGCGGTCGCGGTCGCCGTCCCAGTCGCCCTGGTCGAGTGCCTGGCTCCACTGCAGGTACTGCCGGCCGCGCTCCTGCCAGGTGTCGGCCGTGGCCTGCGAGAGCCCTTCCTCGGTGCCGAACAGGTCGGCATGGGCCGGGTCGCCGCCGCCGAGCTGGTCCAGCTTGAGGCGGCACACATAACGCCCGCGCCCCTTGGCCAGCGCATAGGCAAACGGCTGCGGCAGCAGCGCGGCCAGCGCCGGCAGGTCCTTGTGGATCAGCTGCTCCTGCAGCGCCACGGTGGCGGTGGAGATGACCACCCGGCGACCCTGGGCGAGCGCCAGCGGGATGACGGTGGCCGCATAGGCCGCCGACTTGCCCACGCCGGTGCCGGCCTGGACCACGGCAATGCCCCGGTCGGGCAGGGCAGCATCGCCGCTGACCGACTCGTCGCCCAGCCTTACGCCCGACAGCGTGCTGGCAATGAAGGCCGCCATCTGGCGCTGGCCCTCGCGCGGGCGAAAGCCGCTGGCCCGCGACACCACATGGTCGAACGCGGCCAGGGCCAGGGCCTCGCGGGCCAGCGGGCCTTCCACGGTCGGGGCAGCAGGGCCGGATGAACCGGAGGGGGTGGAAGGGTGATCGCTCATGCAGCCCGGGATTGTCCCAGACCGCTTCAGGTCATCGGCAGGCTGGTCAGCAGTTCGCTCACGCCGTCCCAGACGATCTGCACCCCCAGGCACAGCAGGATGAAGGCCGACAGCCGCAGGAAGATCACCGACCCCGCCTCGCCCAGGGGCCGCAGCAGGTGTTCGGCATAGCGGAACGCCAGGTAGAGCAGCACCGCAATCGCCACCAGCGCGGCCACGCCGCCGCCCACCCGGGCCAGCGCCACGGTCATGCGCGGGTCGCTCAATGACACGCCCACCGTGATGGCGGCTGCAATCGACCCCGGGCCGCAGCTGACCGGGAAGGTCAGCGGGTAGAAGGCATGGCGGCGGGCCATCTCGGGGGTGAAGGCCTCGGCCAGCTCGGTGCGGCTGTCTTCGCTCACATGGTTGGCGGTCAGCAGCCGCCAGGCCGTGGCCGCCAGGATCAGGCCGCCGCCGACCCGGACGATGGGCAGCGAGATGCCGAAGAACTCCAGCACATACGACCCGATCAGCATGGAGCCCAGCATCAGGCACAGCATGTAGCGGGCAATGCGCCGGGCCAGCAGGGCCCGGGTGCGCTCGGAGGCGCCCTCGGTCAGGCCGAGGAAGATGGGCGCCGTGGCCGCCGGGTTCAGGATGGGCAGCAAGGCCGCCAGCACGAACAGGAAGCTCTTGCCGAAGGCGGCCAGCCACTCCAGCGTCATGGGGCGGGCCGGTCCAGCTGCTCGCGCAGGCGGCGACGCAACACACGCTCGCGGCGCTCTTCGGCCTCGCCGTCTTCCTGCACGGCGCGCCACAGGGCCACCGCCATCAGCACCACCACGGCGGTGAACGGCAGGGCGAAGACGATGGTGGCGGTCTGCACCGCCTTCACGCCGCCGGCCAGCAACAGGGCCACCGCCATGCCCGAGACCAGCAGGCCCCAGACCACCTTCACCCGGGCGCTCGGGTCGGCCTGGCCGCCGGTGCTCATGGTGCCCAGCACCAGCACCGCCGAGTCGCCGGAAGTGACGAAGAACACCAGCACCAGCACGGTCGCCACAGCGGCCATCAGGGTGCCGGCCGGCAGGGCATCGAACAGGGCAAACAGGGCGCCGGCCACATCGGCCTTGACCGCTTCGGCCATGGGCACTCCCTGCATGATTTCCATGTGCAGCGCCGTGCCACCGAACACCGAGAACCAGACGAAAGCCGCCAGGGTGGGCACCAGCACCGTGCCCAGCACGAATTCACGGATGGTCCGGCCACGCGAGATGCGGGCGATGAACAGGCCCACGAACGGCGACCAGCTCAGCCACCAGGCCCAGTAAAAGACGGTCCAGCCGCCGACCCAGCCGCTGTCTCGGAACGGCGTCATGCGCAGGCTCATGCGCACCAGCTCGCTGGCGTAGCTGCCCAGCGTGGTGGTGAAGGTGTCGACGATGGCCACCGTGGGGCCGAGCAGGAACACCGCCAGCGCCAGCAGGGCGGCCATGACCAGGTTGGCGCTGGAGAGCCACTTGATACCGCGCCCCAGCCCCGACAGGGCCGAGACCAGGAACAGCGCCGTGGTGACCGCGATGATCACCACCTGCGCGGTCGGGCTGACCGGCACACCGGCCACGGCGGCCAGGCCGCTGTTGATCTGCAGCGCACCCATGCCCAGCGAAGCGGCCACACCGAACGCAGTGGCCACCACCGCCAGCACGTTGGCCGCCGGGCCGAGCCGGCGCAGCGGCGCCCATGGCAGCGACTCCACCGCCGTGCTTACCAGTGCCGCGCCACCCCGGCGGAACTGGAAGAACGCAATCGACAACGCCACCATGCTGTAGACCGCCCAGGGGTGCAGGCC
>PNMF01000183.1 GCA_013823485.1 Comamonadaceae bacterium
CAGGTCAGGAACCAGTCGGTGGAGAACGGCAGCTGTCCCTTGGACGGGCTCTTGCCGGCCACTTCCTTGTACAGGCGCAGCAGACGCTCGTAGGACAGGCTGGTCTCGTACTCCAGCACCTGCAGGCGGGCGCCGAGCTGGATCAGGGCCACGGCGCGCTCGATGTCGCGCGACTCGTTGAGGATGCTTTTGGGGGTGGCCATGTCGTTCTCCTGTCTGCGGGGGGCGTCGGGCGGGCGGCTCAGTGGGCGGAGGCGGTGGACATGCTCTCGGCGAACTTGCCGGCCATCAGGATGGAGGCATGCAGCTGGGTCGTGGTGCTGTTGTCCACCTTCTTCACGTTGTGGCTGGTCAGCAGGTTCCAGACCATGTCGTCGTCCACCCGGAAGCGGCACAGCAGCATGTTGGTGGAAGCGATCTTGAGCAGCTGGGCCGGGGTCAGCATGCCCAGCAGGTCGGCGGCTTCCTCGGTCAGGCCCAGGCGGTAGAGGGCTTCAGCACGGTCCTTGCGGATCAGGTTCTGGGCCAGCATCAGGTAGGTGAGGTTGGCTTCGCGGATCTCTGCCAGAAGTTGTTCGCTGTCCATGTCGTGCTCCTTGAATCTCGGTGGTGGGTCAGCGGCGTCTTGCAACAAGTGCTGTCCCGATGTGAGTAATTGTGTCGAGCGGTAAAGAAACTTGAATCGGCAAACGGCTGTTCGACGCGTCGGCAAACCCCTCACAGCGTGTCATCCGGCTTCCTACATCTTTGGTTCTCAAACCGGTCCTGCCTCTGCGGAGCTGCCGGTGGCAAAGCAGCGAATTGGCAGGCTGCACGGGCGGTTATCCGGACGTCACCGATCCGCCAAATCTCAAGAATTCACATCCATCACCGAAATTGACTCAACGAACTTCGCCGAAAGGGGTTCGTCGTCCGGCCCTCAGGGCGGCGAGCAGTGGCGGTGAGGCCCGAGGTGCAGGGAACCGGGTCACCTTCTCACAACCCTTTCAGGAGTTAGTCATGACCACGATCAACACCAACATCATGTCGATGAACGCTCAGCGCAACCTGAGCTCGTCGCAAGGCGCCCTGGCCACTTCCATGCAGCGCCTGTCTTCCGGCCTGCGCGTCAATTCCGCCAAGGACGACGCCGCCGGCCTGGCCATTTCCGAACGCATGAACACGCAGGTGCGCGGCCTCAATGTGGCCGCCCGCAATGCCAACGACGGCATCTCGCTGTCGCAGGTGGCCGAAGGCGCGCTGGGCAAGGTGGGCGACATGCTGCAGCGCATGCGTGAACTGGCGGTGCAGGCGGCCAATGCATCCAACAACTCCGACGACCGCAAGGCACTCAACGCCGAGGTGGCCCAGCTGCGCCAGGAGATCGACCGGGTGGCCAAGACCACCAGCTTCAACGGCACCAAACTACTCGACGGCACCTTCGCCAATGCCACCTTCCAGGTGGGCGCCAATGCGGGTGAAGGCATCTCGATTGACTCCATCGTGAACGCCAACTCGGCCAACCTGGGTACGCTGGCGGCCACAGAGATGTTCGTATCGTCCACGGTCAACGCCACCGGCGCACTGCCACTGGCAGCCATTCCGGCCGGCACCACCGGCTGGACCATTACCACCGCAGCCAGCACCGCCGTCAACCTGGGGCCGATTGCGGAGGCCACGACCGCAGTGCAGCGCATCAACCAGGTCATCGACGCGATCAACGCCAAGTCCTCGGACACTGGTGTGTTCGCCCGCCCGGTCTACACCGCTGGCGCCGTCACGGGCTACGAGGTTTTCTCCGATCGCGATCTGACGGCAGCCACCACCTTCGGTACCGCCTTCACCGCCGGCACCACCGGTGCCCCTGGCGACACCGTGCCGCCCGCATCGGCGATCGCACTGGATGACATCAACATCACCAACTTCGGTGATGCCCAGCTGGCCATGAAGGTGATCGACAAGGCCATCAACGCCATCAACAGCTCGCGCGCCGACCTCGGTGCCCTGCAGAGCCGTTTCGAGAACGCCGTGGCCAACATCAACATCGCCGGCGAGAACATCTCCGCCGCCCGCGGCCGCATCGTGGATGCCGACTTCGCCAAGGAAACGGCCGCCCTGTCGCGCGCCCAGATCCTGCAGCAGGCCGGCACCGCCATGGTGGCCCAGGCCAACCAAGTGCCGCAGGGCGTGCTGTCGCTGCTGCGTTCGTGATCAACTGAAGGAGCTACCGCATGGCCATCTCTTCCCCTGGACTCGCCAGCGGTATCGACATCAAGGGCATCGTCTCTCAGCTGGTGGCGCTGGAGCGTGCGCCGCTCACCCAGCTGCAGAAGGATGCCAACGGCTTCCAGGCCAAGCTCTCGGTGTTCGGCACCATCACATCGATGGTCAACACCCTGGGCGACGCCGGAGCCAAGCTGGCAGCAGCCAACACCTTCACCCAGGTCAAGGCGAGCTCTTCGCAGCCGGAATCGGTGACGGTCTCGGTGGCCGAAGGCACTGCGCCCACAGCGCTCTCGCTGGAGGTCATCTCGCTGGCGAAGGCCCAGTCAACTGCCAGCAGTGCCGTGCCGGTGGACAGCGGCATGGGCACGGGCAGTCTGACCATCACCCTGGGCGACTGGAGCAGCGGCACCTTCGCGGCAGGCACCGCCACGCCCATCACCCTTGAGGTGACCGAGGGCAAGGACAAGCTCACCGACATAGCGGCACAGATCAACGCCGCCAATGCGGGCGTGACGGCCACTGTGCTGCGGGATGCCTCGGGCGAGCGGCTGCTCATGCGCTCGAAAGACACAGGTGAAGCCCTGGGTTACCAGGTGAGTGCGACCGACTCCAACGCCACGGACGGTAAGGATCTGGGGCGACTGGCCTTCACAAGCCTCTCGGGGTCCGGCATGAGCCTGACCCAGGCAGGTACGAATGCGGTGGCCAAGGTGAACGGCGTGACCATCGAGTCGGGCAGCAACACCGTGAAGGATGCTCTCCCGGGCATCACATTGAACCTGCTCAAGCCGACGACCACGGCCGCAGATATCTCGGTCGGCATCGACAAGGACAGCATGCGCAAGTCGGTCCAAGGCTTCGTGGATGCCTACAACGCACTGGCCGACATGCTCGCCAGCTCGACCAAGTTCGATCCCGACACGAAGGTCAAGGGCTCGTTGCAAGGCGACTCGACTGCGGTGGGTCTGCAGCGCGCCTTGCGCAGCATGGTGCGGTCCGAAACACCTGGCGGAGCGTTCTCTCGCCTCTCGGACATCGGCATCGAGATCAAGGCCGACGGGAAGATGGCCATCAACAGCACCAAACTGGATGCCGCCATGGACCGACCGGCTGAACTCAGCCGTCTGTTTGGTGCAGCCAGCGAAGACCCGACCCTCAAGGGATTCGGCCTCAAGCTGGATTCCTTCGCCGATGGTCTGGTCGCCTCGGGAGGGACCCTGTCGACACGGACCTCATCGCTGCGCAGCGCCATTCAGCGCAACGAAAAGGAAATGGACAGGGTGGTCGACAAGGCGAGCCGGGCAGAGGCCCGCTATCTGGCCCAGTACAACGCGATGGACGCCATGGTCTCGCGGATGAATTCGCTCAACGCCTACGTGGCTCAACAGATCACTCTCTGGAACAAGAGCAGCGGCTGATCATGCGGCAACCCGGTGCTTGCGGCTCAAGAAACAGCACAT
>PNMF01000184.1 GCA_013823485.1 Comamonadaceae bacterium
GCCACCTGGATGGGATAGAGGTATTCGGTGTAGAGCAGCACGCCCAGTGCATGGGTGTTCGAGACCTCGGCCTGCACCGGCACGGCAGCGCTCACCGGCACCGTCGGGAACCCGACCCACAGCACCGCGATCAACTCGGCTGCGACGATGCCGCCCAGCAAGGCTGCGACCGGGAAATGCTTCCAGAAACCCTGCCGCAGCGCGTCCATGTTGATGTCGAGCATCATCACGACGAACAGGAACAGCACCATGACCGCGCCCAGATAGACCAGCACCAGCGTGATGCCCAGGAATTCGGCCTTGAGCAGCAGCCACAGCGCCGATGCCTGCGAGAACGACAGCATCAGGTAGAGCACCGCGTGCACCGGGTTGCGCGCGGTGATGACGCGGTATGCCGCAAACAGCAGCACGGCCGCGAACAGGTAGAAGAAACCGGTCTGGAAGTCCATGGGGGAAGTCTTGGTTGCTCGGGCGGGGCCCGACGTCAGCGGTAGGGCGCGTCGGCCGCCTTGGCGGCTGCGATCTGCGGCTCGTAGCGGTCGCCCACCGCCAGCAGCATCTCTTTGGTGAAGTACAGGTCGCCGCGCTTCTCGCCGTGGTATTCGAAGATGTGGGTCTCGACGATGGAGTCGACCGGGCAGCTCTCTTCGCAGAAGCCGCAGAAGATGCATTTGGTCAGGTCGATGTCGTAGCGGGTGGTGCGGCGGCTGCCGTCATCGCGCACGCCGGCCTCGATGGTGATGGCCATGGCAGGGCAGACCGCCTCGCACAGCTTGCAGGCGATGCAGCGCTCTTCGCCGTTCTCGTAGCGGCGCAGGGCATGCAGGCCACGGAAGCGCGGGGACTGGGGGGTCTTCTCTTCCGGGAACTGCACCGTGACCTTGCGCTTGAAAGCGTAACGGCCGGTGAGGGCCATGCCCTTGAACAGCTCGACCAGCAGGAAGCTCTTGAGGAAGTCGCGCAGCGAGAACGGTGCGACGACCGTGGAAGGGGCGAACGAGGTGGTGATGGACATGGTCATTTCCCCGGCTTATTTCCAGATGTTCCAGGGCGTCTGCATCAGCGCGCCCACCAGCAGCAGCCAGATCAGGGTCACGGGAATGAAGATCTTCCAGCCCAGACGCATGATCTGGTCGTAGCGGAAGCGCGGGAAGGTGGCGCGGATCCAGATGAACAGGGACACCACGAAGAAGGTCTTGAGGCCCAGCCAGATCCAGCCCGGAATGGCGTTGAACACCACGCTGTCGATGGGGGGCAGCCAGCCACCCAGGAACATGAGCACCGCCAGCACCGACACCAGCCACATGCTGGCGTACTCGGCCAGGAAGAAGATGGCGAAGCCCATGCCCGAGTACTCGACCATGTGGCCGGCCACGATCTCGGCCTCACCCTCGACCACGTCGAATGGGTGGCGGTTGGTCTCGGCCACGCCGGAGATCACGTAGACCACGAAGATGGGCAGCAGCGGCAGCCAGTTCCAGGACAGGAAATTGAGGCCCTCTTCCGCCGCCATGCCACGACCCTGCGAGGCCACGATCTCGGCCAGGTTCAGGCTGCCGGCGGTCATGACCACCACCAGGAAACAGAAGCCGATGGCGATCTCGTAGCTCACCATCTGGGCCGACGCGCGCAGCGCGCCCAGGAAAGCGTATTTGGAGTTCGATGCCCAGCCGGCAATGATCACGCCGTACACCTCGATGGAGGTGATGGCCAGGATCACCAGCAGGCCGGCGTTCACGTTGGCCAGCACGGTTTCGGGACCGAACGGGATGGCCACCCAGGCTGCCAGGGCCGGCATGATGGCCATGATGGGGCCCAGGCGGAACAGCCCGTTGCTGGCAGCGCTGGGGCGGATCAATTCCTTGGTGAGCAGCTTCAGCGCGTCGGCAATCGGCTGCAGCAGGCCGAACGGACCGACGCGGTTGGGGCCGTGGCGCACCTGCATGAAGCCCAGCAGCTTGCGCTCCCAGAGCGTGAGGTAGGCCACCGCACCCATCAGCGGGGCCAGCACGGCCACGATCTTGAGCAGGTTCCAGATGACAGGCCAGGCCGCGGTGGTCCACCACGGGGCGGCTACCAGGCCGAGGCCACCGTTGTACATCGCGTCGATCATGCGGTCACTCCCTCGGCCTCGACCTGGGTCGCGCCGGCGCTGCGGGCATCGGCCGTGAGCTGCAGCGACGGGGCGCGACGCACCAGACCGTCAAGCTGGTAGATGGCGGCCACACACGGGCGGCTGCCAGCCGCTGCCGTGGTGATGGGGGCCTGATGGGCCCCGGTGGCGTTGTTCAGGCGGCTGGCCGGCACCAGACCGCCCTGCTCCACCCCGGGCAGCGCGGCCGACAGCACGGCCTGCGACGACTCGGCGTCAAAGCCGGGCAGCTGCAGCAGGTTGCCCAGCACGCGCAGCACCTTCCAGCCCGGGCGGGTCTCGCCCAGCGGCCGCACCACCGCGTGGAAGCTCTGCAGCCGGCCTTCGGCGTTGACGAAGGAGCCGGAGGTTTCCGAGAACGGAGCGATCGGCAGCAGCACGTCGCTGATGTCCAGGTTGGTCTTGAACGGGCTGAGGGTGACCACCATGTCGGCCGATGCCAGACCGGCGGCGCCGGCCGCGCTGTCCTGCGCCGGCTCGGTGTTGAGCAGCACGGCGGCCTTGACGCCGCCACGCAGCATCTGGCCGGCGTTCAGACCGCCCTGCCCCGGCAGCGCGCGCACCAGCTGCGCGCCCACGGTGTTGGCGGCCTCGGTCAGGTAACCGACCGTGGCGCCGGTGTGTTCGGCGATGAAGCGGGCCAGGGCCAGCAGGTTGCCGGCCTGTTCATGGTGAGCGGCGGCATTGCCCAGCAAGACGGCCTTGTGCTCGCCACCGGCCAGGGACGCCGCCATGGCGCGGTGGGTGTCGTCGATCTCGACCGCCACCGGCGCCGGCACACCCTTGTCGGCGGCGACAGCGGCGGCCACGCCGGCCAGCGCAGCCGACCACTGCAGGCTGTCGGCCACCAGCGTGTGGCGCACCGGCATGGCCCAGTCGGGCGCGGCATCGGCCAGCACGCTGAGCTGAGCGCCGTGGCGCACCGCCTGGCGGATGCGCTGCGCGAACAGCGGATGGTCCTTGCGCAGGTTGGAGCCGACCACCAGCACACGCTGCAGGCTGGAGAGCTCGGCGATCGGGCGGCCCAGCCAGCGGGCCTGGCCCGGAGCGGCGGCATTGCCGAAGTCGGCCGCACGCAGGCGGGTGTCGATGTTCTCGCTGCCCAGACCGCGCACCAGGGCGCCGGCCAGCGCCAGCTCTTCCACCGTGCTGTGCGGGCTGGCCAGCAGGCCGATGGCGCCAGCGCCGTGGTCGGCGCGCACCTGGCGCAGCCCGTTGGCCACGTACTCCAGCGCGGTCTGCCAGTCGACCGTCTTCCATTCGCCACCCTGCTTGATCATGGGTGCGGTCAGGCGGTCCGGGCCGTTGAGGGATTCGTAGGAGAAGCGGTCGCGGTCGGCGATCCAGCACTCGTTGACGGCCTCGTTTTCCAGCGGAACCACGCGCATGACCTGGTGGTTCTTGACCTGCACGATCAGGTTGGCACCGGTGGAATCGTGCGGGCTCACGCTCTTGCGGCGCGACAGCTCCCAGGTGCGGGCGCTGTAACGGAATGGCTTGCTGGTGAG
>PNMF01000185.1 GCA_013823485.1 Comamonadaceae bacterium
ATGCACAACGTGGCCAGCCGGACCCATCTGGAGGCGGCGCGCCGTTTCCGCGCCGCCTACTCGCGCTACCAGAAGACCCGCGACCTGATCCAGCTGGGCGCCTATGTGCCCGGCTCCGACCCCGAGACCGACCAGGCCATCGCCCTGTACCCCGCCCTGCAGCGCTTCCTGCAGCAGGGCATGTTCGACGCCTCGACCCTGGGCGAAAGCCTGCAGGGTCTGCAACAGGCACTGACACCCCCCGCCCGGACCCAGCAACGCCCCCACAACCCTGAAGGCAGGACCGCATGAGCCGCATACAGACACTGACCCTGGTGGTGGAACTGGCCGAACAGCGCCGAGACGAAGCGCTCTCGGAACACGCCAGCCGCGTGCGCGAACTGCAGGCCGCGCAGGACCAGATGAACCAGCTGCAGGGCTATGTGGCCGAAGCCCAGGCGCGCTGGGCGCAGCGCGGCAGCCAGGGCATGGACGTGAGCCTGCTGCTGCACCACCGCCAGTTCATGCAGAAGATCGACCACGCCATCGAGTTCCAGACCGGCGTGCTGGCCGACAAGCAGGCCCGCATCGACCAGGCGCTGGCCCACCTGCAGACCGCCGAGCGCGAGCTGGCCGGGCTGCGCCGGTTCACCGAAAAACAGGTCGAGGCGCTGCAGAAGCAGGCCCAGCGCCGGGAACAGAAAGCCAGTGACGAAATGGCCCTCAATGTCTACCTGCGCCAGCAGGCCGGCCTGGCCCACGCCGCAGGAGCCCGCCCATGAGCACCGTGAACACCGCCGGGTCCACCGGCAGCACCGCCCCGGCCGCATCGGCCTCGTCGGCCCAGAACCCGAACCACCCGGCCCGACCGCGCCAGGGGGCCGAGGGTGGCGCCGACCTGTTCTCCAGCCTGCTCTCGCTGCTGGCCAGCACCGCCCTGCCGACCACCGATGACCCGGCCGCTGCCGACCCGGCCCGGCAGGACGGCTCGCCGCAGGACCCCGCCGCCGACACGGGCCAGGCGCCCACCGACAACCCCCTGGCCGGCCTGCTGGCCAGCCTGCCGGGCTGGATGCCGGCAGGCTCCCCTGCCGCGACGGCCACCGGTGGATCGACCACCCCGCGGACCGGCAGCGCCGACGGCGCCACGCCCCTCACCACCGAGGCCCGCGCCCTGCTCCAGCCGCTGGAGCCCGGTGCCGCACGGGAACGGGGTCTGGAGCCGCGCCCCGAGCGCAGCCCGTCGACCGACAAGGCCCGTCCGTCCACGGCCAACGCCCTCAACGCCCTGGGCCAGGGCACCGAACACCGGGGCTCGGCCCGGGGAGCCGAATCGGCGCCCGGCATGAACTGGGTCCGCGCCGGCGGCGCACCGGAAGCCGGAGCCGGAACCTTGTGGGCTCCGCGCGCCACGGTGGCGCTGGACGAACGCTTTGCGGGCGCACCGGGCACCGCCTGGAGCGCGGTGGCCCAGCGCGAAGCCGCCGCAGAAGACGACATCCGCCCCGGTGAAGCCATCGGGCTGCGAAGCGGCAGCAACGCCGGGGTCGAAGTGGGCGGGACCGGATCGACCGGTGCCGGCGGCACGGCCACCGGCGATGGCAGCCTGGGCAGCGACAGCGGCCAGTCCGACGCGCACAACGGCACCGAAGCCCGAACCGACGACACCGGACAGACCCCGACCACCGCCCCAGAAGACACCGAAGTCACCCACTGGGGCGCCGGTCATGTGCGCCATGCCAGCCTGCGGGTGGGCGGCGACGGCCAGGACGCGATCGACATCCGCCTGCAGATGCAGGGCCAGGAGGTGCAGATCGGCTTTGCCACCGACGACGCCCAGGCCCGCGAACTCCTGCGCGAACAGGCACCCCAGGTGCTCGGCGAGCTGCTGGAGCGCAGCGGCGTGGCGCTGGGTGGCGTGTCGGTGGGCGCACAAGGCCAGCCGGGCCAGAACAACGGGTCCGAACTGCAGGCACGCCCCGGCACAGCCGAACGCGCCGGCCGCAGCGACCGGGCCGACCCGGCCACCGCCCCGGCCGAGGCACCGGCGCGCCCGCGCGCCGATGGCAGCCGTCCGCTGGACGTGTTCGCCTGACCTCATCACACCAGCCAAGTAGCACCAAAGAATTCATCGACTACATTCCGCGTCTGTTCAGGTGGGTCACACCACCTGTTGCACCAACAGAACGGAGAACGATGGAATTCCCGGAATACACAAGCTTCTACTGCCCTCCCCAGTGCCCGGGCGTCGAGCGGTTCAAGGCCGACATCACCGCCAGGTCGTTTCCTCCCCATGCCCACGAGGGCTTTGTGATCGGCATCGTGGGCCGGGGCGTCAAACTCCTGCATCACGGTGGCCAGCAACACCCTGTTCCAGCAGGATCGGTGGTGTTTCTCAATCCGGACGAATTGCACGGGGTTTGCGTCGGCCACGAAACCGGTGTCGCTTATCAGACCTTGCACGTGCCCGCTGAAATTTTCCAGGAGGTGAGCGGAACAGCGTTCCGATTCGCGCGCCTCGTCGAACACGACCCGGCATGGGTTGTGCAGCTGAAAGATGCATTCGAGTCGCTGGACGACCCCTCGACCGCAGCAGGCGTCTGGTTTGAACGCCTCTCCGGGATCGTGGTCGATCTGGTGAACAGGTCGGCTTGCGTGGCCGCCGGTACCCACGCACCTCTGGACGACAGACTCCGCCGTCTGGTCGAGTACATCGGCAATCACATCGCGGGTCCCCTGAGCCTGATGTCACTGGCCAGGGAAGTCGACTTGAGCCCGCAACATCTCGTCCGCAGCTTCAAACAGGGCATGGGGGTGACCCCCCACACCTACATCCAGGCACGCCGCACGGCGCTGGCCAAACAACTGCTCCTCACCAGCCAGCCAGCAGAAGCCGCCGCCTCGGCAGGCTTCGCCGATCAGAGCCATCTGACCCGCTGGATGAAAGCTTGCTACGGCACCACCCCAGCCGTGTACCGCAAGTCCATGGAAGCTGCCTGCCGGTAAACCCGGTTTCCCCACGGCCATTCAACCGGCCGTCCGCTGGCGGGCGCCCCTCCCCGCACATGTTCATTTTGTTCAAGACGGCTTGTTGACGCCTGCCTAACCTGCAGGCGTTTCAACGTATCACTGCCAAAAGGGAATATGAACCTGTCTTCATCAAGCAAGCCGCGCTGCCGACTCTCAATGACTTGCTGAATACCCAACATGTTTGCAGCAGCATTGATTTACATCCTGGCCGTCATGAGCCCGGGCCCCAACTTTTTACTGGTCAGCAGATTTGCTGCATCCAACTCGATCCGGGCCGGTGTGGGCGCGTCCATCGGAATCGTGATGGTGGGGTTGATGTTTTCGATTTCATCGGTGACCGGCCTGGCCCTGCTGATTGATCGATATCCAGCCTTCAACCGGACGGCCACCGTGCTGGGGGCCATCTATTTGCTCTACATCGCCTTCTTGCTTGCACGATCCGCGATTCATCCGGGCACTGGCGGATCGGACACATCAGCGGTCGTGAATTTCCCAGGATTCTGGCGGGCTTGGG
>PNMF01000186.1 GCA_013823485.1 Comamonadaceae bacterium
TTCAGGCTGGCCTGGTGCGACAGGATCTCCAGCTTGATGCCGGAGGCGCCGGCGGTGGGGTAGGCGTCGTCGGGGATGACGTTCAGCTCACGGATGGTCAGCGGGTCCATGCCGATCTTCTGCGCCGCCAGGTCGACCAGGGCCTCGGTCACGGCGCAGGCAATCGGGTGGCCCACGCCGCGGTACTGGCAGGTCGGGGTCTTGTTCTGGAACACCACGTTGAGCTTTGCGCGGTAGTGCTGGTGCTTGTACGGGCCGCCGACCAGGTTGACCACCTGGTTGCCTTCGATGGCGCTGGTGCGCGGGAACATGGAGTACGGGCCGATGCCGGTGAGGTCGACCATGTCGAAACCCAGGATCTCGCCGGTCTTGTTGACCGCGATACGCGCCTTGACTTCGTGGTGGCGGGCATGGATGTCGCTGGTGAAGCTCTCCAGCCGGTCGGCCACGAACTTCACCGGGCGGCCCAGCATGATCGACAGCGCCACGGTGGCGAAGTCGTCCGGGTAGGCGTGCACCTTGATGCCGAAGGAGCCGCCGACATCCTTGCAGACCACGCGGATGGCGCTGGCCGGCAGGTCGAACTGCCGGCCATAGAGGTCCTGCATCATGTGCGGGGCCTGGAACGAGTGGTAGACCGTCAGCCGCTGTTCGGCCGGGTTCCAGTGGGCGATCTGGGCGCGCGGCTCCAGGGTCACGCCGGTGTGGCGGCCGAATTCAAAGTCGATCTCGGCCACCGCGTCGGCCTCGGCGAACACCCGGTCCACATCGCCCACGTTCAGGCTGCGGGTGAAGCACAGGTTGTCGCCCAGCTCGGGGTGGATCAGCGGGGTGGACGGGTCGAGCGCGGTCGACATCTCGGTGGCGGCGGGCAGTTCTTCCCAGTCGACCATGACGAGTGCCAGCGCGTCCTCGGCCTGGGCGCGGGTCTCGGCCACCACCGCCACCACCGGCTCGCCCTGCCAGCAGGCGCGATCCACCGCCAGCGGGTACTGCGGTGCCGACTTCATGCCGGCCAGGTGGCCCAGCACGGCGACCCAGGGCTTGCAGACCTTGGCCAGGTCGTGGCCGTCGGCCACCAGCAGCACACCGGGCACCGCGCGGGCCGCATCGGCGTGGATCTTCTTGATGCGCATGTGCGCCACCGGGCTGCGCCAGAAGGCCACGTGCGCCATGCGGGGCAGTTCGATGTCGTCGATGTACTGGCCCAGGCCCTGGGTCAGGCGCTCGATGCCGCCGCGCGGCACGGTGGCGCCGATGTAGCGCGGGTCGTCGGTGACGGGGGTCAGCGGGCGGGGCTGGCCGATGCCCGGTTCCAGGTTTTCAATGTCCCGTTTCATGCCTTGGCCTCCTGGCTCTGTTGTTGCCGTTGTTGCAGCACTTCGCAGATGGCGTCCACGATCGCGTGGTAGCCGGTGCAGCGGCAGTAGTTGCCGGAAATGAACTCGCGCACCTCGGTGCGGCTGGCGTGGGGCTGGGTCTCGACCAGCTCCTTGGCCGCCATCAACATGCCCGAGGTGCAGAAGCCGCACTGCAGCGCGTTGCGCCGCACGAAGGCTTCCTGCAGGTCGCGGATCACGCCGCTGCGGCTGGCGCCTTCGATGGTCAGCACCTCGCCGCCGTCGGCCTGCACCGCCAGCGTCAGGCAGCCGCGCACGATGTGGCCGTTGAGCTCCACGGTGCAGGCACCGCAGACGCCGTGCTCGCAGCCGAGGTGGCTGCCCTTGAGGCCGAGGTCTTCGCGCAGGAAGTCCACCAGGTGGGTGCGGGGCTGCACGCTGCACTGGCGGCGTTCACCGTTGACGGTGACGTGGATGGTGTGGAGGTCTGCCATGGTGAATGTCCTTGTGGTCTCAGGCGGCGGCGCCGGTGAACAGGCGCTGCAGCAGCACGCCGGCCAGGTGGCGTTTGGTCTCGGGGGTGTTGGTCAGGTCGGGCAGCGGGTCGATCGAGTCGCGCAGCGCCTGCACCGCCCGGGCCACGCGGGCGGCATCGGGCGCAGCGCCTTCCAGCACCGCCTCGGCAGCGGCCGCGCGCACCGGCGTGGCGTCCACCCCCAGCAGCACCACGCGCACATCGCGCAGCACGCCACTGTGGCGCCGCGCGGTGGCGGCCATGCCGACGATGGCGTAGTCGCCGTGGCGGCGGGCCAGTTCCTGGAAGCCGAACCAGTGGTCGGCGCCGGCCAGCGGCAGTTCGCTGGCCACCAGCACCTCGTCGGGCTCCAGCGCGGTGGCATAGAGCCCCTGGAAGAAGTCGTCGGCAGCGATGCGGCGCTCGCCATTCGGCCCGCGCGCCACCACCGTGCCGCCCAGCGCCAGCAGGCAGGTCGGCCATTCGGCCGCCGGGTCGGCATAGGCGATGGAGCCGCCCCAGGTGCCGCTGTTGCGGATGGCGCGGTGCGCAATGTGGGGTGCCGCCGCTTTCAGCAGCGGCGCGTGGCGGGCCACCAGCGGGCTGTGCTCGATCTCGCTGTGGGTGGCCAGCGCGCCGATGCGCAGCACATTGCCCTGCACGCTGATGCCGCGCAGCGCCTCGATGCCGGTGATGTCGATCACCAGGCGCGGCTCCGAGAGCCGCATGTTCAGCGTGGCCATCAGGGTCTGGCCACCGGCCAGCAGGCGGGCGTCGTCGCCGTGTTCCTGCAGCAGCGAGAGCACCTGGTCGAGCGAGCGGGGTTTGACGTAATCGAAGGCAGCGGCTTTCATGGGCGGTCCTCAGGAGGTCAGCAGGGAAGCGATCCACACGCCGAAGCCGGTGGACAGGGCACCCAGCGCGAACCACAGCACGCGCAGGCTCTCGGGCGCCGGTGCAGCGGCGGGCGGGGCCGGACGGGTGGCTACGGTGGGGGTGAACGCGGGCGCAGGAGCGGATGCCGGAGCGGGTGCCGGAGCGGGTGCCGGAGCGGGTGCCGGGGCCGCAGCAGTCGAGGGCGAGCTGGCGGGCACAGCCACCGCCGGTGCGGCCGTTGCAGCCGGGGCCACCGCAGCGGGCTCGGCCGCGTCGGTGGCAGGTGCCGGTGCGGCTTCGGCCGGCGCCGCCACGATGGCGTTGAAGGCGGCGAAGAACTGGTCGGCCATCTGCTTGGCGGCGGCGTCGATCATGCGGCCGCCCACCTGGCCGAGCTTGCCGCCCACCGAGGCCTGGGTGGTGTAGCTCAGGCGGGTGCCGTCGGCCTCGTCGGTCAGTGCCACGTTGCTGTGGCCTTTGGCCATGCCGGCGGCGCCGCCGGAGCCTTCGAAGTTGAGGGTGCAGCCTTCGTTCTCGCGCACGTCCTCCATGCGGATGTGGCCGACAAAGCGGGCCCGCACCGGGCCCACCTTCACCGCCACGCGGGCGGTGCGTTCGGTCGGGCTGGTGGCCTCCATGGCTTCGCAGCCCGGGATGCAGCGCACCAGCACCTCGGGGTCGTTGAGCCCTGCCCACACCTTGTGGCGCGGTGCGGCGATCAGGATGTCTCCTGTCAATTCCATGTCTTCGATCCTCGGGTTTTCACGGGTGTTTTTGTTT
>PNMF01000187.1 GCA_013823485.1 Comamonadaceae bacterium
TGCACCTCGCGGGCGATGCGGGTGCGCTCGTCCTCGCGCACCGTCTCCGACCAGGCCGCCAGCTCGCGCACCTGGTGCAGCGCCGTCTCCAGCTCGTGGGTGCGCTCCCGCACCCGTGCCTCCAGCTCGTCCTTGGCCCGCTGCAGCGCATCGGCCGCGCGCTTGCGCTCGGTGATGTCGACAAAGGTCACCACCGCGCCGCGCACCTGGCCACCGTCGAGGATCGGGTGGCTGCTGTACTCGACCGGAAAACACGAACCGTCGCGGCGCCAGAACACCTCGCTGTCGATCCGGCAGGGCAGCCCCTGCCGGTATGCATTGAGGATGGGGCAGTCCTCCACCGGGTAGGCATCGCCGCCGGCGTGGGAATGGTGGGTGATCTCGTGCATGTTGCAGCCCAGCAGCTCGGCCGGCTCGAAGCCGATCATGCGGGCCCCGGCCGGGTTGATGAACACGCACAGGCCGTCCAGATCGACCCCGAACACGCCCTCGCCGGTGGAGTCGAGCATGAGGGCCAGCGGGTCGCGCCAGACCTGTTGGTCGGGCGCGCGGGTGGCATGGACCTGCAGAAAGGCGTCGGGGGTCATGGTGGCGGGTTAGCAATCGACGTGCCACCGCCCGTCAAGGCGTCCCTTGAAGCGGTGACAATGCCATACCTCCACTCCGTACCGTTCCATGCTCCTGCTCGACCGACTCCTGCGCCAGCGAGAAACCCGTCGACGCCGCCTTCGGGTGCGGGCATCGGAGCACGGCATGCTGGCCGCCGGCCTGCTGCGCTCCCCATCGGCCCTGGCGCAGCTCAGCGAGGACGACGCGGTCACCGTGCTGGCCTACATGCAGCTGCGGCGCTTCGGCCGGGGCGAATCCATCGTCCGGGAGGGCGACGACGCCAGCGGCCAGAACGGCTTCATGGCGCTGGTGGTCGAGGGCGAGGTGACGGTCGAATCCCAGCTGATGCACCGCGCCCAGCCACTGACGGTGAACGTGCTCGGCCCGGGCGAGGTGCTGGGCGAAATGGCCCTGCTCGATGGCGACGCCCGCTCGGCCAGCTGCAATGCCAGCACCGACGGTGTGCTGGCCGTGCTCAGGCGCGAGTCGCTGCAGAGTCTGATGGAGGAGGAGCCGGTGACCGCCGCGCGGCTGCTGGCCGCCGTGGGCTACCGCCTGAGCCTGCGCCTGCGCGACCTGGAGGCCAAGTACAAGGTGTACGACAGCCTGGTGGCTTCACTGCAGGCCGAGGTGGGCCGACCCGGCCGGCGCTGACACCATGAAAAAACCCCGGCCGGGGCCGGGGTCTGCTCGGGGTCGGGCCGGTGTCTCAGGCCTTCGGGGCGGTCTTGGCGCTCCAGATCATGGTGATGGTCAGGATGCCCACCACCACGCCCAGCGAAATGGCCACCGGGATCTTGTAGATGTCGATCAGGACCATCTTGGTGCCGATGAACATCAGGATCACCGCCAGACCGTAGTTCAGCAGGTGGAACTTGCTGGCCACCGCCTGCAGCAGGAAGAACATGGCGCGCAGGCCCAGGATGGCGAACACGTTGCTGGTCAGCACGATGAACGGGTCCTGGGTGATGGCGAAGATGGCGGGGATGGAGTCCACCGCAAAGATCACGTCGGTCAGGCCCACCAGACAGATCACCATGAACAGCGGCGTGGCGATGCGCTTGCCGTTTTCCAGGGTGAAGAACTTCTCGCCGTCGAAGTTGCGGCTCACCGGGATCAGGCGGCGCAGCAGCTTCAAGGCCGGGTTGTCGTCCAGGCTCGGCTCCTGGCCGGCGGCCCACCACATCTTCACGCCGGTGAGGATCAGGAAGGCGCCGAACACATACAGGATCCAGTGGAACTGCTGCAGCAGC
This sequence comes from Comamonadaceae bacterium, assembly GCA_013823485.1. Classification (GTDB taxonomy): domain Bacteria; phylum Pseudomonadota; class Gammaproteobacteria; order Burkholderiales; family Burkholderiaceae_C; genus Hydrogenophaga. Next base: position 1,863 of record PNMF01000187.1, read on the forward strand.
CAGCCACCCACCAGGATCATGATGGTGCGCAGCACGATGGCGCCGATGATGCCGATCATGAGCACCCGCTTCTGGTAGGCCGGCGGCACCGCGAAGTAGGTGAAGATCAGCAGGAAGACAAAGATGTTGTCGACCGCCAGGCTCTTCTCGATCAGGTAGCCGGTGAGGAACTCCAGCGACTTCTCGTTGGCGATCTCGGTGGACCCGGTGGTGTCCTTGATGGCCCACCAGAACAGGCCGTTGAACAGGAAGCTCAGGGCCACCCAGACGATGGACCAGTTCAGGGCCTCCTTCACGCCCACCTCGTGGGCCCCCTGTTTCTTGAGAACGACGAAGTCGACGAACAGTGCCGCAAGAACGAACGCGACAAAAACGACCCACAGCCAGACGGGCGCGATGCTTTCCATGAATAACCTCGGATTGGTGTTGACGAACACCCCAAGGTCTTGTCAACAACCGGCGTGGCGCCGGTTGGGCGGTTCCCGGCAGCGGTGAAGCTGCGGATTGACGAGAACCCCTCCTGCCGAAGCCCGGCGTGGCGCCAGGTGGCAGGTGACTACTCCCCTTGAAGGGACCGCGGATTATGCCGGGGCCCGAAATGCCCCCAGGAGCCGACCGGGAATACGCAGCCCGAAGTGCAGCCCGAAGTGCAGCCCGGCGCCACCGCTCAGGCGGCGTCGGAGCGGAACGGGCCGCGCTGCAGGCTGCGCGGCGCCAGCGGCTGCACGCTGTCGCCGATGGCCTCGATGTGCTGGGGCGTGGTGCCGCAGCAGCCGCCCACGATGTTCACCAGCCCCTCGGCCGCAAACTCGCGCAGCAGCCGGCTGGTGACATCGGGCGTTTCGTCGAAGCCGGTGTCGCTCATCGGGTTGGGCAGGCCGGCGTTGGGGTAGCAGCTGATGAAGGTGTCGCCGGCCACTTTGGCCAGCTCCTGGATGTAGGGCCGCATCAGCGTGGCGCCCAGCGCGCAGTTCAGGCCCACCGCCAGCGGCTGCATGTGGCGCACGCTGGCCCAGAAGGCGCTCACCGTCTGGCCGCTCAGGATGCGGCCGGAAGCGTCGGTGACGGTGCCGCTGATGATCAAGGGCAGGCGCTCGCCGCTCTGCTCGAAGAACTCGTCGATGGCGAACAGCGCCGCCTTGGCATTGAGCGTGTCGAAGATGGTCTCGACCAGCAGCACATCGGCGCCGCCTTCCACCAGCGCCTGCACCTGCTCCAGGTAGGCCTGGCGCAGCTGCTCGAAGTTGATGTTGCGGGCGCCGGCATCGTTCACGTCCGGGCTGATGCTGGCGGTCTTGGGCGTGGGGCCAAGCGCGCCGGCCACGAACCGGGGCTTGTCCGGCGTGCTGAACTTGTCGCAGGCCGCGCGCGCCAGCCGGGCCGAGGCCAGGTTCATCTCGCGCGCCAGGCCGGCCATGTCGTAGTCCTCCTGGGCCACGGTGGTGGCGCCGAAGGTGTTGGTCTCGATCAGGTCGGCGCCGGCGGCGAGATACCGCTCGTGGATGTCGCGGATCACGTCGGGACGGGTGATGGACAGCAGCTCGTTGTTGCCCTTCACATCGCGCGGAAAGTCCTTGAAGCGGTCGCCTGCGCTGTCGGGCCCGGTGTAGCCCTCGCC
>PNMF01000188.1 GCA_013823485.1 Comamonadaceae bacterium
GATCAGGCGGCGCTGCGGCGCTTCACCTTCAAGATCCGTTTCCGGCCGCTGCGCCCGGAACAGCGCGAGGCGATGTTTGTGGTGGAGGCGCTGGGGGGCGAGGCGGCCCGGCTCGATGCGGCCACCCGGCAGCGGCTGGCACGGCTGGAGCAGCTTTGCCCGGGGGACTTTGCGGCCGTCAAGCGACAGGCCGAGATTCTGGGCGAGTCACTGCCGCCCGATGACTTCCTGGACCAGCTCGAGGCGGAGCACCGCATCAAGCCGGAGGTGCGCGAGTCGCGCACCCTGGGTTTTCTGAGCTGAGCCGGGCTCAGTGCAGGGTCATGGGCCGCGAGGGCAGCTCTTCGGGCGAGTAGTCCGGGTGGTGTTCGACGAAGAACTGCAGCTTCTGGTCCAGCCGCGACACGCGGCGGTTGGCTTCGGATTCGCAGTGGTGCTTGGAAATCAGGTTGAACACCTTGCTGCGCAGGAACCAGAGGTCCTTCGGGGTGTGGGCCATCATGAAAGCTGCGTGCAACCGGGCCCGCAGCGGGTCCTCGATGTCGGCCAGGACTTCATGGAACTCGTCGATGAGGAAGTCCATCTCCAGCACCTGGGTGTGCTGGTAGGTCGGGGCCGGGGTCTTCTTGAACCAAGGCAGCTTGAAAAACATGCCGCTCTCCTGTCGGAAATCCGGGGGAGATGTCCCCCTGGTATCCATGACATCGGCACGCCACGGCCACCCCTTGAGGCCGTGACGGGTTTCACAGGTCACCCCGCCGACGAACGGTTCGGGCTGTCAGACCTAGGTTCTCGACCGGCCCGCTGAAAACTTGAGGGCTTACGCAAAAGCACTCACCACCCGAAGCACCTCGGCGCCGTAAGCCTCGCGCTTTTTCACGCCCAGGCCGGCAATCCCGTCCAGGTCGGCGGGCTCGCGCGGCCGGCGCACCGCGATCTCGCGCAGCGTGCTGTCGTGGAAGATGACGTAGGCCGGCAGGTTGTGCGAGCGCGCCACCTCGGCCCGCCAGGCGCGCAGGGCGTCCAGGCAGTCGCGCTCGGCCAGCGACAGCGGCTGGCCGTTGTGGTCGGCCTCGGTGCGGGCGGCGCGCCGGCTGCGGCCGCCGGGGGCCTTGTCGGCCAGCTGGCGCAGCTGCACCGTGGACTCGCCCTTGAGGATGGCGCGCGCGCCGTCGGCCAGGTGCAGGGTGTTGTAGGGCGCGTCTTCCACCCGCAGGGCTTCGCGGGCAATCAGCTGGCGCACCAGGGCGCGCCACTGGGTCTCGCTCCAGTCGGCCCCGATGCCGAAGGTGCTGAGCGACTGGTGCCCGTTCTGCAGCACCTTCTCGGTGGTCTTGCCGCGCAGGATGTCCATGATGTGCCCGGCCCCGAAGCCGTGGCCGCTGGACTGTTGCACCCGGTAGATGCACGAGAGCAGCTTGCGCGCCGGCTCGGTGGCGTCGAACAGCGCCGGGGGGTTGAGGCAGTTGTCGCAGTTGCCGCAGGGCTGGCTGCGCTCGCCGAAGTAGTCGAGCAGGCGCACCCGGCGGCAGTCGGCGGCTTCGGCCAGGGCCAGCAGCGCGTCGAGCTTGTCGCGCAGCACCTGCTTGAAGGCGTCGGCGGCGGGGCTCTCGTCGATCATGCGGCGCTGGTTGACCACGTCCTGCAGGCCATAGGCCATCCAGGCATTGGCGGCTTCGCCGTCGCGGCCGGCGCGGCCGGTTTCCTGGTAGTAGCCCTCGATGTTCTTGGGCATGTCGAGGTGGGCGACGAAGCGAACGTCGGGCTTGTCGATGCCCATGCCGAAGGCGATGGTGGCCACCATGACGATGCCGTCCTCGCGCAGGAAGCGGTCCTGGTGGGTCTGACGCACCGCGGCGTCCAGGCCGGCGTGGTACGGCAGGGCGTTCAGGCCGGCGTCGGCCAGCAGCGTGGCCACTTCCTCGACCCGGCGGCGCGACTGGCAGTACACGATGCCGGCGTCGGTGCCGCCCGGGCCGGTGTGTTCGTCGCGGATGAAGCGCAGCAGCTGCGCGGTGGCGTCCTTCTTCTCCACCACCAGGTAGCGGATGTTGGGCCGGTCGAAGCTGCTGATGAAGGTGCGCGCCTGCTGCAGCTGCAGCCGCTCGACGATGTCGGCGCGGGTCAGGTCGTCGGCGGTGGCGGTGAGGGCCACGCGCGGCACGCCGGGAAAGCGCTCGGGCAGCACCGAGAGCTCGCGGTATTCGGGCCGGAAGTCGTGGCCCCACTGGCTCACGCAGTGGGCCTCGTCGATGGCGAACAGGGCGAGTGCGCCACGCTCGTGCAGCGAGTCGAGCAGGGCCAGGAAGCGCGGTGTGGTGAGCCGCTCGGGGGCGGCGTAGAGCAGGGTCAGCTCGCCGCGCAGCATCTGCTTCTCGATGCGCTGGGCGTCCTCGCCGCTGAGGCTGGAATTGAGGAAGGCGGCCGCCACGCCGGCCTCCAGCAGGGCGCCGACCTGGTCGTGCATGAGCGCGATCAGGGGCGAGACCACCACGGTGAGGCCGTGGCCCGCCTGCTGGCGCACGATGGCCGGCACCTGGTAACACAGCGACTTGCCGCCGCCGGTGGGCATGAGCACCAGGGCGTCGCCGCCGGCGCCCACATGGCTCACGATGTCGGCCTGCGGCCCCCGGAAGGCGTCGAACCCGAACACCTCCTGCAGCACCGCCAGCGAGGCTTCCAGCGCTTCGCTGCCCGGTGCGACGTCGATGGCGTCCAGCATCGGCTTACATCTGTTCCCAGGGCAGGCCTTCGAAGCGCCAGCCGTTCACGCTGGAACGCTTGAAGTGCTCGTTGAGCTCGCCCTCGAAACCGTTGACCACATGGCTGACGTCGGTGAAGCCGGCGGCCTCCAGGGCGGTGCCGGCGTCCAGGGTGCGCTTGCCGCTGCGGCAGATCAGCAGGATGGGCCGGGCCTTGTCGCCGGCCTCGGACTCCACCATCTGCGCAAAACGCGCCGGGTCGGGGGTGAGGTCCGGGTACTCGTACCAGGGAATGTTCTCGACCCCGGGCGGGCGGCCCACATAGAGCGACTCGATCTCCATGCGCACGTCCACGAACAGCGGCGGCGCCTCGCCGCGGGCTTCGCGGGCCTGCCGTTCGGCCTGCAGCCAGGCCCAGGCCTGCGTGGGGGTGAGGTGCTTCATGGGCGGTGATTGTCGGGGATTTCCAGCCCCGTCCCACCGGCCCGGCGCGGGGGGTCTTCCTACAATGGCGGGATGAACGCCCCCGACCGACTGCCCCTCTACACCCGTGCCCAGGCCCTGCCGGGCATCCTGCGCCAGCGCATCGCCATCCTGGACGGCGCCATGGGCACCATGATCCAGCGCTTCAAGCTGACCGAAGAGCAGTACCGCGGCGAGCGTTTCAAGGATTTCCACCGCGACGTCAAAGGCAACAACGAACTGCTCAGCCTGACCCGGCCGGACGTCATCCAGG
>PNMF01000189.1 GCA_013823485.1 Comamonadaceae bacterium
TCCGGACCGGCGGGCGACATCGGTCGCAACTGCCTCAAGAGCTGGCAATTCATGGCCGACCGGCTGGGCGGCGCGGCCAACCCGGCGGGCGTGCGGTTCCGGGTGGCGGGTTTTGACAACCGGGGTTCGCCGCAGGCGAGCCTGAACGCGCTCAAGGCCGCCATCGATCACGGCTTTCGCTACATCGTGCAGGGCAACGGCTCGGGCGTGGCCACCACCCTGACCGACGCGATCAACCGCCACAACGCGAACCACCCCGACCGGATCGTGCTCTTCATCAACTACGCCGCCATGGACCCGGCACTCACCGGCGAGAACTGCAGCTACTGGCATTTCCGCATCGACGCCGACACCTCCATGAAGATGCGGGCGCTGGTCGGCTACATGGCCGGGCAAGCGCAGTGGCGCAAGGTGTACCTGCTGAACCAGAACTATGTGCACGGCCAGCAGTTCGCGCAGTATTTCAAGACCGAGATGGCGCGCCAGTCGCCCGATGTGCAGGTGGTGGGTGAGGCGTTGCACCCGCTGTTCCAGATCAAGGACTTCACGCCCCAGGTGCGGCACATCCAGGCCTCGGGCGCACAGGCGCTGCTGACCGGCAACTGGGGTGCCGATCTGCTGCACCTGGTGGAGGCGCTGCAGGCCCATGGCCTGGGCATCCCGGTGTTGGCCTACTACCCCAGCCTGGCAGGCACCCCCACGGCGCTGGCCCGCTCGGGGGAGCGGCTGCCGGTGTACCAGGTGGCCTGCAGCCACAGCAACCAGCCAGGGCCGGTGGCGGACCTGGCCACGGCTTTTCGCGCGCAGCACGGCGAAGACTTTGTGCTCTATGCCAGTTACGACGGCATCCAGATGCTGGGCCGCGCGATGGCCGATGTCCGCAGTACCCAGGCCTTGCCGGTGGCCGCACGCCTGAGCGGCCTGAGCTTTCAGGGCTTCAATGGGCCGGTGCTGATGCGGGCCGACGACCACCAGCTCCAGAAAGGCGTGTACATCTCGCGCTGGCAGAAAGTGAGTGCCCTGTATCCGCGCGGCGCCGAAGGCACGGCCTACACCTTTGCCCCGGTGCATTTCACCGAAGGGCTGCGCCTCGGCGGCACGCCGCAGTGCGGTCTGCCGCGATCCTGAGGCGCGTCGCTGGTGCGATCAAAAACCCGTTCGCCGGACCGATGAGCCCTGGCGAGGGCAGGCAGGTCCGATCGCCTGGCCCACCGGGCGGCTAGCATTCGACTCAGGCCATACTCTGGGCCGTCCCGCCCCGCCCCGCTCCAGTCTTGAACCCGTTTCGCCCCTGAAAGCCCTCCCACATGGAGTTCTTCATCATCTCCATGCTCAACGGCGTGAGCTACGGCTTGCTGCTGTTCATGTTGAGCGCGGGTTTCACGCTGATCTTCAGCATGATGGGGGTGCTCAACTTCGCGCACGCCAGTTTTTACATGCTGGGCGCCTACATCGGCTACTCGGTGGCACAGCGGGTGGGTTTCTGGCCGGGGCTGATCGTGGCACCCGTGGTGGTGGGTCTGCTGGGTGCGCTGTTCGAGCGCCTGTCCCTGCGCAAGGTGCACAAGTTCGGTCACGTACCCGAGCTGCTCGTGACCTTCGGCCTGTCGTACGTCATCCTGGAGCTGGTGCAGCTGATCTGGGGCCGCACGGCGGTGGAGTTTGCGCCGGCGGACATCCTGCGTGGTCCGGCCTTCACATTGGTCCACCACGCCAGCGACGGTCTGGGGATTTTCCTGGGTTCGGTCGATCCTGCGGTCTGCAGCGCCGAAGGCACGGTCTGCACCCCGTTTCCGGCCACCCGGGCCTTCATGATGGCGGTGACGCTGCTGATGCTGGTGGCGCTGTGGCTGCTGCTCACGCGCACCCGCATCGGCCTGGTGATCCAGGCCGCGCTGACCCACCCCGAGATGGTCGAAGCCCTGGGCCACAACGTGCCGCGGGTGCTGATGCTGGTGTTCGGCGTCGGCACCGGTCTCGCGGGCCTGGCCGGGGTGATCGGTGGCAGCACCTTCGTGACCGAGCCCCACATGGCGGCCGCGGTGGGCTCGATGATTTTTGTCGTGGTGGTCGTGGGCGGGCTGGGATCGCTGTCGGGCGCGTTCCTCGCTTCGCTGCTCATCGGTCTGATCCAGACCTTCGCGGTCGGCCTGGATCACTCGTTGATCGGCCTGGCCGAGCAGTTGGGCATGCAGGTGAGCGAGGCCCTGCGCGCAAACGCATTGCTGACGCTGCGGCTCTCGCAGGTGGCGCCCATCCTGCCGTACCTGCTGCTGGTGCTGATCCTGATCTTTCGACCCAGGGGGCTTTTCGGTACCCGGGAAGCCTGACCGGCCATGCCAAGCCAGCCACACCCACTGCAATCCCCGAGCGTCGGCCGCTGGACCGTCTGGGCGCTGTTCGCGCTGCTGCTGGCGCTGGCCCCGGTGCTGTTCAGCAGCAACCTGGCGGTGACCATGCTGGCACAGATGGGCATCGCCATCATCGCCTGCCTGTCCTACAACATCCTGCTGGGGCAGGGCGGCATGTTGAGTTTCGGGCACGCGGTCTACACCGGGCTGGGCTCGTACCTGGCCATTCATGCGCTGAACCGGGTCACGGACGGCGGCTGGCCGATCCCGGTGAGCCTGATCCCGCTGGTGGGTGGCCTGGCGGGGCTCTCCTTTGCCCTGCTGTTCGGCTATGTGACCACCCGGAAGGCCGGCACATCCTTCGCCATGATCACGCTCGGCATGGCCGAACTGGTGTTCGCCATGTCGCTGATGTTCACCGGCTTTTTCGGTGGCGAGGCGGGTGTGTCCGGCAACCGGGTGGTGGGCGAGCCCTTCATGGGCATCAGTTTCGGCCCGCCGATCCAGGTCTATTACCTGATCGCGCTCTACACCTTCGTCTGTGCGGCGCTCATGTTTGCCTTCACCCGCACGCCGCTGGGCCGCATGCTCAACGCGGTGCGAGACAACCCCGAGCGCGTCGAGTTCATCGGCTACAGCACGCAGATGGTGCGCTACCTCGCGTTCATGATCGCGGGGTTTTTTGCCGGTATCGCGGGCGGCCTGGGCGCTCTGCATTTCGAGATCGTCACCGCCGAGGTGGTGAGCGCGGCGCGATCGGGCGGCTACCTGCTGTTCACCTTCCTGGGTGGTGCCACCGTCTTCTTCGGCCCCATCATCGGCGGCGTGCTGATGGTGCTGGCCGCCGTGCTGCTCTCCGAACTGACCAAGGCCTGGCTGCTCTACCTGGGCCTGATCTTCCTGTTCATGGTGATGGTCGCACCGGGCGGCATCGCCAGCCTGATCATGATGAACCTGCGCCTGGCTTCGTTCGGCAGGCTGCGCGAGGTCTGGACGGCCTACCTGGCGCTGGGCAGCACCGCGTTGGTGGCCTTGCTCGGCGCGGGTGCCATGGTGGAGATGGTCTACCACCTGCAA
>PNMF01000190.1 GCA_013823485.1 Comamonadaceae bacterium
GGCCGATCTGGTGCTGGGCTGCGACCCCATCGTGGCCGCCCACAAGGAAACCTGGCAGCGCCTGCGCGCCGGCCGCACCCATGTGGCCCTGAACGCCAGCGCCACGCCCACCGCCGCCTTCGTGCGCAACCCCGACTGGCAGAACCCGGCGCAGGCCTGTGTGGACACGCTGGTGGCGTCGCTCGGGGCCGAGTCGGTCGGCACCTTCGATGCCGAAGCCGCCGCCACCCGCCTCATGGGCGACAGCCTGTATGCCAACCCCATGATGCTGGGCTACGCCTGGCAGAAGGGCTGGGTGCCGCTGCGGCTGGCCTCGCTGATGCGGGCCATCGAACTCAATGCGGTGGCGGTCGACCGCAACAAGGCCGCCTTCGAATGGGGCCGCCGCGCCGCCCACGACACCCCGGCCGTCATGGAGCTGGTGCGCCCGGCCACCGCGCAGGTAGTGCAGATCCGCCGCCGCGAGTCGCTGGACGACCTGATCGCCCGCCGGGTGGAGTTCCTCACCGGCTACCAGAACGCGGCCTATGCCGACCGCTACCGCCAGCAGGTGGAGCGGGTGCGGCAGGCCGAGGCCCCGCTGGGCAAGACCCTGCTGGCCGAGACCGTGGCCCGCAACCTGTTCAAGCTGATGGCCTACAAGGACGAGTACGAGGTGGCCCGCCTGCACAGCGATCCGGCCTTCCATGCCCGGCTGGCGAGCCAGTTCGAGGGCAACTACCAGCTCCATGTGCACCTGGCGCCGCCGCTGCTCTCGCGCCGCAACGAGCGTGGCGAACTGGTCAAGCGTCGGTTCGGCCCCGGCATGTTCACCGCCTTCCGCTGGCTGGCGAAGCTGCGCGGCCTGCGCGGCACCTGGCTGGACGTGTTCGGCCGCACCGAGGAGCGCCGCACCGAACGCGCCCTGATCGCAGAGTACGGGGCCGACCTCGACCGCCTGTGCCAGGGCCTGGACGCCGGCCGCCATGCGCTGGCGGTCGATCTGGCCCGGCTGCCGGAGCAGATCAAGGGCTTCGGCCATGTGAAGGAGCGGCATCTGGCGGCCGCCCGCCAGCGCCGCTCCGAACTGCTGGCCCGCTGGGACACCGGGCCGGCGGCCGACCCGGCCCCGCAGGCGCGCGCCGCCTGACCCCCCGCATACAATCTCCGGCTGTCTGCCGGCTGGCCGGCCCCCGCCGGGGGCCAAGGCTGCCGGCGCCTGTCGAACCCGCAACCGGAGTCTCCCGTGCTGATTTCCCCTGCCTACGCCCAAGCCGCCGCCGGCGGCACCGAGTCGACCCTGCTGGGCATGCTGCCCCTGGTGCTGATGTTCGTGGTGCTGTATTTCGTGATGATCCGCCCCCAGCTCAAGCGCCAGAAAGAGCACAAGGCCATGGTCGAGGCCCTGGCCAAGGGCGATGAAGTCGTCACCGCCGGCGGCTTCCTGGGCAAGGTGTCCAAGCTGGGCGAAACCTACGTCGGCGTGGAACTTGCCGACGGCCTGGAAGTCCAGATGCAACGCTCCGCCGTGGTTCAGGTCCTGCCCAAGGGCACGATCAAGTAATCCCGGAATCCCGCTCCCCACGCCGCCCGCGCCATGAACCGTTACCCGCTCTGGAAGTACGCCATCATTCTGGTGGTGCTGGTCATCAGCGCCATCTACGCACTGCCCAACCTCTTCGGAGAGGCGCCGGCGGTGCAGGTGTCGCCGGCGCGGGCCACCGTCAAGGTGGATTCGGCCACGGTCACCCGGGTGGAGCGGGCGCTGGCCGAGCAGTCGCTGACGCCCGACGTGATCCAGCTGGAGGGCACTTCGGTGCGGGCGCGCTTCGCCTCCACCGACGACCAGCTCAAGGCCCGCGACGCGATCGACCGCGCCCTGAACCCCGATCCGGCAACGCCCGACCACATCGTTGCCTTGAACCTGGTGCCCCGCACCCCGGGCTGGCTGGCCGCGCTGCACGCGTCCCCCATGTACCTGGGCCTGGACCTTCGGGGCGGCGTGCACTTCATGCTGCAGGTCGACATGGCGGCTGCGCTGCAACGGCGCGTCGACGTGCTGACCACCGACCTGCGCAACGCCCTGCGCGAGAAGAACATCCGCCACGGCGGCATCAGCCGCAACGGCCAGGCCATCGAGCTGAAGGTGCGCGACACCGCCACCCTGAACGCGGCCACCGACCTGATCCGTACCCAGTTCCCCGATCTGCAGGTGGTCACCACCCCCGACGGGACCGACACCCGCATCACCGCCAACATCCGGCCCGAGGCGGCCCGCACCGTGCAGGACCAGGCGCTCAAGCAGAACATCACCACGCTGCACAACCGCATCAACGAGCTGGGTGTGGCCGAGCCGGTGATCCAGCAGCAGGGCGCCGACCGCATCGTGGTGCAGCTGCCCGGCGTGCAGGACACCGCAAAAGCCAAGGACATCCTGGGCCGCACCGCCACGCTGGAAGTGCGCCTGGTGGACGAAAGCACCGAAGGCCGCGCGGCCGAGCAGGGCAACGGCCCGGTGCCGTTCGGTTCGGAACGTTACCCGGAGCGGTCGGGGCAGGCGGTCATCGTCAAGCGCGAAGTGCTGCTGACCGGCGAGAACCTCACCGACGCGCAGGCCGGTTTCGACGACACCCAGCAGCCGGCGGTGCACCTCACGCTGGACGCCAAGGGCTCGCGCATCTTCCGTGACGTCACCCGCGACAACATCGGCAAGCGCATGGCCATCATCCTGTTCGAAAAGGGCAAGGGCGAGGTGGTCACGGCGCCGGTCATCCGCACCGAAATCGGTGGCGGCCGGGTCCAGATTTCCGGCGCCATGTCCACCGTGGAAGCCAACGACACCGCGCTGCTGCTGCGTGCCGGCTCGCTGGCCGCCCCGATGGAGATCGTCGAGGAACGCACCATCGGCCCGAGCCTGGGAGCCGAGAACATCGAGAAGGGCTTCAACAGCGTGATCTGGGGCTTCGTGGTGATCGTGGCCTTCATGTGCATCTACTACATGGTGTTCGGCGCCTTCTCCAGCATTGCCCTGGGTTTCAACCTGCTGCTGCTGGTGTCGGTGCTGTCCATGCTGCAGGCCACCCTCACGCTGCCGGGCATCGCCGCCATGGCGCTGGCGCTGGGCATGGCGATCGACTCCAACGTGCTGATCAATGAACGGGTGCGCGAAGAGCTGCGCCGCGGCGCCTCGCCGCAGGTGGCCATCAACACCGGTTACGACAGCGCCTGGGCCACCATCCTGGACTCCAACATCACCTCGCTGATCGCCGGTCTGGCGCTGCTGATCTTCGGTTCCGGCCCGGTGCGCGGCTTTGCCGTGGTGCACTGCCTGGGCATCGTCACCAGCATGTTCTCGTCGGTGTTCTTCTCCCGTGGCCTGGTCAACCTCTGGTACGGCCGGCAGAAGAAGCTCAAGACCGTCTCCATCGGCACCGTCTGGCG
>PNMF01000191.1 GCA_013823485.1 Comamonadaceae bacterium
CGGCGAGGCACTGCTCACCCTCGGCTCATACGGACAAAAGCGCGCGGCCCTGGACTACAACAAGGTGCTGTCCAAAGATGGCATGTGGGCCGGCCGCCTGGTGGTGGCCCAGGACGACAATGATTCGTACCTGCGCGCGCTGGGCAACAAGCGCACCTCGATCTCCGGCATCGTCGAAGGCCAGATCGGCCTGGATGGGGTGCTGACCCTGGGCCTGACCTACCAGGATGCCAAACAGCGCTCGCCCATGTGGGGCGGGCTGGTACTGCCCTATGCCGACGGTTCGCTGGCCGAGTTCGACGTGTCGGCCTCGACCTCGCAGGACTGGACGCGCTGGAACACGAAGTCGCAGAGCGCCTTCGTGGAATACAGCCACACGCTATCGCCCGACTGGGAGGCCAAACTCACCTACAACCACACAAAGGGCTCCAGCGCGGCCAGACTCTTCTACGCCTACACCTTCACGGGATACCTCAACAGCGACAACACCGGCCTGAACGGCTGGCCGTACCGGGACGAGGGCAAATCGAGCAGCAACATCCTCGACGTCAATGCCACCGGTCGCTTCAAGGCCTTCGGTCGCACGCATGACGCGGTGTTCGGCTTGAGCCATTCGAAACAGAAGAATCAGACCGAGGCCTACGACGGCGCCACATTCCCGGTCATGCCAGCATTCCCTTACCGCGGCGACGTCTTCGCTGAACCCATATGGGGCGCAAAACGTGTCGCCACGGAAGACGACCAGAACATCACCCGGCTGTATGCCGCCAGTCGCCTGCAGCTGACCGAAAAACTCAAGGGCATCGTCGGCGTCAACGCCATCAACCTCAAGCGCGACGGCACCTCGATCTATGGCGGCGGCGTCCCCCTCGAGAACGAAACCACCAACAAGGCCAGCCCCTATGTCGGCATGACCTACGACCTCACCCCGGACGCGCTGGCCTACGCCTCGTACTCCGACATCTTCCAGGCCCAGGACCAGCGCAACATCAGCGGCGCTTTCCTGAAACCCATGAAGGGCGTCAACACCGAGGTCGGCGTCAAGGCCGAGTGGCTCGACCGCAAGCTGCTGACCACTTTCGCCGTCTTCAGTGCACAACAGAAAGGACTGGCGACCCAGGCTGGCTTCGACGCTGTGGCGCAGCAGTACTACTACGAACCCAAGGACGTGAAGGCGCGCGGCTTCGAGATCGAAGCCACTGGTCGCGTCGGCCCGGACACCAGGCTCACGGCCGGGTTCACGTCGATGAAGCTGACGGGCCCGGATGGCAAAGACATCTACGAATGGGTGCCTCGGCGCACGCTGAAGCTGCTCGCCGACACGCGGGTTGCTGCGCTGCCCCAGCTGCGCGTGGGCTCTGGCCTGCGCTGGCAGTCCGATGTGTCAAAGATCAATGGCGCACGGCAGGACGCCTACATGCTCGTCGATGCCTTCGCGGCCTACGCACTGACAGACAAGGCCACGTTGCGTCTGAACCTCAAGAACCTGCTGGACAAGAAGTACCTGCGCACGGTTCAGTACGGTGCCATCTATGGTGCGCCCCGCACCGCCGCCCTCACGCTGGAATACAAGCTGTGAAGGCTGCTGCCAGGGCGCTTCGCTGGCCGCAGGTCAGCGCCCGCGTGACGGCCGGCATCTTCGGCAGCTACGCCTTCACCTGGGGCTTTGCGGCTGCGGGTGTGGCGGCCCTGGTGGGCCTGGGAGTGGACTACGAAGATGCCGAGATGGGCGTGCTCATGCTCGCCTTTCTGGTGTTCCTGGGCCTGTTCCTCTGGAGCTTCGCCGCCGCCAGCATCGCCCGCGTCTGGGCTGTGCTGGCCGGTGGTGCTGCGCTGCTGTTCACCGTCGCCTGGGGGATCCAGCGCGCGATCCTGGGGTGATATGCCCCCCCGCAGCGCTTCGCGATGCGGCGCCTTGAAAGTTTGAAAGGTCCCATATGTTCCAGAACTTCCGCCAGTCCATGACCTGGCTGCACACCTGGTTCGGCCTGGTGATCGGCTTCGTGCTCATCGTGGTGTTCTTCTTCGGCTCGCTCTCGGTGTTCGACCGCGAGATCGACCGCTGGGCGATTCCACAGACGCGCTTCGACCCGCAGCCCATGCCCTCGTTTGACAAGGTGCTGCTGCCCATCCTGCAGCAGCTCCCGCCCGACGAGCAGGACTACGCAGCCAACATGGCGGCGCTGCACGACGACAGCAAAGGCCGGATGACGCCGCGCCTGGAACTGCCCGTAGACGAGTACTGGGCCTACACCACGCACCGCGACCCGGTGCTGATCATGGGCTCGGGCTTCAAGGTTCCACACCCCAAAGACGCCAGCCTGGAAAACCATATTCACGCTGACACGACCATCGATCCGCGCACCGGCGCCACCGTGTCCAGCGACGCGCTCAAGATCGGCAGCAGGTGGTTCTACCCCATGCACTACAGCCTGAACTGGTCGTGGAAAAACGTGGGCATCTTCATCGTCGGCCTGGCCGCGCTGGTGATGATGGCGGCACTGGTCTCGGGCGTGGTGATGCACCGCAAGATCTTCCGCGAGTTCTTCACCTTCCGGCCCAGGAAGCACACGCAGCGCAGCGCGCTGGACCTGCACAACCTCACTGGCGTGGTCGCGCTGCCGTTCCACTTTTTCTTCGCTTTCACTGGCCTGGTGATCTTCGCGGCGTTCTACTTCCTGCCGGTCTCGCAGTTCCAGCTCAAGGGCCTGCACGACCGGCACGAAGTGATGCAAGCCAAAGCCAATGGCCTGCCCCACGAAGCCGCAGGTGTGCCGATGCCGATGGCTTCGGTGGATGCGATGGTGGCCGAGGCCAAGCGCCGCTGGGCTGCACGCGACATGGCGGGTGAAGTCGGCTTCCTGCACGTGCACCACGTGGGCGATGCCAACAGCTACGTCAGCATCTTTCGCGCCGGCAGCGACCGCGTGGCGCTGGTGGGCGAAGGCATCCACTTCAAAGCCAGCACCGGCGAGGTGCTGCGCGAGGACCCGCCGCGCACGGTGGTCTCGGAGATCAACGAGTTCCTGACAGGCCTGCACCTGCAGCACTTCGAGCACTGGCTGCTGCGCTGGCTGTATGTGCTGGGTGGGCTGCTCGGGGCGGTTTGCATTGCCACCGGCTTCGTGTTCTTCGTCGAGAAGCGCAAGGCGGCACACGCCAAGGCGGGTGGTCAGGGCAGCCGTGTGGTCGATGCACTGGCCGTGACCACGGTGACCGGCATGGTGATCGCTGCGGTGGGCATGCTGGTGGTGAACCGGGTGTTGCCGGCGGACATGGTCGGCAAGGGTAGCTTCGGCAAGGACGACCTGGAGAAGCTGGCCTTCTGGGGCATCTGGGTGCTGGCGATGCTGCACGCCTTCGTGCGCAGT
>PNMF01000192.1 GCA_013823485.1 Comamonadaceae bacterium
ATCTGGTTCAGCGTCACATGCTTCGGCGCCACGCCCTTCAGGTAGAACGCGCTCATGGCCACCGGCGGGCTCAGGAAGGCGGTCTGCAGGTTCAGCGCCACCAGCAGGCCGAAGAACAGCGGGTCGACCCCGAAGTTGTCCAGCAGCGGAATGAAGATCGGCATGAAGATCACGATGATCTCGGTCCACTCCAGCGGCCAGCCCAGGATGAAGATCAGCACCTGCGACAGGATCAGGAACTCGGTCTTCGACAGGTTCATGGAGAGCACCCAGGTCTCCACCAGCTCCTGCCCGCCCAGCAGCGCGAACGCCGCCGAGAAGATGGCCGAGCCCACGAACAGCCAGCACACCATGGCGCTGGTCTTGGCCGTGAGGAACACGCTCTCCTTGACCACGTTGAAGGTCAGCTGCCGGTAGGCCGCCGCCAGGATGAAGCCGCCGAACGCACCCACGGCCGCCGCCTCGGTGGGCGTGGCCAGACCGAACACGATCGAGCCCAGCACCGCCAGGATCAGCACCAGCAGCGGGAAGAAGCTGGAGAGCAGCATCTTGAACACTTCCAGGCGGGCATGGCTCAGGATGCCGTAGAACACGGCCAGCGCCAGCGCACCCACGCCCAGACCGATCCAGAAGCCGGTCGATGCAGGCTTGGTGGTGGCACCCGCAGCGGCACCTTCGGCCGGTGCGCCGCCCGCGCCCGGGGGCAGGGCCACGCTGTCGGCCGGGGCTTCGGCTGCGCCGGCTTCGGCCGGAGCTTCGCTGTCTTCGGCACCCGGGGGCAGGGCCACGCCGTCATCGGCGCCGGCAGGCTCCTGCACGCCTTCGGGTTCGGCCAGGCCGCCCGACTCCTCGTCGGAGGCTTCCTCGTTGGAGCCCGACCCCATGGCCTGCAGCTCGGTGTAGGTCTCCTCGACGACCACCGTGGTGGCCGACTGGTAGCTGGCAAAGGCGACCACCGCGAACAGCACCGCCGGCGCCAGCACGATGGCCAGCTGGCCGAGCAGGTACCGAGTCGACACGTTCTGGTTGCGGCGGCCTTTCAGGGCCTTGACCAGGTTGCCCGGCGCCCAGCCATCGCTGGTGGCGCCGATGGCCTTGAGGCCGGCGGGCAGGGGCACGGCGCGCTGCTCGGCGGTCAGGGGCGGTGCCCAGTCCGGCTTGAGCTTGGCCATGATGATCACGTACAGGATGTACAGGCTGGCCAGCATGATGCCGGGGAAGAAGGCGCCTGCGTACAGCTGCACCACCGACACGCCGGCGGTGGCGCCGTAGACGATCAGCAGCACCGAAGGCGGGATCAGGATGCCCAGGCAGCCGCCGGCCGTGATGGCGCCGGCCGACAGCCGCACGTCGTAACCGGCCCGCAGCATCTGCGGCAGCGCCAGCAGGCCCATCAGCGTCACCACGGCACCGACGATGCCGGTGGCGGTGGCGAACACCGCGCAGGTCACCAGGGTGGCCACGCCCAGCGAACCCGGCACGCGGGACAGCGCCAGGTGCAGGCTGCGGAACAGCTTCTCGATCAGGTTCGCGCGTTCGACCAGGTAGCCCATGAACACGAACAGCGGGATCGAGATGAGCACGTCGTTGCCCATGACCGAGAAGGCGCGCTGCACCATCAGGTCCAGCGTCTGCTGCATGGCGCCGGCCGCGGTCTGGTCGCCCGAGTGGTAGGCGAAGAACGCGAACATCATGCCCATGCCCATCAGGGTGAAGGCGGTGGGGAAGCCCAGCATGATGGCCACGACCACCAGCGAGAGCATCAGCAGGCCGTAGTGGCCGTTGGTCATGGTCTCCACGCTGAAGACCATGGCCAGAGCGGCCGCAATGATCAGCCCCATCAGCGAGAAGCCGAACCAGAGTTCCTTTCTGATCTTCATCACTGACCGCCTTTCCTGGCCGGAACCAGCTGGTCCAGCGCCTCGATGTCAGCGTCTTTCACGTGCACCATTTCCTTGAGTTTGTCGACGTCCACCTCTTCCACATCCTCCTCGCGCGAGGGCCACTCGCCGGTCTTGATGCAGATGACGCAACGGATGATTTCCACGATGCCCTGCAGCAGCAGGAAGGCGCCGGCCAGCGGCACCACGAACTTGAACGGGTAGACCGGCAGCGGATCGGCGTTGAAGGTCTGCTCCCGGATCGCCAGCGAGTCCTGGAAGAAGAACCAGCCTGCATAGGTCAGGGCGATGATGCCGGGCAGGAAGAACAGGATGTACAGCACCAGGTCGATGGTGGCCTGGGTGCGGGGCTGGAAGAAGCCGTAGAGCACGTCGCCGCGCACATGGCCGCTCTTGGCCAGGGTGTAGGCGCCGGCGGTCATGAACAGCACGCCGTACAACATGATCTGGGCGTCCAGCACCCAGGCGTTCGGCTTGTTCAGCACGTAACGGGAAAAGACTTCCCAGGAAATCAGGAGGGTGAGTCCAACGACGGACCACGCGCAGATCTTGCCGAACCAGGTCGACAGCCGATCCACGGTCAGTAATAGTTTTTGCATGTCAGCTTCCGAAAGAGAAAAGGGCGCCCGCAGGCGCCCTTTGTGATCAAGAACCGATCAACCCTTCTTGGCGCCCTTGCCGAAGTAGTGGTTGTAGGCCATCTTGAAGTCGACGGTGTAGTCGTTCTGCCACTGGCCTGCGCGCTGGGCGAAAGCGCGCTGCGAGTCCAGCACCTTCTTGAAGATCGGATTCTCGCCGGCCTTCTTGGCGATGGTCTTGTCCCAGGCAGCCAGCTGGGCGCGCAGGATGGCGTCCGGGGTCTTGTAGAACTTCACACCCTGCTTCTTCAGCTCGATGTAGTCCTGCGAGTTGCGCTGGATGGCCTTCCACGACATGTCGGCGCTGGCGGCCTGCACGGCGTAGTCGATGATGGACTTCAGCTCGGCGTTCAGGGCGTTGTACTTCGGGCCGTTGAACAGGATCTCGAACTGCTCGCCCGACTGGTGGAAGCTCTGCAGCATGCAGTTCTTGGCCACATCGGGGAAGCCCAGCAGGCGGTCGCTGGAGGCGTTGTTGAACTCGGCCGCGTCGATCAGGCCACGGTCCAGGGCGGGAACGATCTCGCCACCGGGCAGCGGGTTGACGGCGGTGCCCATTTCGGTGAACACGTCAACGGCCAGGCCCACGGTGCGGAACTTCAGGCCCTTCATGTCCTCGACCTTGGCCACCGGCTTCTTGAACCAGCCCAGCGGCTGGGTGGGCATCGGGCCGTACAGGAAGGACACCACGTCCATGTTCAGCGACTTGTAGATCTCGGCCACCAGCTCCTTGCCGCCGCCGTAGTTGTGCCAGGCCAGGACCATGTTGGGG
>PNMF01000193.1 GCA_013823485.1 Comamonadaceae bacterium
CCTTTTCAAGGACGAGGTGCGCGAACTCGGCGTGGCCCTGGGCCTGCCGCACGCCATGGTCTACCGCCACCCGTTCCCCGGCCCGGGCCTGGGCGTGCGCATCCTGGGTGAGGTGAAGAAGGAATACGCCGACCTGCTGCGCCGGGCCGACGCGATCTTCATCGAGGAGCTGCGCAACCACATCGACCCGGCCAGCGGCAAGAGCTGGTACGACCTCACCAGCCAGGCCTTCACCGTGTTCCTGCCGGTCAAGAGCGTGGGCGTGATGGGCGATGGCCGCACCTACGACTATGTGGTCGCCCTGCGCGCGGTCCAGACCAGCGACTTCATGACCGCCGACTGGGCCGAGCTGCCGTATGCGCTGCTCAAGAAGGTGTCGGGCCGCATCATCAACGAGGTGCGCGGCATCAACCGGGTGACCTACGACGTGAGCTCCAAGCCGCCGGCGACCATCGAGTGGGAGTGAGGCCGGCTTTGTTCCATCGGCAGAACAATCTGTCCCGCGCCCGCTGATTCATTGATCCGGCGGAACGCTCTACAGTCATGACAGGCAGCCACCCCGGCCGCCTGTCCTGCTTTTGATGGAGCCCGCCATGTCCCGCACCCCGCGCCTGCCCACGCTCTTCGTTTCCCATGGCGCGCCGAGTTTTGCCCTCGACCCCGGCCTGGCCGGGCCCCGGCTGACGGCGCTGGGCGCCTCCTTGCCGAGACCGCAGGCGGTGCTGGTGGTGTCGCCCCACTGGATGACGGCGACGCCAGTGGTGGGCACGACGGGTCGGCCCGAGACCATCCACGACTTCGGTGGCTTTGCGCCCGCCCTCTACCAGCTCGACTACCCGGCCGCCGGCCACCCGGCTCTGGCCCACGCTGCGCTCGGTGCGTTGCAGGCAGCGGGCTGGCCGGCGCACGCGGATGACCATCGGGGGCTGGACCATGGCGCCTGGGTGCCGCTGATGCACCTGTTCCCCGACGCGGACATCCCGGTGTTCCAGGTGTCGTTGCCCGCACGGCTGGACGCCGATGGCGCCTTGTCACTGGGCCGGGCGCTGGCCCCGCTGGCCGAGCAGGGCGTGCTGGTGGTCGGCTCCGGCAGCCTGACCCACAACCTGTACGAGTTCCGCCAGGCCCATGGTGACGACGAAGCCTATGTGCGGGCGTTTGCCGCCTGGGTGGGCGAGGCGGTGGTGCAGGGCGATGGCGATCGCCTGCGGCGCACGCTGGCCGACGCGCCGCAGGCGCAGCGCGCCCATCCCACGGCCGAACATTTCTGGCCGCTGCTGGTGGCGGCCGGGGCGTCCGACACCGGGGCCGGTCCGGCCCGTGGAGTGGTGATGGACGGCGGCATTGCCCACGGCATGTTGTCCATGGACGCCTACGTGTTTGGCGCTGCCTGAGGGCGCTCGTCATTGCGCTTTCCATCAGCACACTGAATAATTGGGGGATTCCAACTCGGGGACTCCCATGAATGCAGCTTCGGCCGGTCTGCCGGTCATTGTTTGTGGTGGCGGCATCGGCGGCCTCGCTGCTGCGCTGGCGCTGGTGCGCCGCGGCCTGTCGGTGACCGTGCTGGAGCAGTCGCCGGAGATCGGCGAGATCGGCGCCGGCATGCAGCTCGGGCCCAACGCCTTCCATGCCTGCGACGCTCTGGGCATCGGCGACCAGGCGCGTAGCCGCGCGGTCTACACCGACCACATGGTCATGCACGACGCGATCGACGAAAGCCTGGTCGGCCGCATCGAGACCGGGGAGGCGTTCCGCCAGCGTTTCGGCAACCCCTACGCGGTGATCCACCGGGCGGACATCCACCTCGCCCTGCTCGAAGGGGCGCAGGCAACCGGCCGGGTCGAGTTCCACACCCGCACCCGCATCGAACGTGTGGAGCAGGACGAAGCGGCCGGCACCGTGACCGCCATCGACCAGAACGGCCAGCGCTGGACCGGTTGCGCGCTGATCGCGGCCGACGGCGTGAAGTCGGTGGTGCGGGCGCAGTATGTGAACGATCCACCGCGCGTCACCGGCCACGTGGTGTACCGCGCGGTGGTCGACAAGTCCGAATTTCCGGCCGAGCTGCAGTGGAATGCCGCCAGCCTGTGGGCGGGGCCGAAATGCCATCTGGTGCACTACCCGCTGCGCGGTGGCGAGCAGTACAACATCGTGGTCACCTTCCACAGCCGCCAGCCGGAAGAGTGGGGCGTGACCGAGGGCAGCAAGGCCGAGGTGGAGAGCTATTTCCAGGGCATTTCGCCCAAGGCGCGGCAGCTGATCGAGCTGCCGAAAAGCTGGAAGCGCTGGGCCACGGCCGACCGCGAACCGATCGACAACTGGGTGTTCGGCCGCGCCACGCTGCTGGGCGACGCGGCCCACCCCACCACCCAGTACATGGCGCAGGGCGCCTGCATGGCACTTGAAGACGCCGTCACGCTGGGCGAAGCCCTGCGGGTGACCGGTGACGAATGGCCCGCCGCCCTGCAGCTCTACCAGCAGAACCGCATCACCCGCACCGCGCGCATCGTGCTTTCGGGTCGGGAGATGGGGCGGCTCTACCACGCCGCCGGTGTGGAGCGGCTGGTGCGCAATGCCCTCTGGAAGGGCCGCTCGCAGGAGCGCTTTTACGATGCGGTGGACTGGCTCTACAGCTGGAACGTCGACAACTGTCTGCAGCAGGGATGAGCCCGCTGCCCCGATCCTTCAACAACGCCCATCACATGACCACCTACCTCTTCCCCCCGCTCGCCCAACCCTCGCTGCCCATCGAGGGCCGCGCCGAACGCTACCCGGTCGGCCGCATCTTCTGCGTCGGCCGCAACTACCACGCCCATGCGGTGGAAATGGGGCGCCCGGTCGACAAGGCGGCCGAGCGACCGTTCTATTTCACCAAGACGCCCAGTGCCCTGGTCGAGTCGGGCGCGACCATTGCCTACCCGCCGCAGACCGGCAACTACCACTACGAAATGGAACTGGTGCTGGCCATCGGCAAGGCCGGATTCCAGGTGCCGGCCGAGCAGGCGCACGAACTGGTGTTCGGTTACGCCTGCGGCCTCGACATGACCCGCCGCGACCTGCAGCTGGTGGCGCGCGACAAGGGCCGCCCGTGGGACCTGGGCAAGGATTTCGAGCAGTCCGCGGTGGCCTCCGCCATCGTGCCGATGCCGGGCGTGGTGCTGGAGCGCGGCGACATCGAGCTGTCGGTCAATGGCCAGACGAAGCAGAAGTCCGACCT
>PNMF01000194.1 GCA_013823485.1 Comamonadaceae bacterium
AAGCTGCTGTTCTCGGCCCGCATCATTCCGTACCGCGGCTCGTGGCTGGACTTTGAATTCGATCCGAAGGACGTGCTGTTCTTCCGTGTCGACCGCCGCCGCAAGATGCCGGTCACCATCCTGCTCAAGGCCATTGGCCTGACGCCGGAAACCATCCTGGCCAACTTCTTCGTCAACGACCACTTCCGCCTGATGGACAGCGGCGCGCAAATGGCCTTCGTGGCCGAGCGTCTGCGCGGCGAGGTGGCCCGCTTCGACATCACCGACAAGTCGGGCAAGGTGGTTGTGGCCAAGGACAAGCGCATCACCGCGCGCCACACCCGCGAGCTGGAGCAGTCCGGCACCACCCACATCAGCGTGCCGGAAGACTTCCTGATCGGCCGCGTGGTCGCCAAGAACGTGGTCGACCCCGACACCGGCGAAATCATTGCCAAGGCCAATGACGAACTGACCGAAGCGCTGCTGAAGAAGCTGCGTTCGGCCGGCGTGCAGGACCTGCAGTGCATCTACACCAACGAGCTCGACCAGGGTGCCTACATCAGCCAGACGCTGCGCATCGACGAGACGGTGGACGAGTTCGCCGCCCGCGTGGCCATCTACCGCATGATGCGCCCCGGCGAACCGCCGACCGAAGACGCGGTGCAGGCCCTGTTCCACCGCCTGTTCTACAACCCGGACACCTACGACCTGTCGCGCGTGGGCCGCATGAAGTTCAACGCCCGCGTGGGCCGCGACGAAGCCACCGGCCCGATGGTGCTGTCCAACGACGACATCCTGTCGGTGGTGAAGATCCTGGTGGATCTGCGCAACGGCCGTGGCGAGGTGGACGACATCGACCACCTGGGCAACCGCCGCGTGCGCTGCGTCGGCGAACTCGCCGAGAACCAGTACCGCACCGGTCTGGCCCGTATCGAGAAGGCTGTGAAGGAGCGTCTGGGTCAGGCCGAGCAGGAGCCGCTGATGCCGCACGACCTGATCAACTCCAAGCCGATTTCTGCGGCGCTGAAGGAGTTCTTCGGTGCGTCCCAGCTGTCGCAGTTCATGGACCAGACCAACCCGCTGGCCGAGATCACCCACAAGCGCCGCGTGTCGGCCCTGGGCCCGGGCGGTCTGACCCGCGAGCGCGCCGGCTTCGAGGTGCGTGACGTGCACGTCACCCACTACGGCCGTGTGTGCCCGATCGAGACGCCGGAAGGCCCGAACATCGGCCTGATCAACTCGCTGGCCCTGTACGCCCGCCTGAACGAATACGGCTTCATCGAGACGCCGTACCGCCGCGTGGTGGACAGCAAGGTGACCAACCAGATCGACTACCTGTCGGCCATCGAGGAAGGCAAATACGTCATCGCCCAGGCCAACGCGGCCCTGGACGCCGACGGCCGCCTGACCGAAGAGCTGGTGTCGGCCCGCGAGAAGGGTGAATCCATCCTGACCTCGCCCGACACCATCCAGTACATGGACGTGTCGCCGGCGCAGATCGTGTCGGTGGCGGCATCGCTGGTGCCGTTCCTGGAGCACGACGACGCCAACCGCGCACTGATGGGCGCCAACATGTCGCGCCAGGCCGTGCCGGTGCTGCGTCCCGAGAAGCCGCTGGTGGGTACCGGCATCGAGCGTGTGGCCGCCATCGACTCCGGCACCGTCGTCACCGCCAAGCGCGGCGGCGTGGTGGACTATGTCGATGCGACCCGCATCGTGATCCGCGTGAACGACGCCGAGGCGGTCGCCGGCGAAGTGGGCGTGGACATCTACAACCTGATCAAGTACCAGCGTTCCAACCAGAACACCAACATCCACCAGCGTCCGATCGTCAAGAAGGGCGATGCACTGGCAAAGGGTGACGTGATCGCCGACGGTGCCTCCACCGATCTGGGCGAGATCTCGATCGGCCAGAACATGCTGATCGCGTTCATGCCCTGGAACGGCTACAACTTCGAGGACTCGATCCTGATCTCCGAGCGCGTGGTGGCCGACGACCGCTACACCAGCATCCACATCGAGGAGCTGGTGGTGATGGCCCGCGACACCAAGCTGGGCGCCGAGGAAATCACCCGCGACATCCCGAACCTGGCCGAGCAGCAGCTCAACCGCCTGGACGACAGCGGCATCATCTACGTGGGTGCCGAAGTGCTGCCGGGCGACGTGCTGGTGGGCAAGGTCACGCCGAAGGGCGAGACCACCCTGACCCCGGAAGAGAAACTGCTGCGCGCCATCTTCGGCGAGAAGGCGTCCGACGTGAAGGACACCTCGCTGCGCGTGGACCAGGGTTCGCAGGGCACCGTGATCGATGTGCAGGTCTTCACCCGTGAAGGCATCCAGCGCGACAAGCGCGCCCAGCAGATCATCGACGACGAGCTCAAGCGCTTCCGCCTCGACCTCAACGACCAGCTGCGCATCGTCGAGGCCGACGCCTTCGACCGTATCGAGAAGCTGCTGACCGGCAAGGTGGCCAATGGTGGCCCCAAGAAGCTGTCCAAGGGCACGACCATCGACAAGGCATACTTGGCCGACGTCGAGAAGTACCACTGGTTCGACATCCGCCCGGCCGACGAGTCGGTGGCGGCCCAGCTGGAGTCGATCAAGAACTCCATGGAGCAGACCCGCCACAGCTTCGACCTGGCTTTCGAAGAGAAGCGCAAGAAGCTCACCCAGGGTGACGAACTGCCGGCCGGCGTGCTGAAGATGGTCAAGGTCTACCTGGCCGTCAAGCGCCGCCTGCAGCCCGGCGACAAGATGGCCGGCCGCCACGGCAACAAGGGTGTGGTGTCCAAGATCGTTCCGGTCGAGGACATGCCCTACATGGCCGACGGCACCCCCGCCGACATCGTGCTGAACCCGCTGGGCGTGCCTTCGCGCATGAACGTGGGTCAGGTGCTGGAAGTGCACCTGGGCTGGGCCGCCAAGGGCCTGGGCCAGCGCATTGGCGACATGCTCCAGCAGGAAGCCAAGGCGGCCGAAATCCGCCAGTTCCTGGAGACCGTCTACAACCAGGCCGGCAAGAAGGAAGACCTCTCCAACCTGTCGGATGCCGACGTGTTCGAGATGGCCGCCAACCTGCAGACCGGCGTGCCGTTCGCGACCCCGGTGTTCGACGGTGCCTCGGAAGACGAGATCCGCGCCATGCTGAAGCTGGCCTACCCGGACGACATCGCCGAGCGCAAGGGCCTCACCGCCACCCGCACCCAGGCGCAGCTGTACGACGGCCGCACCGG
>PNMF01000195.1 GCA_013823485.1 Comamonadaceae bacterium
ACGTCCCACACTGCACGCCGGCCATGACACGGCCGTGACGCCGGCTTCTGGTGCAGCCATAATTGACGTTTACGTCAACGTCAAACCAGGCGCACAGCCGCCCAAGGAGCAACCCATGGAGATTCAAGGCAAGGTTTTCATCGTCACCGGCGGCGCGTCCGGTCTGGGCGAAGGCGCAGCACGCATGCTGGCCGCCCAGGGCGGCAAGGTGGTGATCGCCGACATGCAGGTCGAAAAAGGTGAGACGGTGGCCCGCGAGATCGGCGGCGCCTTCGTGAAGTGCGATGTGAGCCAGGAGGCCGATGGCCAGGCCGTGGTGGCCCAGGCCACCTCCATGGGCAAGCTCATGGGCCTGATCAACTGCGCCGGCATCGCCCCGGCCGAAAAGACGGTGGGCAAGAACGGCGCCCATTCGCTGGCCGTGTACACCAAGACCATCATGGTCAACCTGGTGGGCAGCTTCAACATGATCCGCCTGGCTGCCGAGGCCATGTGCAAGAACGAGCCCGAAGCCACCGGCGAACGCGGCGTGATGATCAGCACCGCCAGCGTGGCCGCCTACGACGGGCAGATCGGTCAGGCGGCCTACGCCGCCTCCAAGGGCGGCGTGGTCGGCATGACGCTGCCGATCGCCCGCGACCTGTCGCGCAACGGCATCCGCAACATGACGATTGCCCCCGGCATCTTCGGCACGCCCATGCTGTTCGGCATGCCGCAGGAAGTGCAGGACGCCCTGGCCGCCAGCGTGCCGTTCCCCAGCCGCCTCGGCACCCCGGCCGACTACGCCAAGCTGGCCCGCCACATCATCGAGAACGACATGCTCAACGGCGAGGTGATCCGGCTCGATGGCGCCATCCGCCTGGCACCGCGCTGAGCATGTGGCGGCCCGCCGCGCTGGCCTCGCTGCTGCTGGCGGCCCTGCTGGCCGCCTGCGTGGCGCCGCCTGCTGCCGAGCTGGCGGCGGACACGCCCGAGGGCGCCTCCGGCCTGACCACCCAGCCCGGCTGGAGCCATGAGCGCCAGGCGGTGGCCGCCGCCCACCCGCTTGCCGCGCAGGCCGGTCTGGATGCCCTGCGGGCCGGCGGCAGCGCGGTCGACGCGGCCATTTCGGTGCAGCTGGTCCTCGGGCTGGTGGAGCCGCAGTCCAGCGGCATCGGGGGCGGCGCCTTCCTGCTGCATTTCGACGGCCGCCGGGTGGTGGCCTACGACGGGCGCGAAACCGCACCGGCCGCCGCCACCGAGCAGCTGTTCCTCGACGACCAGGGCCAGCCCCTGCCCTTTGCCGATGCGGTGCTCAGCGGCCGCGCCGTCGGTGTGCCGGGCACCGTGGCCCTGCTGGCACTGGCCCACCGCGACCACGGCCGCCTGCCCTGGGTGCAGCTGTTCGAGCCGGCCATCCGGCTGGCCCGCGAGGGCTTCGCGATCAGCCCGCGCCTGCACACGCTGCTGACGAACGACCCCGGCCTGCGCAACGACCCGGTGGCCCGGGCCTACTTCTACCGGGCCGACGGCTCGGCCCATCCGGTGGGCCACCGGCTGCGCAACCCCGAATACGCCGAGGTGCTGCGGCAGATCGCGCTGCTGGGGCCGCTCGCGCTGCAGGACGGTCCGGTGGCCCGGGCCATCGTGCAGGCGGTCCGGCGCGATCCGCTGCCAGGTGCCATGACGCTGGCCGACCTGCAGCAGTACCAGCCGCAGCGGCGCGCCCCGCTGTGCCACCGACACCGCGCCGGCGGGCGCGACCTGCGCCTCTGCGGCTTCCCGCCGCCCGGTTCGGGCGGCCTGGCGATCGGCCAGATGCTGGGCCTGCTGGCCCGCACGCCGGCGGCCGCCTGGCCGCTGCAGGACGGGCTGCCGGGCGCCGAGTGGCTGCATTTCTTCAACGAGGCCTCCCGCCTGGCCTTGGCCGACCGCGCCCAGTACGTGGCCGATCCTGATTTCGTGGCGGCCCCCGACGGCCGCTGGTCCAGCCTGCTGGATGCCGGCTACCTCGACCAGCGCGCCCGGCTGATCGGCCCGCAGCGCGCCGAGCAGGTGGGCCCTGGCCGCCCGGGCAAGACCACCCTGAGCTGGGCCCCCATGCCGGAGCAGCCCGAGTCGGGCACCAGCCACATCAGCGTGGTCGACGCACAAGGCCACCTGCTGGCCATGACCACCACCATCGAGTCGGCCTTCGGCAGCCGGCGCATGGTGACCACCAACCCGGCGCGCGCCGGCGGTTTTCTGCTCAACAACGAACTGACCGACTTCAGCTTCCGACCGCGCGACGCGCAAGGCCTGCCGGTGGCCAACCGGGTGCAGCCGGGCAAACGGCCACGGTCGTCGATGTCGCCCACGCTGGTGTTCGATGCCCGCACCGGCGAGCCGTTGATGAGCGCCGGCAGCCCCGGCGGCGCCTTCATCATTCCGTACACCGCCAAGCTGCTGCACGGCGTGCTGCAGTGGGGTCTGCACCCGCAGGCGGCTGCCGATCTGCCCAACTTCGGCACCCTGGGCGGGCCGCTGTTGCTCGAAGCGGGCCGCTTCCCCGCCACCACCCGCGACACGCTGCGCCAGCGCGGCCACGCGATGCAGGAGGGCGAGCTCACCAGCGGCGCCCAGCTGCTGGTGCGGCGCGACGGTCGCTGGCTGGGCGGCGCCGACCCGCGCCGCGAAGGCACCGTGAAAGGTGACTGATCAGACGTCGATGGCGGCGGCCGAGCCGGCCTGCTTGCGCAACTCGAACTTCTGGATCTTGCCGGTGCTGGTCTTGGGCAGTTCGCCGAACACCACCGCACGCGGCACCTTGAAGCCGGCCAGGTGCTGCTTGCAGTGCGCCACGATGTCTTCCGGACGGGTCGTGGCACCGGCCTTGAGCTCGACGAACGCGCACGGCGTCTCGCCCCACTTCGGGTCGGGCCGGGCCACCACGGCGGCGGCCAGCACATCGGGGTGGCGGTAGAGCACGTCCTCGACCTCGATGGACGAGATGTTCTCGCCGCCGCTGATGATGATGTCCTTGCTGCGGTCCTTGATCTTGAAGTAGCCGTCGGCGTACTGCACCGCGAGGTCGCCGCTGTGGAACCAGCCGCCGGCAAAGGCTTCCTGCGTGGCCTTGGGGTTCTTCAGGTACCCCTTCATGGCGATGTTGCCCTTGAACATGATCTCGCCCATGGTCTCGCCGTCCTGCGGCACCGGG
>PNMF01000196.1 GCA_013823485.1 Comamonadaceae bacterium
GCCGCCTCCGGGGTCTGGGCAGCAATGCCGGGCGGCGGTGCGCCGTAGTGGGATATGGGCTCGGCCACGCCCCAGAACACCAGGCCGATGCCCATGCCGGCGGCGAACAGCATCGAGAACCAGGCGCCGCGCGAGAAGGCGGGCTCGTCGTCCTCGTTGCCGAGCTTGAGCTGACCATGGCGGCCGAACGCCAGCACCATGGCCATGATGACCAGGCCCAGCACCACCCACAGGTAGAACCAGCCGAAGTCGCGGGTGATGAGGGCCAGCGCGGAGTCGAACACCGCGCCCAGCGATGCGGGCGCGAGCACGCCCCACAGGACGATGGCCAGAATGAATCCGGCCGACAGGATGAGTTGCATGGGTTCCTCCCGGTGGGTCCTGCGGCCGGAACCACCATGGCGGTGGCAGCCGCGCACAGGGTACGGCGGCGGTCGGGGTCGACAGGACCTGGTTGTGGATGCGGCGGAAACGGTGACCCGATGTGCAGCACGTTCACCTGCGGGCCGAGCGGGTCGGGGCAGGGGCTGTCAGCAAGGGTCGGCAACGCGGTGCGCAGGGCACCGGCCAGACCGCCGCGGAAAAATTCCGAAGAACACATATTGTCACCGTTGCCGGCGGTGCAGGCGGGTCCAATGCGGGCCGCGGCAGGGGGCCCAATCTGCCGCGCACCCTGCACCCAGAGCCGCCGGACCCGGCCCGGACGGTGGCAGACTACGCGCCAGCCACGCCGTTGTGGCGCCCCAACCCGAACTGCTTCATGAACATCCTGCTTTTCATTGCGGGCCTCGTCGGCCTGATCGCCGGCGCCGAACTGCTGGTGCGCGGCGCGTCGAAACTGGCGCTCTCGTTCGGCATTTCGCCCTTGGTGGTGGGGCTGACCATCGTGGCCTTCGGCACCAGTTCACCGGAGCTCGCCGTCTCGACCGGCGCGGCGCTGGACGGCCAGACCGACCTGGCCCTGGGCAACGTGGTGGGCAGCAACATCTTCAACGTGCTGTTCATCCTGGGGCTCTCGGCCCTGATCACGCCGCTGGTGGTGAACATCCAGCTGATCCGGCAGGAGGTGCCGATCATGATCGGCGCCTCGGTCATCCTGCTGCTGGTCTGCCTTGATGGCCGCATCGGGCTCCTTGATGGCCTGCTGCTGTGCGGGCTGATGGTGGCCTACACCGTGTTCCTGATCGTGCAGTCGCGGCGCGAAAGCCAGGCCGCCAAAGACGAGTACGCGGCCGAGGTGCAGCCGGCAGCCACCGGCGCCTGGGACTCGAAGCTGCCGGTGCAGCTGCTGATGATCGTGATCGGCCTGGGCTTCCTGGTGGCGGGCTCGGAAGCCCTGGTGACCGCCTCCATCGCCTTTGCCAAGGCACTCGGCGTGAGCGATCTGGTGATCGGCCTGACCATCGTGGCCGCCGGCACCTCGATGCCCGAGGTGGCCACCTCGGTGATGGCCGCCATCAAGGGCGAACGGGACATTGCCGTGGGCAACGTGGTGGGCAGCTGCACCTTCAACATCCTGGGCTGCCTGGGTGTCGCGGCGGTGGTCAGCCCGTCCGGGCTCGGGGTGCCGTCGTCGCTGCTGGCGCTGGACATCTGGGTCATGCTGGCCACCGCGCTGGCCTGCCTGCCGGTGTTCCTGACCGGCCGCGAGATCGCGCGCTGGGAGGGTGGCGTGTTCCTCGCTTATTACGCCGCCTATGTGGCCTGGCTCATCCTGGCCGCCCAGCAGCATGCGGCGCTGGGCACCTTCTCGGCGGTGCTGATGGGCTTCATTGCGCCGCTGACCGTGGTCACGCTGGTGGCGGTCATGATCCGGAGGGGTCAGGGGCGTTGAGCCGGATCGACCGGATGAACCGCCTGCGCCGCGCCCTGCCCTTTCTGGCCTGGCCCCGGCCGGACGCCGCGCTGATGCGGGGCGAGCTGATGGCGGGCCTGACCGTGGGGCTGATGATCATTCCCCAGGGCGTGGCCTATGCGGCCCTGGCCGGCATGCCGCTGGTAACCGGCATCTATGCCTCGCTGCTGCCGGCGCTGGTGGCGGTGCTGTTCGGCGCCTCGCCCCGGCTCTCGGTCGGTCCGACCGCCCTCACCTGCCTGCTGGTCGGCGCATCGCTGGCGCCACTGGCCACGGCCGGCAGCCCCGAGTGGGTGATGCTGGCGGCCTGGCTGGCCCTGCTGTGCGGGGCACTGCAGGTGCTGCTGGGCCTGGTGCGTTTCGGCTGGCTGCTCAACCTGGTGAACTCTCCGGTGCTGATGGCCTTCACCCAGGCTGCAGCCCTGCTGATCGTGGCCTCGCAGCTGCCGCCGCTGCTGGGGGCCACCGGCTGGCCCGACCTGTTGGCCGACCTGCAGGCCGGCGGGTCGGTCGGGGCCTGGCACGAGCCGTCGATGGCTTTCGGCCTGGGCAGCCTCGCACTGCTGTGGCTGGCGCGGCGCTGGCGGCCCACCTTTCCGGTGGTGCTGCTGGTGGTGGTGGCCAGTGCCGGCATCAGCCGGTTCAGCGGTTTCGAGGCCGGCGGGGGCGCGGTGGTGGGCACCCTGCCCGAGGGCCTGCCGGCACCGGTGTGGCCGGGCTGGCCCGGCTGGCAGCTGCTGGGGCAGCTGGTGCTGCCGGTGCTGGTGATCACGCTGGTGAGCTTTCTGGAAACCGCCTCCAGCGCCCAGGTGGACAACGCCGGGCGCAACACCCGCTGGGACCAGGACCAGGACCTGATCGGCCAGGGCCTGGCCAAGCTGGTGGCCGGCATCAGCGGCGCCTTTCCCACCAGTTCATCGTTCTCGCGCTCGGCGCTCAACCTGTATGCCGGCGCCCGCACCGGCTGGGCCACGCTGGTGTCGGTGGCGGTGGTGGCGCTGGCCCTGCTGCTGTTCATGCCGGTGCTGCACCATGTGCCGCGCGCGGTGCTGGCGGCGATCGTGCTGGTGGCCATCGTGGGCCTGATCCGGCCGGCCGCCTTCGTGCGGCTGTGGCGCCTGTCGCGGGTCGAGGCACTCATCGCTGGCGCCACGCTGCTGGTCACACTGGCGGCCGCCCCGGCGCTGTACTGGGGTGTGCTGGCCGGGGTGCTGATGTCGCTCAGCCACTTCCTGTACCTGCGGCTGCACCCGCGCATCATCGAGGTCGGCCTGCACCCCGACGGCAGCCTGCGC
>PNMF01000197.1 GCA_013823485.1 Comamonadaceae bacterium
GGCATCATCGGGAAGTTCTTCCACGAGTTCGGCATCACCATGGTCGCGGCGGTGCTGATCTCGATGTTCGTGAGCTTCACGCTGGACCCCATGCTGTCCTCGGTGTGGCACGACCCGGAGGTCGAGAAGCCCGGTGCAGCCGCCGGCGGCCGGCGCTCGTTCTACGACCGCACGCTGGGTCGGCTGACCGGCTGGTTCGACCGCTTCCAGGACGAGCTGGCCGACACCTACCAGGCGGCGCTGCGCTGGTCGCTGGTGCACAAGGCGGCCACCATGGCGCTGGCGGTGGCCACGCTGGTGGCCAGCCTGTTCGTGATGCCGCTGCTGGGCACCGAGTTCGTGCCCAAGGCCGACTTCTCGGAAACCTCGCTCAGCTTCCACACGCCGGTGGGCTCGTCGCTGCAGGCCACCGAGGCCAAGACGCGCGAGGTCGAGGCGATCCTGCGCGAGTTCCCGGAGGTGAAGTACACCCTCTCCACCATCAACACCGGCAGCTCGCTGGGCGCCATGTACGCCAGCATCTATGTGCGGCTGGTCGACCGCAAGGACCGGGAGCGCAGCGTGGACGCCATGTCGGCAGTGCTGCGGGAGCGGCTGCGCAGCGTGCCGGGCATCACGGTCACGCACGTGGGCCTGCTGGACTCGGTCGGCGGCAACAAGCAGATCGAGTTCTCGCTGCAGGGCGACGACCTGGACGAGCTTGAACGCCTCACCACCACGGTGATGGAACGCATCCGGCCCATCGTCGGCCTGGTCGATCTGGACGCCAGCGTGAAGCCCGACAAGCCGACGGTGGACGTGGTGCTCAAGCGCGAGGTGGCCTCCGACCTCGGCCTGAACACCCAGGCGATCGCTGCCAGCCTGCGCACCTGGGTGGCGGGCACCACGGTGGGCAACTGGCGGGCCCAGAACGGCGAGAGCTACGACGTCAATGTGCGGCTGGCGCCGGAGCGCCGCGAGCGCACCGACGATCTGCGTCAACTGCCCTTCGTGGTGGGCGCAGCCAGCGACGGCAGCAACCGGGTGGTGCCGCTGGGTCAGGTGGCCGACCTGGTGGAAGCCACCGGGCCGAACCAGATCAACCGGCGCAACCTCAACCGCGAGGTGTCGATCAACGCCAACGTGTATGGCCGCTCGGCCGGCGAGGTCACGGCGGAGATCCAGAAGGTGCTGGACGGCATCGCGCTGCCGCCGGGCTACCGCACCGAATTCGGCGGCTCGGCGAAGAACATGCGCGAGTCGTTCGGATATGCCGTCTCGGCGCTGGCGCTGGCCATCATCTTCATCTACATGATCCTGGCCAGCCAGTTCCACAGCTTCCTGCAGCCGCTGGCGCTGATGACCTCGTTGCCGCTGACCCTGATCGGGGTGGTGCTGGCGCTGCTGATGTTCGGATCGACGGTGAGCATGTTCTCGGTCATCGGCATCGTGCTGCTGATGGGGCTGGTGACCAAGAACGCCATCCTGCTGGTGGACTTCGCCATCCGCGCCCGCGAAGGGCTGGACGGTCAGCCGCCGATGGCGCGGGAAGACGCCCTGCTGCTGGCGGCCCGGGTGCGGCTGCGCCCCATCCTCATGACCACGCTGGCCATGGTGTTCGGCATGGTGCCGCTGGCCTTTGCGCTGACCGAGGGTTCGGAGCAGCGCGCGCCCATGGGCCAGGCCGTGATCGGCGGTGTCATCACCTCGTCGGTGCTGACGCTGGTGGTGGTGCCGGTGGCCTATTGCTACCTCGACGACCTCGCCCGCTGGCTGCGCAAGCTCTGGGGCGCACCGCCAGCAGCAGGGGTGGTCCAGGACCCCCCCCGATAAAATCTCGGGTTCCCCGCTCAACATCGCCTCAGGAGTATTCCGATGACCTCCCCCGCAGGACTGGGCCTCAGCCCGGAACAGGCCCGCTTCAACATGATCGAGCAGCAGATCCGCCCCTGGGAAGTGCTGGACGGCCGCGTGCTGGACCTGCTGGCCCGCGTGCACCGCGAAGACTATGTGCCCGAGGCCCACAAGGCGCTGGCCTTTGCCGACCTGGAGCT
Source organism: Comamonadaceae bacterium (assembly GCA_013823485.1). Taxonomy (GTDB): domain Bacteria; phylum Pseudomonadota; class Gammaproteobacteria; order Burkholderiales; family Burkholderiaceae_C; genus Hydrogenophaga. Next base: position 2,034 of record PNMF01000197.1, read on the forward strand.
GCCGCTCACCGCCCAGGGTACCGAGGGCCCCTGCATGCTGGCGCCCAAGGTGCAGGCCCGGCTGGCACAGGACCTGCAGCTCAAGCCCACCGACCGGGTGCTGGAAATCGGCACCGGCAGCGGCTACATGGCCGCGCTGCTGGCCGGCCTGTCGGCCAGCGTGCTGACGCTCGAGATCGACCCGGCCCTGGCCGCCATGGCGCGCACCAACCTGGCCCGCCAGGGCCTGACCCAGGTCGAGGTGCGCGAGGCCGATGCCGCTGCCCAGGACTTTGCCGCCTGCCGCACCGGCGCACCGTTCGACGCCATCGTGCTCGGTGGCTCGGTGGCCGAGGTGCCGCCGGCCCTGCTGTCGCTGCTGGCCCCGGGCGGCCGGCTGGCCGCCATCGTCGGACACGAGCCGGTCATGCGCGCCACCATCATCACCCGCACCGGCGAAGCCGCCTTCCAGACCGCCCAGCCCTGGGACACGGTGGCCCCGCGGCTGCGGAACTTTCCGGCGCCTTCGCGCTTCCGTTTCTGAGACCCCGAAGCTCCATGCAATCCATCACCCCGGCGCAGCTGAACCAGTGGCTTGAACAGCTCAGGCAGGAAGACCCCGACGGCCCCCTGCCGCTGGTGCTGGATGTCCGCGAGCCCTGGGAGCTGCAGACCGCCTCGGTCCGGCCGCAAGGCTTCGAGCTGCTGCACATGCCCATGCGCACCGTGCCGGCGCGGCTGAACGAACTCGATCCGCAACGCCCGGTGGCCTGCCTGTGCCACCACGGCATGCGCAGCGCCCAGGTGGTGCATTTCCTGAACAACCAGGGGTTTGCATCGGTGGTCAACATCCATGGCGGCATCGACCGCTGGTCCCAGGAACTGGACCCGGCCGTCCCCGTCTATTGAATGCCCGTCCTTGCAAGGAACTCCATGAATCCGCAGTCTGCTCAACCCCTGTCGGCCCCTGGTGCCCTGCGCCGCATCGCCCTGGCCGGCCTGCTGGCGCTGGGTGGCGCCCAGGCCCAGGCGCAAAGCCTGCTGGAGCTCTACCAGGCGGCCCGCGACTTTGACGCCACCTACCTGGCGGCACGCTCACAGTTCGACGCCAGCCAGGCCCAGGCCGACCAAGCCCGTG
>PNMF01000198.1 GCA_013823485.1 Comamonadaceae bacterium
AGGCGGCGCCAGAAGATGGTGAAGTCCACCGCGTCGCTGGCCATCAGCCGCATCAGGCCCTCGGTGAGCGCGGTGTCGCCGTCGTGCACCGTGCTCAGGCCCAGCTTGGCGCCCATGCGGCGCTGCAGTTCAGAGGGGAACAGGGTTTTGTAGGGCTCGAGTGCGTCCAGCGCCTGCTGCGGGTCCTCGATCAGCGGCAACAGGGCCTGGCCGAGGCAGTACAGGTTCCAGTGCGCGATCTGCGGCTGGCGCTGGTGGGCGTAGCGGCCGCCGCGGTCGGTGTGGTTGCAGATGTGGCCGGGGTTGAAGGCATCCATGAACTGGAACGGACCGTAGTCGATGGTCAGGCCCAGGATGCTCATGTTGTCGGTGTTCATCACGCCGTGGCAGAAGCCCACCGCCTGCCACTGCGCCATGAGCACCGCCGTGCGCGCGCTCACCGCTTCGAGCAACCTCGCATAGGGGTTGCCCTCCTGCTCGCCACAGTCGGGGTAAAAGTGGCGAATGACGAAGTCGGCCAGCGCCTTGAGTTCGCCGTGCTGTCCGTTGTGCGAGAAGTGCTCGAAATGACCGAAGCGGATGAAGCTGGGCGCCACGCGTGTGACCACCGCAGCGGTCTCGACCTCTTCGCGCCGCACCGGCGCGTCCGAACCCGTGATGCAGAGCGCGCGGCTGGTCGGAATGCCCAGGGCGTGCATGGCTTCGCTGCAGAGGAATTCGCGGATGGAACTGCGCAGCACGGCGCGGCCGTCTCCCATGCGCGAATAGGGCGTGAGTCCGGCGCCCTTGAGCTGGATCTCCTGCGGTCCCTGGGCGGTGTCGAGCTCGCCGAGCAGGATGGCCCGACCGTCGCCCAGCTGGCCCGCCCATTGGCCGAACTGGTGGCCGCTGTACACGCTGGCCAATGGCCGGGTGCCGCTCGGCAGGGCATTGCCGGTGAAACAGGCCACGCCTTCGTCTGCGGTGAGCCAGTCCGTTTCGATCGACAGCTCGGCGGCCATGGCCGCGCTGTGGGCCACCGGGTAGGGCGCGGGCAAGGGGGTCGGTCGCAGCCCGGTGTGGAACATGGGGCCGAGGTCGGCGAATCGGTGCGACCAGCGGCGGGCGTCGGGGGCGGTGCTCATGGGCCCGATTGTCTGCGGCCTGGCTTGCACCCACGGGTTTGCGGGCTATCCGTGCCAACCCGCGGCGGCCTTGGACCGGGCTTGAGGCATGATGGCGCGAGAGTTGACGCACGACCGTTCTTTTCTCTGACACCCCCACCAGGAGACACCGCAATGCTGGGCCAGATGCAAAACCAACCGCTGCTGATTTCGTCGCTCATCACCCACGCCGAGCGGCACCACGGCAGCACCGAAATCGTTTCCCGCCGGGTCGAGGGCGACATCCACCGAAGCACCTGGGGCCAGATCGCGCGCCGATCACGCCAGGTGGCCAACGCGCTGGACGGTCTGCACCTGGCCCACGGAGAACGCGTGGCCACGCTGGCCTGGAACGGCTACCGCCACCTGGAGCTGTACTTCGGCGTCAGCGGCACCGGGCGGGTGCTGCACACGCTCAACCCGCGCCTGCACCCCGAACAGCTGGCCTGGATCGTCAACCACGCCGACGACCGCGCCCTGTGTTTCGATATGAGCTTCCTGCCGCTGGTGCAGACGGTGCACGCCAAGTGCCCGGGTGTCAGACACTGGGTCGCGCTGTGTGATTCGGACAAGCTGCCGACCGATTCCGGCATCCCGGGCCTGGTGAGCTACGAGGCCTGGATCGGTGGCCAGAGCGCGACTTGTGTGTGGCCCGATCTGGACGAAAACAGCGCATCCAGCATGTGCTACACCAGCGGCACCACCGGCAACCCCAAGGCCGCGCTGTACTCGCACCGCTCCACGCTGCTGCACGCCTACGGCGCGGCGCTGCCCGACGCACTGGGCTGCTCGGCGCGCGACAGCATCCTGCCGGTGGTGCCGATGTTCCACGTCAACGCCTGGGGCCTGCCTTACTCGGCCGCGGCCGTGGGCTGCAAGCTGGTGTTTCCTGGCCCGGCACTGGACGGCAAGTCGGTCTACGAACTGATCGAAAGCGAGAAGGTCAGCATGGCCGCCGGTGTGCCCACGGTGTGGCAGATGCTGCTGGGCCACATGCAGCAAAACGGCCTGAAGTTCAGCACCCTCAAGCGCACCGTCATCGGCGGCTCGGCCTGCCCGCCGGCCATGATCAACGCTTTCAACCAGACCTACGGCGTCGAGGTGCTGCACGCCTGGGGCATGACGGAAATGTCGCCACTGGGCACGGTCTGCACCCTGAAGAACGCGCAACTGGCGCTGTCGGCCGACGAGCAACTGAAGGTGCGCCTGAAACAGGGCCGCGCGGTCTACGGCGTGGACATGAAGATCGTGGACGAATCGGGCAACGAGCTGCCCTGGGACGGCAAAGCCTATGGCGACCTGCTGGTGCGCGGCCCCTGGATCATTGCCAGCTACTTCAAGGGCGAGGGCGGCGACCCGATGCGCTACGACGCCAGCGGCAAGGGCTGGTTCCCGACCGGCGACGTGGCCACCATCGACGCCGACGGCTTCATGCAGATCACCGACCGCAGCAAGGACGTGATCAAGTCCGGCGGCGAGTGGATCAGCTCGATCGACGTGGAGAACATCGCCATGGCGCACCCGGCGGTGGCGATGGCGGCCTGCATCGGCATGCGCCACCCCAAGTGGGACGAGCGCCCGATCGTGGTGGTGGTCAAGAAGCCCGGCACCGAGGTATCGCGCGACGAACTGCTGGCCTTTTACGAAGGCAAGATCGCCAAGTGGCAGGTGCCCGACGACGTGGTGTTCGTCGATGCGATTCCGCTGGGAGCCACCGGCAAGATGCAGAAGATGACGCTGCGCCAGCAGCTCAAGGACTATGTGCTGCCCGGTGTCTGAACCCCACCCGCAGTGAACAGTGAACTCCCTTCCGCGCGGCGCCGCCAGTGTCTGGCGGCGGGCCTGGCTTGCCTGAGCACAGCGTCCGCCCGGGCGGCGGGCACTGCGTTGGCGGGCCAGACGGTGCGCATCGCTTTCATCGACCCGCTG
>PNMF01000199.1 GCA_013823485.1 Comamonadaceae bacterium
AACTGCACGTCGCGGTGGTTGCGGGTGGGCAGCGCGCCGATCTCGTTGATCACGTTCATCAGCACCTGGGTGCCGTAGGCGGGCAGGCCCTGACCGGTCACTGCGTTCTCGGCCAGGATCTTCTTCTTCTCGAAGGTGGCCTTCATGAAGGCCTTGGGGTCGCGGATGTTGCCCACGCCCTTGGTGCCACGCACCGCGATCGCCTTCAGGTTCTTGCTGCCCATCACGGCGCCCACGCCCGAGCGGCCGGCGGCGCGGTGCAGGTCGTTGACGATGGCGGCGTACAGCACCTTGTTCTCGCCGGCCTGGCCGATGGACGACACGCGCACCAGCGGGTCCTGCAGCGAGGTCTTGAGGATTTCCTCGGTCTTCCAGACGGTCTGGCCCCAGAGGTGGGTGGCGTCGCGCAGCTCGGCCACGTCGTCATTGATGTACAGGTACACCGGCTTGGCCGACTGGCCTTCGACGATCACCATGTCCCAGCCGGCCATCTTGAGCTCGGCGCCCCAGTAGCCGCCCGAGTTGGAGCAGGCAATGGCGCCGGTCAGCGGGCCTTTGGTGATGACGGTGTAGCGGCCGCCGGTGGAGGCCATGGTGCCGGTCAGCGGGCCGGTGGCCCAGATCAGCTTGTTCTCGGCCGACAGCGGATCGACCTTCGGGTCGACTTCGCTGATCAGGTATTTGCTGCCCAGTCCGCGCGAACCCAGGTAGGCGCGGGCCCACTCCATGTTCAGCGGTTCGGTTTTGACGGTGCCCGCGGTCAGGTTGACGCGGAGGATTTTTCCAGCCCAAGACATGTGGTGACTCCTTGTGTATGACTGGTGATCAGGCGGCGGTGGGCTGATTGCCCAGCTTGTCGGCCCACTGCTTCATCTTGTCGATGCCGGTCCAGTTGGCGTCGATGAAGGTGATGGCGCTGGTCGGGCAGGCTTCGGCGCAAGCCGGCTCGCCGCCGCACAGATCGCACTTCTGGACCTTGCCGGTTTCCTGCACGTAGTTGATGGTGCCGAACGGGCAGGCGATGGTGCACACCTTGCAACCCACGCAGGTGGTCTCGTTCACCACCTTGGCGCCGGTGGCCTTGTCCACCGTGATGGCCTCCACCGGGCAGGCATGCAGGCACCAGGCCTCGTCGCACTGGGTGCAGGTGTAGGGGACCTTCTTGCCGGTGTGATGGAAGTCGAACACCTTGATCCGCGACTTGGAAGTGGCGTAGGTACCGTAGTTCTCGAAGGAACAGGCCATCTCGCACTGCAGGCAGCCGGTGCACTTGTCCGGGTTGATGTGAAGGATTTTTTGCATCTGTGTCTCCAGGTGGGGCAGAGACCGGCCCTGATCGGGTTCCTATGCAGGTCTCTTCATACGATTGTTCGGGGACAAGGCCCTTTCTTCTTCAGGGTTTACCCCGAATACCCCCCGGGCCATCCAAAAAGTCTCAGTTTGAGACAAGCCCGCAGCCCTCGGGAAATCGCGTCGCCGGCCGGCGGCAACTGCCGAACCGCGCGCGCCATTTCACGTATGCAATTTCTCCATATCCGATTCGATTGAAGTTCAATTGAACCTGCGGATTCAATTCATAGGCCAATTCAGCCGGCATCTGTAGCAAATTGAGAATGAATCGGGATTGGCGTGCGAATTGAGGGTTTGCACGTAATTCGGCCGGGAATCAGCGTGCTTCACTCGCGACTGTCGACAACCCGGACACACAGGAGACAGCCATGCCCGTCCAGATGACCGTCAACGGCCAGACCGTGACGATTGATGCCGCCCCCCACACCCTGCTGGTGCAGGCCCTGCGCGAACACCTCAAGCTCACCGGCACCCATGTCGGCTGCGACACCGCGCAATGCGGCGCCTGCACCGTGCTGGTGGACGGCCGCGCCGTCAAATCGTGCAACGTGCTGGTCGGCCAGATGGCCGGCGCCAGCATTTCCACCATCGAGGGCCTCGCTGCCCCCGACGGCACCATGCACCCGATGCAGGCGGCCTTCAAGGAGTGCCACGGCCTGCAATGCGGCTTCTGCACCCCCGGCATGGTCATGAGCGCGGTGCACCTGTGCAAGACCCACCCGGGCGCCACCGAGGCGCAGATCCGCGAGGGACTGGAGGGCAACATCTGCCGCTGCACCGGCTACCAGAACATCGTGCGCGCCGTGCAGCAGGGCGCCGCCAACATGACCGCCTGAAGGAGACACCATGGGAGCCATCGACTTCGCCAAGCTGCCCCACATCGGGGAACCCCTGCGCCGCAAGGAGGACTACCGTTTCCTCACCGGCGCCGGTCAATACACCGACGACATCACCCTGACCAACATGCGCCACGCGGTGTTCGTGCGTTCGCCGCACGCGCACGCCGCCATCCGATCCATCAACAAGGCCGCCGCGCTGGCGGCCGAGGGCGTGGTGGGCGTGTTCGACGGCCAGGACCTGGCCCGGGACAACATTGCCGGCCTGCCCTGCGGCTGGCTCATCACCGACACCGACGGCCAGCCCATGAAAGAGCCGCCCCACCCGGTGCTGGCCCAGGGCAAGGTGCGCTACGTGGGTGACCATGTGGCCATCGTGATTGCCGACACGCTGGAGAACGCCCGCAACGCGGCCGAGCTGGTCGAGGTGGACTACGAGCCGCTGGCTGCCGTGGTCGATGTGCGCGACGCCATGAAGGCCGGCGCCCCCGCGCTGCACGACGCCGCCCCGGACAACCACTGCTACAAGTGGGCCATCGGCGACAAGGCGGCCACCGACGCCACCTTCGCCAACGCCGCGCACGTGACCCGGCTCGACCTGGTCAACAACCGGCTGGCCCCGAACCCGATCGAGCCGCGCTCGGCCATCGGCGCCTACAACCGGGCCAACGACGAGTACACGCTCTATGTGGCCAACCAGAACCCGCACGTCGAGCGTCTGCTCCTGACCGCCTTCGTGATGGGCCTGCCCGAGCACAAGGTGCGCGTGATCGCGCCCGACGTGGGCGGCGGCTTCGGCGCCAAGATCTACCTGTA
>PNMF01000200.1 GCA_013823485.1 Comamonadaceae bacterium
CTCGGGCATCACCAGCGGCGCGTTCACCATGCCGCTGAAGATGGTGCGGCCTACGAAGCGGCGGTAACGCACCAGCACGAAGGCGGCGAAGGTGGCGAGCACCGCCGACAGCACGCCGGTGATGGCGGCCACCTTGAGCGACAGGAAGAAGCCCTCCACGATCTTGGTGTCGCGGGTCAGGGCCTCGTACCAGCGCAGCGAGAAGCCGGTGAAGCGGGCGTCCTGCCGGGTGCTGTTGAACGAGAACACGATCATGAACAGCAGCGGCGCGTACAGGAACGCGAAGACCAGCGCCATCCAGGCCTTGCCGGTGCGTTTTTCGAGCAGGTGTTTCATGGTCCGGTCCTCAGGTGCGCTGCTCGGTCTTGCTGCTGTAGTTGTAGTACAGCGCCAGCGGCACGACGATGACGGCGATCATGACCACCGCCAGTGCGGTGGCGCGGGGCCAGTTGTTGGCGGTGAACATTTCGTCCCACACCACGCGGCCGATCATGAGGTTCTCGGGGCCGCCCAGCAGCGAGGGGATCACGAACTCGCCCACGCAGGGAATGAACACCAGCATGAAGCCGGCGATGATGCCCGAGCGCGAGAGCGGCACCGTCACCAGCCAGAACGCCTTGAACGGGGTGGTGCCGAGGTCGTAGGCGGCCTCCAGCAGGCGGAAGTCCATCTTCACCAGGTTGGCGTAGAGCGGCAGCACCATGAAGGGCAGGTAGACGTAGGTCATGCCCAGCAGCATGGAGACGTCGGTGTAGAGCATCTGGATCGGCTCGCTGGTGATGCCGATGGCCATCAGGGCCCGGTTGAGCACACCCTGATCGCCCAGGATGCCCTTCCAGGCATAGACCCGCAGCAGGAACGATGTCCAGAACGGCAGCATCACCATCAGCAGCAGCGCCGGGCGCACGCTGGCCGGCGACCGGGCGATGAAGTACGCGAACGGGTAACCCAGGATCAGGCACAGCACCGCGGTGCACAGCGCATACCAGATGGAGCGCAGGTAGGCCTCCACATACAGGGTCTGGAACAGCGGGGCGCCCTCCTCCATGCGGAAGATGGAGAGGTAGTTCTCGTACTTCAGGCTCAGCACGCCGGTGACCGGGTCCCACAGCGGCTTGAACGGACTGAGGTCGTTCCCCATGTCCACGAAGCTGATGTAGGCCAGGATCAGGAAGGGCAGGAAGAAGAAGACGATCAGCCAGGCGTAGGGCACGCCGATGACGAATCGCTTGCCGGGAGAAGGCAGGTTCATGGTCGGCCTCCAGTCAGTCGCGCAGCACCACGGCGTCGGTGTCGTCCCACCAGAAGAAGACCTCGTCTTCCCAGGTGATGCCCAGGCGTTCATGGCGCGAGCCGTTGGGTTCGGTGATCTTCACCCGCGCGCCCTGCGGCGTGATGACGATGTAGGTGTTGTAGGAGCCGAAGTACGCGATCTCCTTGACCCGGCCACCGAACACGTTGTGGTCCATGTCGGCCGGGCGCTCCTTGCCGATGCTCACCTTCTCCGGGCGCACCGCCACGGCCACCGGCATGCCCAGGCTGCCGCTGATGCCGTGGCCCACATGCACCTCGCCGATGGGCGTGGTCACGGCGCAGCGGTCGGGCTCGTCCAGGCTGAGCTTGCCCTCGAACAGGTTCACATTGCCGATGAAGTCGGCCACGAAGCGGTTGCCCGGGTATTCGTAGATCTGCTGCGGCGAGCCCACCTGCAGCACCCGGCCCTTGCTCATGATGGCGATGCGGCTGGCCATGGTCATGGCCTCTTCCTGGTCGTGGGTGACCATCACGCAGGTCACGCCGACCTGCTCGATGATGTTGACCAGCTCGAACTGCGTCTGCTCGCGCAGCTTCTTGTCCAGCGCGCCCAGGGGTTCGTCGAGCAGCAGCAACTGGGGCTTCTTGGCCAGGCTGCGGGCCAGCGCCACGCGCTGCTGCTGGCCACCCGAGAGCTGGTGCGGCTTGCGCTTGGCGTACGGGGTGAGCTGCACCAGGGCCAGCATGTCGCCCACCCGTTTCTCGATCTCGGCCTTGGGCAGCCCTTCGCGCTTGAGACCGAAGGCGATGTTCTCCCAGATGTTGAGGTGCGGGAACAGCGCGTAGCTCTGGAACATCATGTTCACCGGCCGCTCGTAGGGCGGCTGCGAAACCAGGTCCTGGCCGCCGAGCAGGATGCGGCCGGAGGTGGGTTTCTCGAAGCCGGCCAGCATGCGCAGCAGCGTCGACTTGCCGCAGCCCGAGCTGCCGAGCAGGGCAAAGATCTCGCCCTTGCCGATGGAGAGCGTCACCTCGTCGACCGCCACGGCCTCGTCGAAACGCTTGATCAGTTTGTCGGTGACCAGGTAGCCATCAGTGTGTCCAGCCGCTGCCATGGGATGCGCCTCTTGTGGGGTGGGGGTGGTTGAAGGTCGACAGAAAAAGAAACGGGGCTGTTCATACGGTGGTACGAACAGCCCCGGGGGTCACAGCCCGATCAGGACGGCGGGTTTACTTGCCGGTCTTGAACGCGTTGTAGGCAGTGGCCATGGCTTCGCGGGCTTCGTTGGTGAAGCTGCTCGGCGGGATCATCTTGGCGATGTAGGCATCTTCCACAAAGATGGTCTTGTTGCCGGCGATCTCGGGGTTCACCTGGCCCACGGCGGCCTTGTTGCCCGAGTTGTAGTTCATCTCGTTGGCCATGGCAGCGCCGCTCTCGGGGCTCAGGAAGAAGTTGATGAACGCATGGGCGTTGTTCGGGTGCTTGGCATCCTTGGTGACGGCCATGGTGTCGAAGAACGACAGCGCACCGGTGGACGGCAGCAGCGCTTCGATCTCGTCCTTGGAGCCGTTCTCCTTGGCGCGACCAGCCGCGATGTTGACGTCACCCGCCCAGCCGATGGCCACGCAGGCCTTGCCGCCGGCGATGTCGTCGATCATGGTCGAGCTGAACAGCCGGATGTCCTTGCGGACCTTGGCCAGCATCTCGGTGGCGGCCTTGTAATCGGCCGGGTCGTTGGAGTAGGC
>PNMF01000201.1 GCA_013823485.1 Comamonadaceae bacterium
CTTGCCGACCTTGTCCATGGCATTGGCGATGATCTCGCCGATGCTGGAGTCGCTGTTGGCGGAGATGGAGCCGACCTGGGCGATTTCCTTGCTGGTGGTGGTGGGCTTGGAGGCCTTCTTCAGCTCGGCGATCAGGGCTTCCACAGCCTTGTCGATACCGCGCTTCAGGTCCATCGGGTTCATGCCGGCGGCCACGTACTTCATGCCTTCGCGCACGATGGCCTGGGCCAGCACGGTGGCGGTGGTGGTGCCGTCACCGGCGTTGTCGGAGGTCTTGGAAGCGACTTCCTTGACCATCTGGGCGCCCATGTTCTGGAGCTTGTCCTTGAGCTCGATCTCCTTGGCCACGGACACGCCGTCCTTGGTCACGGTGGGGGCGCCGAAGGAGCGCTCGAGCACCACGTTGCGGCCTTTCGGGCCCAGGGTCACCTTGACCGCATTGGCCAGGATGTTCACGCCTTCGACCATGCGTGCGCGGGCTTCGCCGCCGAAAATGACGTCTTTTGCTGCCATGTTGATTTCTCCGTATTCAGTGAATGGGGGTGGATGAGGGCGAGAAGGATTACTTCTCGACGACCGCGAACAGGTCGTCTTCCTTCATGACCAGCAGCTCGTCGCCGTCGACCTTGACGGTCTGGCCGCTGTATTTGCCGAACAGGACACGGTCGCCGACCTTGACGGTCAGGGCCTTGGTCTCGCCCTTGTCGTTCGTCTTGCCCGGGCCGACGGCCAGCACCTCGCCCTGGTCGGGCTTCTCGGCGGCGGCGTCGGGGATGACGATGCCGGAGGCGGTCTTGGTTTCGCTGTCAATGCGCTTGACGATCACGCGATCGGCGAGAGGACGAAGTTTCATTGCATCTCCTGAAAAGGAACGGGTTGGAATGGAGGCTGGAGCCGGCCAGGGGCCGGATCGAGGGAGTTGTGTGGTGTTAGCACTCATCTCCAGCGAGTGCTAATCATAAGGGTGGGGCAGGGGGTTTTCAAGGCCCGGGCGGTGAAAAACCGGTGGCGGACGGTTGTCCGGCCTGCGACTGCGCCCGGGTGGATTCCCTAGTGGTGCCGCTTTGTTAGTTTGCTAACAATGCGTCGCATACCCCACACACTATCCATCCGGTGCCCCTGGCCCGCATGGACGACCGGAATCCATGAGCAACGAATACATCCTCGAAACGCGGGATCTCACCCGCGAGTTCAAAGGCTTTGTGGCTGTCGACAAGGTGAACCTGCGCGTGAAGCGCGGCTCGATCCATGCCCTGATCGGCCCCAACGGTGCCGGCAAGACCACCGTGTTCAACCTGCTGACCAAGTTCCTGGCGGTCAGCTCGGGCCAGATCTTCTACAAGGGACAGGACATCACGCCGCTGAAAGCGGCCGAGGTGGCCCGCGACGGCATGGTGCGGTCGTTCCAGATTTCGGCCGTCTTCCCGCACCTGACGGTGCTGGAGAACGTGCGCATCGGTCTGCAGCGCCAGCTGGGCACCAGCTACCACTTCTGGAAGCCGGAGTCGTCGCTCTACCAGCTCAATGAACGGGCGCGGGAGCTGCTGGACGAGGTCGACCTCGGCAGCTTCGCCGACACCGTCACCGTCAACCTGCCCTACGGCCGCAAGCGTGCGCTGGAAATCGCCACCACCCTGGCCCTCGACCCCGAACTGATGCTGCTCGACGAGCCCACCCAGGGCATGGGCCACGAGGACGTGGGCCGCGTGGTCGAACTCATCCGCAAGGTGGCGGCCAACCGGACCGTGCTGATGGTCGAGCACAACATGAACGTGGTGTCCAACCTGTCGGACACCATCACCGTGCTGGCACGCGGCAGCGTGCTGGCCGAAGGTCCCTACGAGACGGTGTCCCAGGACCCCCGGGTGCTGGAAGCCTACGTGGGTTCGACCGAGGAGACCGCATGAAACAGCCGCTGCTGAAAGTGTCCGGGCTCGACGCCTGGTACGGCGAATCGCACATCCTGCATGGCGTCAACTTCGAGCTGTACGAAGGTGAGCTGATCACGCTGCTGGGCCGCAACGGCGCGGGCCGCAGCACCACCATCAAGTCGATCCTGGGTCTGGTGGGCAAGCGCACCGGCTCGGTCCAGATCGGTGGTGTCGAGACCATCAACATGCCGACCAACCGGATCGCCCGGCTGGGTCTGGGCTATTGCCCGGAAGAGCGCGGCATCTTCTCGTCGCTGAGCTGCGAAGAGAACCTGATGCTGCCGCCCAAGGTGGGCGAGGGCGGCATGAGCGTCGAGGAAATCTACGAGATGTTCCCGAACCTCAAGGAGCGCCGCAACAGCCAGGGCACGCGCCTGTCCGGCGGCGAGCAGCAGATGCTGGCCATGGCCCGCATCCTGCGCACCGGCGCCAAGGTGCTGCTGCTCGACGAGATCACCGAAGGCCTGGCGCCGGTGATCGTGCAGACCCTGGGCCGCGTGATCCGCGCCCTCAAGGCCAAGGGCCTGACCATCATTCTGGTGGAGCAGAACTTCCGTTTTGCTGCACCGCTGGCCGATCGTCACTACGTCATGGAACACGGCCAGATCGTGGCCACCGTGGCCAAGAACGAACTCGAAAGCAAGGCAGACATGCTGCGCGAGTACCTGGGCGTCTGACGCCTTCTTTTCATCTGGAGACAAGACATGAAACGCAAACTGATCGCTGCTGCCATCGCCACCGTTCTGGCCGGCGGTGCTCCCTTCGCCATGGCCCAGCAGGGCAAGCTCTCGGGCGACGCCGTCAAGATCGGCGTGCTGACCGACATGTCCGGCCTGTACGCCGACTACGGTGGCCCCGGTGCCGTGGCCGCTGCCCGCCTGGCGGTGCAGGACTTCGGCGGCAAGATGTTCGGCAAGGACATCGTGGTGGTCAACGCCGACCACCAGAACAAGCCCGACATCGCCAAGAACGTGGCCCAGCAGTGGTTCGACCGCGATGGCGTGGACATCTCGGTGGAGAACCTGAACTCGGCCGTGGCCCTGACC
>PNMF01000202.1 GCA_013823485.1 Comamonadaceae bacterium
ACGGTCCGGACGCCGACACGCTGGTGGTCTATGCCAAGACCGAGCCCGAAATGGGCGCGCGCGGCGTGACCGCCTTCCTGATCGAGAAGGGCATGAAGGGCTTCTCGGTGGCGCAGAAGCTCGACAAGCTGGGCATGCGCGGCAGCCACACCGGCGAGCTGGTGTTCCAGAACGTGGAGGTGCCGGCCGAGAACATCCTGGGCGGTCTCAACAACGGCGCCAAGGTGCTCATGAGCGGCCTGGACTACGAGCGCGCGGTGCTGGCGGCCGGCCCGATCGGCATCATGCAGGCGGTCATGGACAACGTGATCCCCTACATCCACGACCGCAAGCAGTTCGGCCAGAGCATCGGCGAGTTCCAGCTGATCCAGGGCAAGGTGGCCGACATGTACACCGTGCTGCAGGCCGCGCGCGCCTTCTGCTACCAGATCGGCAAGAACCTCGACGCCCTGGGCGCCGAGCATGTGCGCCAGGTCCGCAAGGACTGCGCCAGCGTGATCCTGTGGTGCGCCGAGGAAGCCACCAGGATGGCTGGCAACGGCGTGCAGATCTTCGGTGGCAACGGCTACATCAACGAGTACCCGCTGGGCCGTCTGTGGCGCGATGCCAAGCTGTACGAAATCGGCGCCGGCACCAGCGAGATCCGGCGCATGCTGATCGGCCGCGAGCTGTTCAACGAGACGCTCTGAGTCAGCTTCGGGGCAGACCGCTCGACGACAATCCCGGCATGAACACCCACCTCAAAGACCTGTTCGACCACAACCGCGCCTGGGCGGCGCAGATGGTCGCGGAGAAGCCCAACTTCTTCACCGACCTGCTGGCCCAGCAGAGCCCGCGCTACATGTGGATCGGCTGTTCCGACAGCCGCGTGCCGGCCAACCAGATCACCGGTCTGGCCCCGGGCGAGGTGTTCGTGCACCGCAACGTGGCCAACGTGGTGGTGCCCACCGACCTGAACTGCCTCTCGACCATCCAGTACGCGGTCGACATGCTCAAGGTCGAGCACCTGATGGTGGTCGGCCACTACGGATGCGGCGGCGTGCAGGCCGCACTCAACGATGCCCGCGTGGGCCTGGCCGACAACTGGCTGCGCCACATCAAGGACGTGCGTGACCGCCATGCCGCCCTGCTCGAACGCCTGCCGGTCGAGGTGCGCCACGACGCACTGTGCGAGCTCAATGTGATCGAGCAGGTGGTCAATGTGGTGCAGACCACGGTGGTGCAGGACGCCTGGACGCGTGGCCAGGCCATCACGCTGCACGGCTGGGTCTACGGCCTGCGCGACGGCCTGCTGCACGACCTGCTGCTGACCGTCAACGGCACCGCCGGGGTGGATGCCGCCTACCGCGCCGCCGTGGCCGCGGTGGCCTCCCGCCGCGGTCTCTGAACCTTCACGGAGCCCGCCATGTTCCCGCAGCGTCTCGACTCGCACCTGGCCTACGACATTGCCAAGGCCATGATGGACGGCTTCAACCGCCATTACCGGCTGTTCCGCACCGAGTCGGCGCGGGCCAAGCACCGCTTCGAGACCCGCGACTGGCGCGGCCAGCAGCGTGCCCAGCGCGAGCGCATCGAGTTCTACGACCTGCGGGTCATGGAGTGCGTGCGGCGGCTGGTCAAGGAGTTCGATGCCGGCGACCAGCCCATGGACGTTTGGGAGCAGGTCAAGCTGCATTACATCGGCCTGCTGGTGAACCACCACCAGCCCGAACTGGCCGAGACCTTCTTCAACTCGGTCACCACCAAGATCCTGCAGCGGGCCTACTTCCAGAACGACTTCATCTTCGTGCGGCCGGCGGTCTCCACCGAGTACATTGAGAACGAGGAGCCCACCGCGCGCCCCACCTACCGCTGCTACTACCCCACGGCCGAGACGATGAAGGCCGAGGTGCTGCGGATGATCCAGGACTTTGCGCTCACCGTGCCGTTCGACGACATGGAGCGCGACGCCGCCCTGGTGCTGACCGCCATGAAGCGGCACTTCGACCATGTGAAGCTGCGCGCCAACTTCCAGTTCCAGGTGCTCTCCAGCCTGTTCTTCCGCAACAAGGGCGCCTACATCGTCGGCAAGATCATCAACGGCTTCCAGGAAGTGCCGTTTGCGCTGCCGGTGCTGCACAACCGCGAGGACAAGCTGGTCATCGACGCGGCGCTGTTCGGCGAGGACGACCTGCTGATCCTGTTCAGCTTTGCGCGCGCCTACTTCATGGTCGACATGGAGATCCCCAGCGCCTATGTGCAGTTCCTGCGCAGCATGATGCCGCGCAAGCCGCGCGCCGAGTTCTACAACGCGCTCGGTCTGGCCAAGCAGGGCAAGACGCTCTTCTACCGCGACTTCCTGTTCCACATGCGGCACAGCACCGACAAGTTCCGCATTGCGCCCGGCATCAAGGGCATGGTGATGCTGGTGTTCGACCTGCCGAGCTTCCCGTTCGTGTTCAAGGTCATCAAGGACTTCTACCCGCCGCAGAAGGACACCACGCGCGAGCAGATCCGCGACAAGTACCTGCTGGTCAAGCAGCACGATCGGGTGGGCCGCATGGCCGACACGCTGGAGTTCTCGGAGGTGGGCTTTCCGCGCGACCGCTTCACCGACGAGCTGATCGCCGAGATCCAGAAGTTCGCACCCAGCCAGATCGAGATTTCCGATCGCGACGGCGACGGCACCACCGAGGTCATCCTCAAGCATGTCTACATCGAGCGGCGCATGATCCCGCTCAACATCTACCTGCAGGAAGCCTTCGATGCGCTGCAGGTGAACCCCGACGATGTCCACGCGCGCAGACAGCTGGAACGCGCGGTGCTGGAGTACGGCAACGCCATCAAGGACCTGGTGGCG
>PNMF01000203.1 GCA_013823485.1 Comamonadaceae bacterium
CACCACACGGCCCTCGGATCGCGACTGGCTAACAGAACTGCCACCTAACAATTGATGGTGTGGTCGGATCAGCGAGAGCCCTCTTGGCGAAGCCGCTGTCTGTCTCCCAGCCAGACAGCGGTATCCGTCCTGTGGTGATGGGTCTCAAGTCGAGCGCAGCACGAGTTGTATCCGACCCCGACAGACATCCTGTCTCGCCTGTGAGTCGTGTTGTGTAGACCAACCTTCCCGACAGGCGACTCCGCATTCTTCTTTCTGCAAGCCAACTCTAGAGACTTCGACAGACCTCATTTTTCGGGTTCACCCCTTCAGCGGGGGCAGTTTTTATGTATGATGCCCGTCATGCGAAGGCTGAAAAACAATACCCGGACTGCTGCGAAAGAAGCTTCGCACGAGCGCATCGTGCAGGCGGCGGCCCGCGCCATCCGGCGCAGCGGCTACGACGGAACGGGCGTGGCCGACATCATGAAGGAGGCGGGTCTGACGCACGGCGCGTTCTATGCCCACTTCGAGTCCCGCGAGGCCATGCTGGCAGAAGCGGCGGACCGTGCGGGGGCAGAGTCCAATGCCTTCGCGGCCAGGGTCATTGCGGCTGTACCGCCCGAACAGGCGCTGCAGGCGCTGATCCAGACCTATCTTTCCAGGGAGCACCTGGCGGGTATCGAGACCGGCTGCCCGCTGCCGGCCCTGGGTTCAGAGATGCCACGCCAATCACCTGAAGTGCGCAGGGCCGCCACGCGCCGCATCAAGGAGATGATCGACCTGGTGGCCCGCCAGTCGCCGGACTGGGGGCAACCCGCCGCCCATGAGCGTGCGTTGGTGGCCGTGGCCACCCTGGTGGGCACGCTCATGCTGGCCCGTGCGGTGGACGAACCCGCGTTGTCGGACGCCCTTTGCCATGCGACCTTGAAGAGCCTGTCTCCTTCCGGGGCCTGACCCGTCGGCCCCCTTTTTTTGCCATTGAATATGATGATCATCATGTCAAACTGCCTCACACTCCGATCGCGAGGTGTTGTCCGTTGCTCGCGCCTGAAAAAGGAAACGCCATGAAAGCCTTCGTCCTGGACCGCTATGGCAAGAAGGAAAAACTGCGGGCCGCCGAGGTGCCGGAGCCGGAACTGCGTGACGACGACGTCCTGATCCAGGTTCACGCAGCGGCTGTGAATCTGCTGGACATCAAGCTGCGCAACGGCGAGTTCAAGCTGATCCTGCCGTACCGCACGCCCTTCGTCCTGGGGCACGACGTGGCCGGTGTGGTGACGGGTGTCGGATCGCGCGTGCGCCAGTTCAAACCGGGCGACGAGGTCTATGCCAGGCCGGACGACTTTCGCATCGGCACCTTCGCGGAGCAGATCGCCGTCCGGGAAGATTCCGTGGCGATCAAGCCGAAGAACATCTCCATGGAAGAGGCCGCGTCCATCCCGCTGGTGGGTCTGACGGCCTGGCAGGCGCTGGTGGAAAATGCCGGGGTCCGAAAGGGCCACAAGGTCTTCATCCAGGCGGGCTCCGGCGGTGTGGGCACATTCGCCATCCAGCTGGCCAGGCACCTGGGCGCGACGGTGGCCACCACCACCAGCGCCAGCAACACCGAGCTGGTCAGAGGCCTGGGCGCGGATGTGATCGTCGACTACCGGAAGGACCGCTTCGAAGAGCTCTTGAGCGGTTACGACATGGTGCTCAACAGCCAGGACGGCACCACCCTGGCGAAGTCCCTGGGCGTGCTCAAGTCCGGCGGGCATCTCATCTCGATCTCGGGGCCACCCGATCCGCAGTTTGCGCGGGACATCAAGGCCCCTTGGCTGGTGCAGCAGCTCATGCGGGTGATCAGCTCCGGCGTGCGCAGGCAGGCACGGCGGCTGCAGGTGAGCTATGCGTTTCTCTTCATGAAGGCCAGCGGCAGCGGGCTGCGGCAGATCACGCCGCTGATCGAGTCGGGTGCCATCCGCCCGGTGATCGACAAGGTCTACCCGGCAGACGCCATCAACGAGGCCCTGGCCTACGTCGAGAGCGGCCGCGCCAAGGGCAAGGTGGTCATCAAGTTTCGCTGAGCCTTTTCAACCGCACGCCGCAGGGATCCGTCGATCCTCAGGTCGAAAACATGTGGACACCGCCATGAACAACCAGCACACGTCGACGCCGCCGCCGACATCGGAAGACACCTGGAAGACGGTCCCGACCCAGACCCTCACCGCCGGTGACGTCACATTCGCATACCGGGAACTGGGCAGACACCACGGCGGCACACCGGTGGTGATGCTGACCCACCTCGCTGCCGTGCTGGACAACTGGGACCCGCGCATCGTCGACGGCCTGGCAGCCCGGCACCACGTCATCGCCTTCGACAACCGCGGCATCGGCGCCTCGAGCGGCTCGCCCTCGAGTTCGATGGAAGAGATGGCAGCCGATGCCATCACCTTCATCAAAGCCAAGGGCTTGCAGAAGGTGGACCTGCTCGGCTTCTCGCTGGGTGGCATGGTGGCCCAGGAGGTCGTGCTGAAAGACCCGCAACGGGTCCGCAGGATGGTGCTCGCGGGTACCGGCCCTGCTGGCGGAGAAGGCATCAGCGCCGTGGCGGGGGTCACCTTCCGGGACATCGCCCGGGGCTTCTTCACGGGGCAGGACGCGAAGCAGTTCCTGTTCTTCACGCGGACCCCTGCCAGCATCGAGGCCGGCAAAGCCTTTCTGGCGCGCCTGAAAGAGCGCACCGAAGACCGCGACGCCGACATCTCGGTGGGTGCATTCCTCGCCCAGCTCAAAGCGC
>PNMF01000204.1 GCA_013823485.1 Comamonadaceae bacterium
CAGAGGGCAGTTCCTGGGTGCTCTTGCCGAAGCCCCGGTAGTCCACGGCCAGCACCGAAAAGCCCAGTTCCTGCATGCGGCGGATGCGGAAGGCCGAGCCGGTCACGTTCCAGCGCGCACCGTGCAGGTACAGCAGCACCGGCGCATCGGCGCGCTGCCGCAGATCGGGGTGGGGGTGCCACAGACCGTGCAGCCGGACCGGCTGGCCGGTCTCGGCCGAGCTGAAGTCGATCCAGACATCGTCCATGTCTTCGGCCGCCATCGAGCCGCCCGACCAGGTGCGGTCGGAGGGCTGGAAGATCCACTGGCGCTGTTTTTCGTCCAGCGTGGCGCAGCCGGCCAGCAGGCCGAGCGACACCAGCAGCAGGGCGATGAGGCGCTTCATGGACAAAATGGAGCGCCCCGGGCCCGAAAAGTTCATCCGGGCCCCGCTGCCCGACCCCGCCTCAGGTGATGCCCTGGGCCAGCATGGCGTCGGCCACTTTCACGAAGCCGGCGATGTTGGCCCCGTCGATGTAGCTCACCGAGCCATCGCCACGCTGGCCGTGACGTACGCAGGCGGCGTGGATGCCGCGCATGATCTCCAGCAGGCGACGGTCCACTTCGTCGCGCGTCCAGCCCAGGCGCATGGCGTTCTGGCTCATCTCCAGGCCGGATGTGGCCACACCGCCGGCGTTGCTCGCCTTGCCCGGCGCGTAAAGGACACCGGCCGTCTCGAAGGCCTTGGCCGCCTCGATCGTCGAGGGCATGTTGGCGCCCTCGGCCACGCAGCCCACGCCGTTGCGGATCAGGGTGGCAGCGTCGTCCGCATCGAGTTCGTTCTGGGTGGCGCACGGCAGGGCCACGTCCACTGGCACATGCCAGGGCCGCACGCCCGCCTCGAAACGGGTGCCGGTGCGCTGTGCGTAGTCGCTGACCCTGCCGTAGTGGTGGTTCTTGACGTCCATCAGCACGGCCAGTTTCTCGGGCGTGAAGCCGTCTTCGTCGATCACGGTACCGCTGGAGTCGGACACGGTGATGACCCGCGCACCCAGCGCCATGGCCTTCTCCACCGCGTACTGCGCCACATTGCCCGAGCCCGAGACCGACACCCGCAGCCCTTCGAACGACTTGCCGCGGGTGCGGAGCATTTCTTCGGCAAAGTACACCGTACCGTAGCCGGTGGCTTCGGGTCGGACCAGTGAGCCGCCGAAGCTCAGCCCCTTGCCAGTGAACACGCTGGCGGCGTTGTTGGCCAGTTTCTTGTACATGCCGGCCATGAAGCCGACCTCGCGCCCGCCGACGCCGATGTCGCCAGCCGGCACGTCGGTGTCAGGACCCACATGGCGATAGAGCTCGGTCACGAAGGCCTGGCAGAAGCGCATCACCTCGCCCTGGCTTTTGCCCTTGGGGTCGAAATCGGCGCCGCCCTTGCCGCCCCCCATGGGCAGCGTGGTCAGGGCGTTCTTGAAAGTCTGCTCGAAGGCCAGGAACTTGAGCACCGACAGGTTCACCGAGGGATGGAAGCGGATGCCGCCCTTGTACGGGCCGATGGCCATGCTGTGCTGGATGCGGTAGCCCCGGTTGACCTGTACCTGGCCGTGGTCGTCCACCCACGAGACGCGGAACATCATCACCCGCTCCGGCTCGACCAGGCGTTCGAGCAGGCCCTGCTCAGCGTAGCGCGGGTGGGCGGCAATGAAGGGCCACAGGCTTTCCATCACCTCGGTGGCCGCCTGCAGGAATTCGGGCTGCCCCGGGTTGCGCTGGGCCACCTGGGCCAGGAAGTCGTGAACGGACGCGTATCTCATCGGGTCATGCTCCAAAAAAGTGCATGACATTATGCGAATATGGCATTCCACTGGTTGAAATGCATTTCTATGGTGCGTGAAGCCCAAAACTGGGGCGTTTTGGTCAGGTGGATCAGCGGCCGCGCAGAAACAGGGCGTCCAGGTCGCGCATGCCCAGCTGGCGCCAGGTGGGCCGGCCGTGGTTGCACTGGTCGCTGCGTTCGGTGACCTCCATCTGGCGCAGCAGGGCGTTCATCTCGTCCAGGGTCAGGCGGCGGTTGGCCCGCACCGCGCCGTGGCAGGCCATGGTGGCCAGCAGCGCGTGCTGGGCGCGCTGCACCACGCTGGCCGCATCCACCCCGGCCAGCTCGGCCAGTTCGGCGAGCACGCTGCGCGCCAGTTCCACCGGGTCGCCCTGCGACAGGGTGACCGGAACGGCCCGCACCGCCAGGGTGCGCGGCGACAGCGCGCTGATGTCCAGCCCGAGCCGGGCCAGCACCTCGGTGGAGGCCTCGGCGGCGGCCACCTCGGTGGGTGTGGCGGCGAAGGTGGCGGGGATCAGCAGCGGCTGCATCGGCACCGACCGCGCATCGAGCTGCTGCTTCAAGCGTTCGTAGACGATGCGTTCGTGGGCTGCGTGCATGTCCACGATGACCAGACCCTGTGCGTTCTCGGCCAGGATGTAGACCCCCTGCAGCTGGGCCACGGCGCGGCCCAGCGGCCAGTCGCCGTCGGGCAGCGGGGCGGGTGGCTGCGTGGCCGGCCGTTCCGCCACCGCCGCTGCGCCGGTCGGGGCCGACCAGAGCGCGGCCAGATCGCTGACCGGCCGGCCCGCCGGCGCGCCCTCCGAGGCCCAGGACGGGGCAAAGGCCAGCCGGTCCTGGCGCGCGGTCGGCAGCGGGTCGGCGGCGGGGGCGGGTGAGAGTGAGGGTGAGGGTGAGGGTGAGGGTGAGGGTGAGGG
>PNMF01000205.1 GCA_013823485.1 Comamonadaceae bacterium
ACGCCGTGGCAGAAGCCCACCGCCTGCCACTGCGCCATGAGCGCCGCCGTGCGCGCGCTCACGGCTTCGAGCCATCTGGCGTAAGGGTTGCCCTCCTGCTCGCGACAGTCGGGGTAAAAGTGCTGGATGACAAAGTCGGCCAGTGTCTTGAGTTCCTTGTGCTGTCCGCTGTAGGAAAAGTGTTCGAAATGCCCGAAGCGGATGAAGCTGGGCGCCGCGCGCGTGACCACCGCAGCCGTCTCGACCTGCTCGCGCCGCACCGGTGCGTCCGAACCCGTGACGCACAGCGCACGGGTGGTCGGGATGCCCAGCGCGTGCATGGCTTCACTGCAGAGGAATTCGCGGATCGAACTGCGCAGCACGGCGCGGCCATCGCCCATGCGCGAATAGGGCGTGAGCCCCGCTCCCTTGAGCTGGATTTCCTGCGGTCCCTGGGCGGTGTCCAGCTCGCCGAGCAGGATGGCACGACCGTCGCCCAGCTGGCCCGCCCATTGGCCGAACTGGTGGCCGCTGTACACGCTGGCCAGTGGCCGGGTGCCGGTCGGCAGGGCATTGCCGGTGAAGCTGGTCACGCCTTCGGGCCCGTTCAGCCAAGCGGGTTCGATGCCCAGTTCGGCGGCCATGGCCGAGCTGTGCGCCACCGGGTAGGGCGCTGGCAAGGGGGTGGGGTGCAGCGCGGTGTGGAACGCCGGGCCGAGGTCGGCGAATCGGTGCGACCAGCGGTCGGCGGCGGGTGCATTGCTCATGCCCCGCATTGTCTGCGGCCTGGTTTGCACCCACGGGCTTGCGGGCTATCCGTGCCAACCCGCTACGGCTTGCGCCCGGGCTTGAGGCATGATGGCGCGAGAGTTGACGCACGACCGTTCTTTTCTCTGCCACCCCCACCAGGAGACACCCCAATGCTGGGCCAGATGCAAAACCAACCGCTGCTGATTTCGTCGCTCATCACGCACGCCGAGCGCCATCACGGCAGCACCGAGATCGTTTCCCGCCGCGTCGAGGGCGACATCCACCGCAGCACCTGGGGCCAGATCGCCCGCCGCTCGCGCCAGGTGGCCAACGCACTGGACGGGCTGCAACTGGCCCACGGTGAGCGTGTCGCCACACTGGCCTGGAACGGCTACCGCCACCTGGAGCTGTACTTCGGCGTCAGCGGCACCGGGCGGGTGCTGCACACGCTCAACCCGCGCCTGCATCCGGAGCAGCTGGCCTGGATCGTCAACCATGCCGACGACCGCGCCCTGTGCTTTGACATGAGCTTCCTGCCGCTGGTGCAGGCGGTGCACAGCAAGTGCCCGGGTGTCAGGCACTGGGTCGCGCTGTGCGACGCCGACAAGTTGCCGACCGAGTCCGGCATCCCGGGCCTGATGAGCTACGAAACCTGGATCGGTGGCCGGAGCGAAACCTATGTGTGGCCCGAACTGGACGAGAACAGCGCGTCCAGCATGTGCTACACCAGCGGCACCACCGGCAACCCCAAGGCCGCGCTGTACTCGCACCGCTCCACCCTGCTGCACGCCTATGGCGCGGCGCTGCCCGACGCGCTGGGCTGCTCGGCGCGCGACAGCATCCTGCCGGTGGTGCCGATGTTCCACGTCAACGCCTGGGGCCTGCCGTATTCGGCCGCCGCCGTGGGCTGCAAGCTGGTGTTCCCCGGCCCGGCGCTGGATGGCAAGTCGGTCTACGAACTGATCGAATCCGAGAAGGTCAGCATGGCCGCGGGCGTGCCCACGGTGTGGCAGATGCTGCTGGGGCACATGCAGCAAAACGGCCTGAAGTTCAGCACCCTCAGGCGCACCGTCATCGGTGGCTCGGCCTGCCCGCCGACCATGATCAATGCCTTCAATCACACCTATGGCGTGGAGGTGCTGCACGCCTGGGGCATGACCGAAATGTCGCCGCTGGGCACGGTCTGCACGCTGAAGAGCGCGCAGCTGGCGCTGTCGCCCGAAGCGCAGCTCAAGGTGCGACTCAAGCAGGGCCGCGCGGTGTTCGGCGTGGACATGAAGATCGTCGACGAAGCGGGCCATGAACTGCCCTGGGACGGCAAGGCCTACGGCGACCTGCTGGTGCGCGGGCCGTGGATCATCACCAGCTACTTCAAGGGCGAGGGCGGCGACCCGCTGCGCTACGACGCCAACGGCAAGGGCTGGTTCCCGACCGGCGACGTGGCGACCATCGACGCCGACGGCTTCATGCAGATCACCGACCGCAGCAAGGACGTGATCAAGTCCGGCGGCGAGTGGATCAGCTCCATCGACGTGGAGAACATCGCCATGGCGCACCCGGCCGTGGCCATGGCGGCCTGCATCGGCATGAAGCACCCCAAGTGGGACGAGCGGCCCATCGTGGTGGTGGTGAAGAAGCCCGGAGCCGAAGTCTCGCGGGACGAACTGCTCGCGTTCTACGAGGGCAAGACCGCCAAGTGGCAGATTCCGGACGATGTGGTGTTCGTCGATGCCATCCCGCTGGGCGCCACCGGCAAGATGCAGAAGATGACGCTGCGCCAGCAGCTCAAGGACTATGTGTTGCCCGGTGCCTGAACCCCACCCGCCGTGAGCAGTGAACTCCCTTCCGCGCGGCGGCGCCAGTGCCTGGCGGCTGGCCTGGCCTGCTTGGGCGGTGCGTCGGCCTGGGCGGCGGGTGCGCCGCTGGCGGGTCAGACGGTGCGCATCGCTTTCATCGACCCGCTG
>PNMF01000206.1 GCA_013823485.1 Comamonadaceae bacterium
GCACCCGCGGGCCGGAAGCCAGCGCGCGAGCAATGGCCAGCTGCTGCTGCTGGCCACCGGAAAGGTCGCCGCCCCGGCGGTCCAGCATCTGGCGCAGCACCGGGAACAGCTCGAACAGCTCTTCCGGCACCCGGGTGCCACCGGGCCGGGTGGCCAGGCCCATGAGCAGGTTCTCGTGCACCGTGAGGCGCCCGAAAATCTCGCGCCCTTGCGGCACATAACCCATGCCCAGCCGGGCGCGCTCGTAGGGCGTGCGGGTGGTGATGGGCTGGCCGTCCAGCATGACGCTGCCGCTGACCACCGGCACCAGCCCCATCAGCGACTTGAGCAGCGTGGTCTTGCCCACGCCGTTGCGGCCCAGCACCACCGTGACCTCGCCCTTGGCGGCCGTGAGGCCCACGTTGCGCAGGATGTGGCTGCCGCCGTAGTACTGGTTGACGTCCTTGACTTCAAGCAAGCTCATGTTGTCCTCAGCGACCCAGATAGACCTCGATCACACGTTCATCGGCCTGGACCTCGTCCAGCGAACCCTCGGCCAGCACGGCGCCGTCGCACAGCACCGTGACCTTGCCACCCAGGGCGCGGACGAAGCCCATGTCGTGTTCCACCACCATCAGCGAGTGTCGCCCGGCCAGGCCCCGGAACAGCTCGGCGGTGCGTTCGGTTTCTTCGTCGGTCATGCCGGCCACCGGCTCGTCCAGCAGCAGCAGCCTGGGGTCCTGCACCAGCAGCATGCCGATCTCCAGCCACTGCTTCTGACCGTGGCTGAGCAGGCCGGCCTGGCGGTTCACCTGGTCGGCCAGGTGAATGGTGGTCAGCACCTCGCCCAGGCGGTCGCGCTGGGCACCGTCGGGCCGGAAGCGCAGCGCAGCGCCCACGCGCCGGTCGGCGGCCAGGGCCAGCTCCAGGTTCTCATAGACAGTGAGGTTCTCGAACACGGTGGGCTTCTGAAACTTGCGGCCGATGCCCAGGGTGGCGATCTCGGCCTCGCGGTGGGCCAGCAGGTCGATGGTGCTGCCGAAGAACACCGTGCCCCGGTCGGGCCGGGTCTTGCCGGTGATGATGTCCATCATGGTGGTCTTGCCGGCGCCATTGGGGCCGATGATGCAGCGCAACTCCCCCGGCGCAATGTCCAGCGACAGGCCGTTGATGGCCTTGAAGCCGTCGAAGCTCACATGCACGTCTTCCAGGTACAGGATGCGTCCGTGCGACACATCGACCTCGCCGCGCACCAGGTGGCGCGAGAAGCTGGCCTGGCGGCCACCGGACGACGACTCGCCCACCGCCTTCTCCAGCAGCCGGCGGTGGCGCTCGGCGCCCTCTTCCATTTGCCAGGGCGTCATGCAGACCTCCCGCGCTGGCGCAGCTTCTTCACCAGACCCACCACACCTTGCGGCAGGAACAGGGTGACCACGATGAACAGGGCGCCCAGGCAATACAGCCAGAACTCGGGGAAGGTGACGGTGAGCCAGCTCTTGGCCCCGTTGACCATGAAGGCCCCCACGATCGGTCCGATCAGCGTGCCGCGCCCGCCCACCGCCGCCCACACCGCGATCTCGATGCTGTTGGCCGGGCTGAGTTCACCCGGGTTGATGATGCCCACCTGCGGCACATACAGCGCACCGGCCACACCGCACATCACGGCCGAGAGCGTCCAGATGGCCAGCTTGTAGGCCAGCGGGTTGTAGCCGCAGAACATGACCCGGCTCTCGGCGTCGCGCACCGCCTGCAGCACCCGGCCGAACTTGGAGCGCACCAGCCAGCGCGCGCCCAGGAAGAAGCCCAGCAGCACCACGCCGGTGATGACGAACAGCGTCATGCGCATGCCCGGCGTGGCAATCGGCATGCCCAGGATGCGCTTGAAATCGGTGAAGCCGTTGTTGCCGCCCAGGCCAGTCTCGTTGCGGAAGAACAGCAGCAGCGCGGCATAGGTCAGGGCCTGGGTGATGATGGAGAAATACACGCCCTTGATGCGCGAGCGGAAGGCGAAGTAGCCGAACACGAAGGCCACCAGGCCGGGCACCAGCACCACCAGCAGCAGGGTGGCCACGAAGCTGTCGGACAGCGCCCAGTGCCAGGGCAGTTCCTTCCAGTCCAGGAACACCATGAAGTCGGGCAGATCGCTCTGGTAGTTGCCGTCGCGGCCGATCTGGCGCATGAGGTACATGCCCATCACATAACCACCCAGCGCGAAGAACAGCCCGTGCCCCAGGCTCAGGATGCCGGTGTAGCCCCAGATCAGGTCCATGGCCAGCGCGCAGATGGCGTAACACATGATCTTGCCCAGCAGGCCGACCAGGTAGTCGCTCAGGTGCAGCGGATGGCCTTCGGGCACCACCAGGTTGAGCAGCGGCGCCACGGCACACACCACCAGCAAGGCGATCAGGAATGCGCTCCAGCCGGCGCGGGTCAGCAGCGGCCCGGGTTCGGGCAGCGCCACGGGGTTGGCGGTCGGGTGGGTCATGCCTCCGCGCTCCGGCCCTTCTGGGCAAAGATGCCCTGGGGGCGTTTCTGGATGAACACGATGATGAAGACGAGCACGGCGATCTTGGCCAGCACCGCGCCGGCCCAGCCCTCGATGAATTTGTTGAGCAGGCCCAGGCCCAGCGCGGCATACACCGTGCCGGCGAGCTGACCGACGCCGCCCAGCACCACCACCATGAACGAGTCCACGATGTAGCTCTGGCCCAGGT
>PNMF01000207.1 GCA_013823485.1 Comamonadaceae bacterium
GGCCCGGTGCGTAAGAACACCAAAGCTTAGAGCGGTGCAACCTCCCCGACAGTGAGGTTTCGTCATGCCCCAACACGGCGGGCTTCCCTTGCGGGATGCCTGCGGATGCGCAACCTCTGCGCGTCCATTGGCCTCTTCTGCAGGCCTACCGGTTATGGGCGGGATGGGCCTGCCCGCAAGGATGGCCGCACGGGCCTCTTTGCCGTGTTCTTAACATCCCGTCCACCCCTTGCGCGTAAGAACGCATGGGGTGGTTTCAAGCCGCAAAGAGGAACCAGAAACCATGTCCCAGGTCCCCGACCTCGGCAGCCCATGCGCTGCCCCCGAAGCCCCCATCACCCTGTCCCCCACCCGCCAACGCGCCTGCCTGGAAGCGGCCTGGGAGATCGAGGCGCTGGCACTGCTGTTGCCCAAGATCGAATTGGCCGAGCAGCCGGTGGCGGCGCTGCAGTTGCGCGGTGTGGCAGCCCGGGTGGCGGAGTTGGCGGGGGTGGTGATGTCCGGGCTGGACGATGCGATGGTGGGCGAGCAGCAACTGCAGCGCCGGCTGCAGCTGCCGACCGCCTAGACGAACACGGGGGCGGGTGCCCCGCTCGTTACTGCACTCAGCAAACCACCTCGTGTTGCCGCGTCTGCGACGGCGTCTCCCCGAACAGCGCCTTGTATTCCTGCGAGAAGTGGCCCATGTGCCAGAAGCCCCAGCGGGCGGCGATGTCGGCGATGGTGTCCTCGCGGCGGGCGTCGCACAGCTCGCGGCGCACGGCGTTCAGGCGCACGGTGCGCAGGTAGTGGGCGGGGCTCATGCCCAGCACGTCCTGGAAGCAGTTCTGCAGGGTGCGGCGGGTCACGTGCAGTTGCACGCACAGCTGTTCCACCAGGGGCGGCTGCTCGGGGTGGGCCATGACGAGTTCGCGGGCGCGGTCGACGATGTCCTGCCGGCGCCGCAGGGCGGGCGGGGCGGCGTCGCACACGGCGTCGGGCGCCAGGGTGTCGGCCAGCACGGTGAGCAGGGTGTCGTGCAGGGCGTGGCGGCTGGCGTCGAAGCGCAGCACGCCGGGTTCGGCTTCGAGTGACCGCAGCACCTCGCGCAGCATGCCCACCAGCCGCAGGCGCTGCAGCAGGTTCAGCGGCTGCACGCTGGGCGCCAGGTGGGCGGCCTGCGGCCAGTCGCGGTGGTGCACCTGCTGCAGGTGCTGCAGCACCCGGTCCTGGTGCAGCACCACGCCGTACAGGCCGCAGCCGGCCGGCACCTGCAGGTCGAACGGGTGGCCGTTGCTGGAGAGCATGAGCTGGGTGCCGTCCACCGGGCGGCCCATGAAGCGCAGGCCGCTGGCGGCCTCGGGCACTGCCAGCCCGATCCACACGCCGCTGTCCCAGGGCTGGCAGTGCTGGCTGGTGGCGCAGCTGGCTTCTTCCTCGAACAGCTGGATGTCGGCGTCCATCAGCTCGCGCACCTGGCCGCTGAACAGGCCGTGCGAGGTCTGTTCGTAGCGCTGTTCCCAGGCGTCGAGGTTGTCGGCGTGCACATGCACCTCGCGGGAGCGCTTGATGCGGTACTGGGCGCTGCCGTCGGCGGCGCCGGCCGCGGTATGCACCAGGTTGGGCGGAATGGACATGGGATGGGCCGTGTTGCCGCAGGTGAGGCGTGAAGTATCAAGTTCCATGCCAGCGCACCCACCTACGGAAAACCCGGGTCGCCGTATCCCGAATCGGAAAAAATCGGTGCACCCGGCCGGTGTTGCCGAATCCGGATACCGCTGCCGCAGCCCGCGCCCGCACCATGCACCGCAGGCTGCCTGAGCCGTTTCAGGTGCACCACGAGCATTTCCATGTCAAACCAAACCCAACAGGTGTCCCGCGACCTCAAGCCGGTCCTGGGCGCCTTCTCTCTCTGGGGCATCGCCGTCGGCCTGGTGATTTCAGGCGAGTACTTCGGCTGGTCGTATGGCTGGGCCAGCGCCGGCACGCTGGGCTTCCTGGTGGCCACCACGTTTGTGGCGGTCATGTACACCAGCTTCATCTTCAGCTTCACCGAGCTGTCCACCTCAATCCCGCACGCGGGCGGCCCGTTCGCCTATGCGCGGCGGGCCTTCGGGCCCACCGGCGGTTTCATTACGGGCTATGCCACGCTGGTGGAATTCGTGTTTGCGCCGCCGGCCATCTCGCTGGCCATCGGCGCCTACCTGAATGTGCAGTACCCGGCGCTGGACCCGAAGGTGGCGGCGCTGGGCGCCTATGTGATCTTCATCACCCTCAATGCGCTGGGCGTGGGCATTGCCGCCATGTTCGAGCTGATCGTCACGCTGCTGGCGGTCGGTGAGCTGCTGGTGTTTGCCGGCGTGGTGGCGCCGGGCTGGTCCATGGCCAACTTTGTGGCCAACGGCTGGGCCGGTGAAAGCACGTTCACCATGGCCACCTGGGCCGGCATCTTTGCGTCCATTCCGTTCGCCATCTGGTTCTTCCTGGCCATCGAGGGCGCGGCCATGGCAGCCGAAGAAGCCAAGGACCCCAAGCGCACCATTCCGATTGCCTACATCACCGGCATCCTGACTCTGGTGGCGCTGGCCTTCCTGGTGATGATCAT
>PNMF01000208.1 GCA_013823485.1 Comamonadaceae bacterium
GCGCGGGGGTGAGGCCGATGCTGCCCGCTGCCGGCGGCTTCAGCGCCCCGGCAGTGGCAGCGCCGTCTTGTAGCGCACCTGCTTCAGGGTGAAGCTGGAGCGGATCTTCTCGATCTCCGGGATGGGGGCGAGCCGGTCCAGGATGAAGCGTTCCAGCGCCGCCATGTCGGCCACCACCACGCGGATCAGGTAGTCGGAATCGCCGGTCATGAGGTAGCACTCCATCACCTCCTCGTGGTCGGCAATGCCGGCCTCGAAGCGGGCCAGCGCCTCCTTGCTCTGGGTCTTGAGGCTGATGTTGATGAACACGCTCAGACCGAGGCCGAGCCGGGCCGGGTCCACCAGGGCCACATAGCGGCGGATCAGGCCCGACTGCTCCATGGCCTTGACCCGGGCCAGGCAGGGCGAGGGCGACAGGCCCACCCGCCGCGCCAGCTCCACATTGGAGAGCGAGCCATCGTGCTGGAGTTCGTGCAGGATGCGGCGGTCGATCGGGTCCATGGTGCTTTGTGCTTTCGACGGTTGCACGGGCGGCATTTCGTGCTGACGGGCCGCCCGACGGCAGCCATTTTGGCAGCACATGCCGGGTGCTTGTGCCTACAGTGCTCCGCCATGAACGCCCCATCTGCCCTCCCCACCGAACTCCTTCACGCCATCGACGCCGACCCGCAGGAAACCGCGGAATGGCAGGAGGCCTTTCTGGCGCTGCTGCAGCAGGCCGGCCCGGCCCGGGCGCGCCAGCTGCTCGACGGCCTGGCCGGTCTGGCGGCCCACCAGGGTGTGGGCTGGAAGCCGAGCCTGAACACGCCCTACGTCAACACCATCCCGGCCGACCGGCAGCCGCCGTTCCCGGGCGATCTGGCCATCGAAGAACGGCTGGCCTCGCTCATGCGCTGGAATGCGCTGGCCATGGTGGTGCGGGCCAACACGGCGTATGGCGAGCTGGGCGGCCACATCGCCAGTTACGCCAGCGCGGCCGACCTGTTCGAGACCGGCTTCAACCACTTCTTCCGCGCCGGCCGGCAGGGCGATCTGGTGTTTTTCCAGCCGCACAGCGCGCCGGGTGTGTATGCGCGGGCGTATCTGGAAGGGCGGCTGTCCGAGCACGACCTGCTGCACTACCGGCAGGAGATCACGGCCGAGGCCAGCGGTGCGCGCGGCCTCTCCAGCTACCCGCACCCGTGGCTCATGCCGGACTTCTGGCAGTTCCCCACCGGCTCCATGGGCCTGGGCCCCATCAGCTCCATCTACCACGCGCGCTTCATGCGCTACCTGGCCCACCGGGGGCTGCAGGACACGGCGGGCCGCACCGTCTGGGGCGTGTTCGGCGACGGCGAGATGGACGAGCCCGAGAGCATGAGCGCGCTCACCCTGGCGGCCCGCGAAAAGCTCGACAACCTGGTGTGGGTGGTCAACTGCAACCTGCAGCGGCTGGATGGCCCGGTGCGCGGCAACGGCCGCATCATCGACGAGCTGGAGCGCCTGTTCGCCGGCGCCGGCTGGAACGTGATCAAGCTGGTCTGGGGCAGCGACTGGGACGGCCTGTTCGCCCGCGACCACAGCGGTGCCTTGCTGCGTGCGCTGGGCGACACGGTCGACGGCCAGATGCAGACCTTCGCCGCCAAGGACGGCCGCTTCAACCGCGACCATTTCTTCGGCCAGAACCCCGAGCTGGCGGCCCTCGCCCAGGGCATGACCGACGAGCAGATCGACCGCCTCAAGCGCGGCGGCCACGACCTGGTCAAGATCCACGCCGCGTATGCCGCGGCCGCAGCGCACCGTGGCCAGCCCACGGTGATCCTGGCGCACACCAAGAAGGGTTACGGCATGGGCAGTGCCGGCCAGGGCAAGATGACCACGCACAGCCAGAAGAAGCTGGACGGCGACGAACTCATCGAATTCCGCAACCGCTTCAACCTGCCGCTGACCGACGAGCAGGCGCGCGGCCTGAGCTTCCATCGCCCCTCCGACGACAGCCCCGAAATGCGCTACCTGCGCGAGCGCCGAGAAGCCCTGGGCGGCGCCATGCCCCGGCGCGAGACCGCCTGCGAGCCGGTGCCGGTGCCCGCCCTGGACCGCTACGCCAGCTTCGCGCTGCAGGCCGGCGGCAAGGAGATGAGCACCACCATGGCCTTCGTGCGCATGCTGGGCAACCTGCTCAAGGACCCGGTGCTGGGCCCGCGCGTGGTGCCCATCGTGGCCGACGAGGCGCGCACCTTCGGCATGGCCAACCTGTTCAAGCAGGTCGGCATTTACAGCAGCGTGGGCCAGCGTTATGCGCCGGAAGACATCGGTTCGGTGCTGAGCTACCGCGAGGCGCTGGACGGGCAGATCCTGGAAGAGGGCATCAGCGAGGCCGGCGCCATCGCCAGCTGGACGGCGG
>PNMF01000209.1 GCA_013823485.1 Comamonadaceae bacterium
GATCGTGCAGAACGTCGCCCCGACCGGCTATGCGGTGCTGAATGCCGCCGATCCGGTGGTGGCGAACATGGCGGGCGTCTGCCCCGGCCAGGTCATTTTCTTCGCTGCCGACCGCCATCACCCGCTGATGGCCACGCACCGCGCCCAGGGCAAGCGCTGCGTCTATGTAGACGGCGATCAACTGGTGGCCGCGCAAGGTTCCTGGCGCGAAAGCATCCCGCTGCGCGACATCCCGATCACCCGCAACGGCACCATCGGCTTCCAGGTCGAGAACGCCATGGCATCGGTGGCTGCCGCCTGGGGTGTGGGGCTGGACTGGGACACGGTGCGCCGTGGCGTCGCCAGCTTCGCCAACGATGCCGACAACGCGCCGGGCCGCTTCAATGTAATGGACTACCGCGGTGCCACCGTAATCGCTGACTATGGCCATAACGGCGATGCGATGCGCGCGCTGGTGGCCGCCGTCGAGGCCATGCCGGCCAAGAATCGCTCGGTGGTGATCTCCGGCGCCGGCGACCGTCGCGACGAGGACATCCGCATTCAGACTCAGATCCTGGGCCAGGCCTTCGACGATGTGCTGCTGTTCCAGGACGCCTGCCAGCGCGGCCGCGAGGATGGCGAGGTGCTGGCCCTGCTGCGCCAGGGCCTGGAGGGAGCCAGCCGCACCCGCCGTGTCGACGAGATCCGTGGCGAGTTCATCGCCATCGACACCGCGCTTGAGCGCCTGCAACCCGGCGATCTGTGCTTGGTGCTAGTCGATCAGGTGGAAGAGGCCTTGGCGCACCTGGCCGGGCGCATCGCCGCGGGCTGAGTTCTTCTGCTGCGCCGCCCCCATGCGTCCTTGGCCGGATGCTCGAGCCCCTCGCGTACAGGGAGTACGTTCCGGTCCCTGCGCTCCAGCCGCCTAGCCTGAGGACGGTTCGCGACCAAGAACTTGGCGACTGAACAGGCAAGCCCGCTGGACGGGCTTGTTTTAAATTCCATATTTCGATTATCATAGAATTATGGAAGAGCAAGACGCGATCAAGTCCCTGGCTGCCTTAGCCCATGGCGCCCGGCTGCAGCTGTTCAGGCTGCTGGTGGTGGCGGGTCAGACCGGCCTCACGCCCGGCGCGATGAGCGAGCAACTGGGCCTGCCTGCGGCCACCCTGTCCTTTCATCTGAAGGAACTCGCCAACGCCGGGCTGGTCAGCCAGCAGCGCGATGGCCGCTACCTGATCTACCGCGCGGCCTTCGAGCAGATGACGGCGCTGCTCGACTACCTCACCGAAAACTGCTGCCAAGGCACGGCCTGCCTGCCGGCAGCGGCCT
Source organism: Comamonadaceae bacterium (assembly GCA_013823485.1). GTDB lineage: Bacteria > Pseudomonadota > Gammaproteobacteria > Burkholderiales > Burkholderiaceae_C > Hydrogenophaga. Next base: position 1,312 of record PNMF01000209.1, read on the forward strand.
GCAAACCCAGCAAGTCCTGCTGAAGAACCCTTTCAAGGAGCCTCGCCATGAAGCGATTCCATGTCCATGTCCGTGTTGCCGACCTCGGCACCAGTGTTGCCTTTTATTCCAAGCTCTTCGGCGCCGCACCAGCCCGCCAGGAGAGCGACTACGCCAAGTGGATGCTTGAAGACCCGCGCATCAACTTCGCGATCTCCTCGCGCGGCGGCGAGCCCGGCGTCGACCACCTCGGCTTCCAGACCGACAGCGCCGAGGAGCTGCTGGCGATGAAGGCCCAGGCCGAGTCCGCTGACATGACCCTGGCCGATGAAGGCGAAACCACCTGCTGCTATGCCCACAGCGACAAGTATTGGGTGACCGACCCGCAGGGCCTGGCTTGGGAGCATTACCACACGCTGGGCAATGTGCCGCTGTTCAGCATGCCGGCTGGCGATGCTGCCAAGCCCGCCGAAGCCGCAGCCTGCTGCGCCCCG
>PNMF01000210.1 GCA_013823485.1 Comamonadaceae bacterium
GGCCGAAGCCGGCGTGCCGCACGAGCCGACCGTTGCCGACAAGCTGTGCCAACTCGGCCGCTTCGGCCAGAAGACCGGCGCCGGCTGGTACCGCTACGCGCCCGGTGTGCGCGACGCACTGCCCGATCCGCTGGTCGAGGAACTGGTGGCCGAGTACCGCAAGGCCAAGGGCGTGACCGCGCGCAAGGTCAGCGACGAGGAGATCGTCCAGCGTTGTGTGTTCGCCATGGTCAACGAGGCGGCGCGCATCCTGGAAGAAGGCATCGCCGTGCGCGCCTCCGACGTGGACCTGGTCTACCTCAACGGCTACGGCTTCCCGGCGCACCGTGGTGGCCCCATGTGCTACGCCAACGAGGTGGGCCTGTTCAACGTGGAGCGCGCGCTGAATGGCTTTGCCGCCGAGCCTGGCGCCTTCGACTGGTGGCAACCCGCACCGCTGCTGCGCCAGCTGGCTGAAGAAGGCAGAGCCTTCGCCTGATGAACAGAACCACACAAGGAAGACCCACATGATCGACGCCGTGATCGTTTCCACCGCGCGCACCGGACTGGCCAAGAGCTGGAAGGGCGCTTTCAACATGACCTATGGCGCCACGCTGGGCGGCCACGCCGTGCAGCACGCGGTGCAGCGCGCGGGCATCGACCCGGGCGAAATCGAAGACTGCATCATGGGAGGCACCTTCGGCGAAGGCACCACCGGCGGCAACATCGCGCGTGCCGTTGCGCTGCGCGCCGGCCTGCCCGTCACCGTCGGCGGCATGACGGTCAACCGCTTCTGCTCGTCGGGCCTGCAGACCATCGCCATGGCCGCGCAGCGCGTGATGGCCGAAGGCTGCCCGGCCATCGTGGCCGGTGGCGTGGAGAGCATCAGCTGTGTGCAGAACGAGTCCAACGCCCACATGCGACGCGACCCCTGGCTGGTCGAACACAAGCCCGAGCTGTACTGGAGCATGCTGCAGACGGCCGAGACCGTGTCCCAGCGCTACGGCATCAGCAAGCTCGCGCAAGACGAATACGGTGTGCGCAGCCAGCAGCGCGCCGCCGCCGCGCAGGCCGCCGGCAAATTCAAGGACGAGATCGTGCCCATGACCACCGTCATGGGTGTGGTGGACAAAGCCAGTGGCCGCATCTCCACCAAAGAGGTGACCATCGACAGCGACGAAGGCATCCGCCCCGACACCACGCTGGAGGCGGTGCAGAAGATCCGCGCCGCCCTGCCCGGTGGTGTGGTCACGGCCGGCAACGCCAGCCAGTTCTCGGACGGCGCATCGGCCTGCGTGGTCATGAACGGCAAGCGCGCGGAACAACTGGGCCTGCAGCCGCTGGGCATCTTCCGCAGCTTCGCGGTGGCCGGCTGCGAGCCCGACGAAATGGGCATCGGCCCGGTGTTCGCGGTGCCGCGCCTGCTGCAGCGCGCCGGCCTGAAGGTCGAGGACATTGGCCTCTGGGAACTCAACGAGGCCTTTGCCTGCCAGGTGCTCTACAGCCGCGACAAGCTGGGCATTCCCGACGAACTGCTCAACGTCAACGGCGGCGCCATCGCGGTCGGCCACCCTTATGGCGTGAGCGGCGCGCGGCTGACCGGCCACGCGCTGATCGAAGGCAAGCGCCGCGGC
>PNMF01000211.1 GCA_013823485.1 Comamonadaceae bacterium
GGGGCGGGAGGCTCGGGTCACCGGGGCATTATCGGCCGACGGTCGGCGGGCGTGGCCGATAATTCCCCGATGCCTGCCGCATCACCCCCCCGATTCCTGGCCATCGAATGCAGCACCGACACCTTGTCGGTGGCGCTGGGCAGCGGCCGGCCGGGCGATGCCGTGGCCGAGCACACCGGGCCGGGCGGGCCGCAATCTTCCACCAGCCTGCTGCCGGCGGTGCGCCGGCTGCTGACCCAGACGGGCTGCACGCTGGCCGACCTGTCCGCCATTGCCTTCGCGCGCGGACCGGGCTCTTTCACCGGGCTGCGCACCGCCTGCGCGGTGGCCCAGGGCCTGGCCTACGGCACCCGCAGCGCCGCACATCCTGACGGCCTGCCGGTGCTGGCCATCGACACCCTGCTCGCCCTGGCCGAGACCGCCACGCCGACCGACCACCACGGCCCGGTGGCCACCGTGCTCGATGCCCGCATGGACGAGCTGTATGTGGCGGCCTGGCAGCGGCTGGACGGCGGCTGGACCGAGCGCCAGCCCCCGCGGCTTTGTGCGCCGGCGCAGCTGGCCGACTGGCTGGCCGATTCGCTCCCCGGCGAAACGCCTCTGCTCGCCGGCAATGTGTTCGGCTCGGCCAGCCCCCCGCTGGCCGCGCTGCAGCAGACCCACCGGTGGCTGTCGGCGGTGCCCTCGGCGGCAGCGCTGCTGCGGCTGGCGCCGGGCGCCTGGCTGCGCGGCGAGGCCATTCCCGCCCACGCCGCGGTGCCGATGTATGTGCGGGACAAGGTCGCCCGCACCACCGCCGAACGAGAACTGGCCAGCGGGGCGACACCATGAACACCTCGGCGCCCGAAACCGGCGTCGCGACGGCGGCGGCCAGCGCAGACACAGCCGCCTCTGGCCTGCCCGGCTGGGCCACCGGCCTGTGGCCGGCGCCCGAGGGTGTGGTGGTGTCCGCCGGTACCGGCCAGGCCCAGCGCCGACTCACCTTCGCCCCCATGACGGCCGCCGATCTGGACGCGGTGCACGCGGTCGAGACCAGCGCCTATGCCCACCCCTGGACGCGGCGCAACTTTCTCGACTCGCTCCAGTCCGGCCACCCCTCGGTGATGCTGCTGGCCGAACCGCTGCCACAGGACCGGCACCTGCCGGTGCGGCACGATGGCCGGCTGCTGCTGGGCTACCTGGTGGCCATGTCGGGCGTGGACGAGGTGCACCTGCTCAACATCACCGTGG
>PNMF01000212.1 GCA_013823485.1 Comamonadaceae bacterium
CCCGCGACAAAAACACCCTGGCCGAGCCGACCGAGAAGAAGCTGATCCCCTACGGCGGCTACTTCACCAACAAGGTGCCGGGCCACGACCCGGAGCTGACCGAGGTCGGCCCGGGCACGCCCACCGGCGAATACATGCGCCGTTTCTGGCACCCGGTGTGCATGGCCATGGAGCTGACCGACACGCCGCGCTTCCTGAAGATCCTGGGCGAGGAGCTGGTCTGCTTCCGCGACGGCAGTGGCCGCATCGGCCTGCTGCACGCGCACTGCGTGCACCGCGGTGCTTCGCTGGAGTACGGAAAGATCGAGGAGAAAGGCATTTCCTGCTGCTACCACGGCATGCAGTTCGACATTGACGGCACCTGCCTGCGCGTGCCCTTCCCGCAGGGCGAGGATGAAGAAGGCGAACGCTACCGCTGCAGCATCCGCCAGGGTGCCTACAAGGCCTTCGAGAAGCACGGCCTGATCTTTGCCTACATGGGCCCGCCGGAAGAGGAGCCGCCCTTCCCCGAGTGGGAAGGCAACTTCACCGTGGCCGAGGGCGACGAGCTGGTGCCCTACAGCAACTTCCAGCACTGCAACTGGCTGCAGGTGCAGGACAACGCGGCCGACAACTTCCACACCATGGCGCTGCACGCCAAGCGGCAGGTGACCGGTGAGCATTACCAGGGCACCACCTTCGACGAGGTGGGCGCGGCCAGCATGGAGGTGCCGCCGGACATGCATTTCGTGCCGATCCATGGCGGCCGGGGCCTGGCCTGTTCGGGCGCCCGCCGCTCGGACGACGACCACATGTTCATCCGGGTGCAGCACCAGGTGCTGCCCAACCTGAGCCTGCACGCCTACACCTCGGAAGACGGCAAGGCCAAGAAGCTGTTCAGCCGCTTCCACATGATCCGCTGGACCGTGCCGGTGGACGACCAGAACGCCAAGATGATCGGCTGGCGCGTCATGGGCCCGGGCATCGACACGCGCGGCGTGGGCGACAAGAGCATGGTGGGCTACGAGACCATCGACTTCCTGGAAGGCCAGGTGGCCATGCGCCGGCCCGAGCGCTTCGGCAAGTACAAGCTGGAAGACATGCCGCCGATCCCGAGCGACCACCGCGCCCGCGCCAACTACAAGGACTGCCAGTACGCCCCGGGCGACTACGAGGCCATCATCAGCCAGC
>PNMF01000213.1 GCA_013823485.1 Comamonadaceae bacterium
ACGGTGGTGGTGGGCATCCACATCGCTGCGCCCGGCCTGGCGGTGCAGCCCGACAGCCCGCTGGACCAGCTGGCCCGCACCCGGCTCTCGACCGTGTACATGCCGGGGCACAAGATCACCATGCTGCCGGACGAGGTGGTCAACACCTACACCCTGGAGGCCGGGCGCGACTGCCCGGCGGTGTCGCTCTATGTGAGCTTCGATGAGGCCACGCTGACGGTGCAGGACAGCCGCACCGCCCTGGAGCGGGTGCCCATCGCCCACAACCTGCGGCACGACAAGCTCGATGCCTTCATCACCCCGGCCTGGCTGGACGGCGAGGCCTCGGACGCCACCCCGCCCGAAATCGCCGGCCTGCAGCCCCAGCTGGCGTTCCTGTGGCGGCTGGCCCGCCACCTCAAGGCGCGGCGCGAGGTGGTGCGCGGCAAGCCGGAGAACTTCACCCGGCCCGACTACACCTTCAAGCTCGACGGCGTGCAGGGCAGCGAACCCGACGGCACCGAACGCGTGGTCATCGGCACCCGCTCGCGGGGCGCGCCGCTGGACCTGATGGTGGCCGAAGCCATGATCCTGGCCAACAGCACCTGGGGCCAGTGGCTGGCCGATTGCGGCGTGCCGGGCATCTACCGCAGCCAGGCCAGCCTGGCGCCGGGCATCAAGGTGCGCATGGGCACCAAGGCGCAGCCGCACGCCGGCATCGGGGTGCCGTGCTACGCCTGGAGCACCTCGCCCCTGCGCCGCTATGTGGACCTGGTCAACCAGTGGCAGATCATTGCCTGTGCCCGCCACGGCAAGACCGCCGCGCTGGCCGCGCCCTTCAAACCCAAGGACGCCAACCTGTTCTCGGTGATCAGCGCCTTCGATGCGGCCTACGCCGCCTACAACGGCTTCCAGGGCGGCATGGAGCGCTTCTGGACGCTGCAGTACCTGCGCCAGAACGGCATCACCGAACTGACCGCCAGCCTGATCCGCGACGACCTGGTGCGGGCCGACAACCTGCCGCTGGTGATGCAGGTGCTGGGCGGCGACGGCCTGCCGCGCGGCGCCCATGTGCGGGTGCGGCTGGGCCAGAGCGACGACATCACGCTGGAAGTGCACGGCAC
>PNMF01000214.1 GCA_013823485.1 Comamonadaceae bacterium
CAGGTGATTGCCACCGTCAAGGAATCCGCCCTGCGCGGCCGTGGCGGCGCCGGTTTCCCGACCGGCCTGAAGTGGAGCTTCATGCCGCGCCAGTTCCCGGGTCAGAAGTACCTGGTCTGCAACTCCGACGAGGGCGAGCCGGGCACCTGCAAGGACCGCGACATCCTCATGTACAACCCGCACGTGGTCATCGAAGGCATGGCGATCGCGGCGTTCGCCATGGGCATCTCGGTGGGCTACAACTACATCCACGGCGAGATCTTCGAGGTGTATGAACGCTTCGAGGCGGCCCTGGAGGAAGCCCGTGCGGCCGGTTACCTGGGCGACCGCATCCTGGGTTCGGACTTCAGCTTCCAGCTGCACGCGTTCCACGGTTTCGGCGCCTACATCTGCGGCGAGGAAACCGCGCTGCTCGAGTCGCTGGAAGGCAAGAAGGGCCAGCCGCGCTTCAAGCCGCCGTTCCCGGCCAGCTTCGGCCTGTACGGCAAGCCCACGACCATCAATAACACCGAGACCTTCGCGGCGGTGCCCTGGATCATCCGCAACGGCGGTCAGGCCTACCTGGAGTGCGGCAAGCCCAACAACGGCGGCACGAAGATCTTCTCGGTCAGCGGCGATGTGGAGATGCCGGGCAACTACGAGGTGCCGCTGGGCACCCCGTTTGCCAAGCTGCTCGAACTGGCCGGTGGCGTGCGCAAGGGCCGCACCCTCAAGGCGGTGATCCCCGGCGGCTCGTCCGCCCCGGTGCTGCCGGCGCACATCATGATGGAGTGCACCATGGACTACGACTCGATCGCCAAGGCCGGGTCCATGCTGGGTTCGGGTGCGGTGATCGTCATGGACGACTCGCGCGACATGGTCGAGTCGCTCAAGCGGCTGTCCTACTTCTACATGCACGAATCGTGCGGCCAGTGCACCCCCTGCCGCGAAGGCACCGGCTGGCTGTGGCGCATGGTCGACCGGATCGACCGTAGCCAGGGACGCCCGGAAGACATGCAGCTGCTGGACAACGTGGCCGAG
>PNMF01000215.1 GCA_013823485.1 Comamonadaceae bacterium
TGCCGAGGATGTGGCAGTCACCTGGGCCGCGCGCAAGCTCAACTGCGCCGTGAAGTGGACCTGCGAACGCAGCGAAGCCTTCCTGTGCGACGCCCACGGCCGCGACCATGTCAGCCATGCCGAACTGGCCATGGACAAGGACGGCAGGTTCCTCGGCCTGCGGGTGCACACCGACGCCAACCTGGGCGCCTACCTGTCCACCTTCGCCACCGCCGTGCCGACCATCCTGTACGCCACGCTGCTGGCCGGCCAGTACACCACCCCGCAGGTCTATGTGGAGGTGGACGCCTGGTTCACCAACACCGCACCGGTGGACGCCTACCGCGGCGCCGGCCGGCCCGAGGCCACCTACCTGCTGGAGCGCATCGTCAGCCGCGCGGCCTGGGAAATGGGCCTGAGCCAGGACGAGATCCGCCGCCGCAACTTCATCACCCAGTTCCCGTACCAGACGCCGGTGGCCCTGCAGTACGACACCGGTGACTTCCACGCCTGCCTGAACAAGGCCAACGACATGGCCGACCTGGCCGGCTTCCCGGCCCGCCGCGAAGCCAGCAAGGCCAAGGGTCTGCTGCGTGGCGTGGGCTACAGCAGCTACATCGAGGCCTGCGGCCTGGCGCCGTCCAACATTGCCGGCGCCCTGGGTGCCCGGGCCGGCCTGTTCGAATGCGGCGAAGTGCGGGTGCACCCCACCGGCAGCGTGACCGTGTTCACCGGCTCGCACAGCCACGGCCAGGGCCACGAGACCACCTTCGCGCAGGTGGTGGCATCGCGCCTGGGCCTGGACCCGCAGCAGGTCGACATCGTGCACGGCGACACCGGCCGCGTGCCCTTCGGCATGGGCACCTACGGCTCGCGCTCCATCTCGGTGGGCGGTGCGGCCATCATGCGGGCGCTGGACAAGATCGAGGCCAAGGCCAAGAAGATCGCGGCCCACCTGATGGAGGCCAGCGACGCCGAC
>PNMF01000216.1 GCA_013823485.1 Comamonadaceae bacterium
GTGCGCGCCATGATCAAGCACTTCCGCCACGAGTTCGAGGCCAGGATCGCCGCAGCGGCATCCCAGACCTCCTGATCGGCAGACGATCGACGGACATCGGAACACACCATGGTTGAAATCGAACTCGACGGCCAGAAGGTCGAAGTGCCGCCCGGCAGCATGGTCATGCATGCAGCCGAAAAGGCCGGCACCTACATCCCGCACTTCTGCTACCACAAGAAGCTGTCCATTGCGGCCAACTGCCGCATGTGCCTGGTCGATGTGGAGAAGGCGCCCAAGCCGATGCCGGCCTGCGCGACCCCGGTCACCCAGGGCATGATCGTGCGCACCCAGTCCGACAAAGCGGTCAAGGCGCAGAAGTCGGTCATGGAATTCCTGCTGATCAACCACCCGCTGGACTGCCCCATCTGCGACCAGGGCGGCGAGTGCCAGCTGCAGGATCTGGCCGTGGGCTACGGGGGGTCCGGCTCGCGCTACCAGGAAGAGAAGCGCGTGGTGTTCCACAAGAATGTGGGCCCGCTGATCTCCATGGAAGAGATGAGCCGCTGCATCCACTGCACCCGCTGCGTGCGTTTCGGCCAGGAGATTGCCGGCGTGATGGAGCTGGGCATGTCGAACCGCGGTGAACACGCCGAGATCGAGACCTTTGTCGGTCAGTCGGTGGACTCCGAGCTGTCGGGCAACATGATC
>PNMF01000217.1 GCA_013823485.1 Comamonadaceae bacterium
GCCAGAAGCTGGGCCAGCCGCAGCCAGCGTCGAACTTGGTGCCCGACTCGAACAGGGGGTTGCCGCAGCAGATGCAGTGGTAGCCGCCGTCGGCCCAGACAGCTTCGTACTTGCCGGTGAACGCACGCTCGGTGTGGGCGCGGCGGGTGACCTCGAAGGCCGCCGGTTCGGCGCCTTTTTCGGCCAGCAGGGCGCGCCATTCGGCTTCGGTTTTCTGGATCGGAAATGCCATGCAAGCTCCTTCAGGATGAGCAGCTGATCTCGATGTGGGCCGCCCAGTCGGGCGGGAAGTCGGCCAGGTCATCGTGGCCGGGCAGGGCGGTGAACGGGGTTTGCAGCGCAGCCTGCAGGCGGTGCAGATAGGCAAAGTCACCCGCGCGGGCGTGCCGGATGGCGGTTTCGCCCAGGTGGTTGCGCAGCACCACCTGGGGGTTGGTGGCGAGCATCAACGCTTGTGTGGCGGCGGGGTCGAAGCCGGGCTGGCTCTGCAGCCGGCCGCGCCAGTGCAGGGCCCAGGCGTCGAACGCGTCGCGCTGCAAGAACAGATCGCGCACCGGCTCCAGGGCCGTGGCTGCGGTGCTCGCGTCGGCGCCCGGGTCGGCAAATCCGGCCACGGCCTGGGAG
>PNMF01000218.1 GCA_013823485.1 Comamonadaceae bacterium
TTGATGCCTTCGTTCTTGGCAAACAACTCCCTGGCCGACTTCGACGCCTTGGCCTTGCCCATCATGGGTGGCACCGACAGCACCACGCCGACCAGCACCAGCAGCAGCAAACCGGCCATGGCCCAGAGCGATGGCTGGAAGCCCAGCAGCTGCAGCAGCACGCCGCCGAGGAAGAAGCCGAAGCCCTTCATGGCGTTCTTGCTGCCGGTGAACCAGGCCACCCATTTGAACAATTGGTTGTTGCCGCCGTCCTCGGCCTTGGCCTGCGCCTGTGTGATCTTGATGGCCGATTTGCTGGCGGTCTTGGTCAGGTCCTTGGCCACGCCGCAGATGCCCTGCGCCACCACCACCCAGGCCACCGACATCGCGGCGGTCCAGGCCGGATTGAGCAGCGAGAGCAGGGTGAAGCCGGTGATCTGC